>NZ_CP004388.1:1967500-2267500 GCF_000300235.2 Thalassospira xiamenensis M-5 = DSM 17429 | reverse complement strand
CGATCAGCCGTGCATCGGTGACGATGGCCAAATGTACAGAGGCCTTTGTCAAGGATGCGGCTGCCGAGAAGGTTGCCTGAGTTTGGGGGGCGGCGATGACATCGTCGCCCGTCCCGCAAGGGGGTGTCCCAATTCAGGGACGAAACGCAAAAGATACGGTTTAACCGATGGAACTTCTTTGGGACGGATATATTGAACCGCTGGTCTGGATCGTCGCCAAGATTTTGGCGATTGTTGTCCCGCTGCTGGTTGCTGTCGCCTATCTGACCTATGCCGAGCGCAAGGTCATCGGTGCGATGCAGTTGCGCAAAGGCCCGAACGTTGTGGGGCCGTTTGGTCTTCTGCAACCGCTGGCCGATGGTCTGAAACTGTTTCTGAAAGAAACGATTGTTCCGACCAGTGCCAACAAGGGCGTGTTTATCATTGCCCCGATGCTGACCTTCATTCTGGCGATCATTGCCTGGGCGGTTATCCCGTTCGACGAGGGCATGGTTCTGGCGGATCTGAATGTCGGCATTCTGTACCTGTTCGCGATTTCATCGCTGGGTGTTTACGGCATCGTGATGGCCGGTTGGGCGTCGAACTCGAAATACGCCTTCCTTGGTGCGCTGCGTTCCGGCGCACAGATGGTGTCCTACGAGATTTCGATTGGCCTGATCATCATTTCGGTTCTGCTGACCACCGGGTCGCTTAACCTTAGCGATATCGTTCGCGGTCAGGTTGGCGGCATCTGGGAATGGAACTTCATCTATCACCTGCCGATGTTTGTGGTCTTCATCGTGTCGATCCTGGCCGAAACGAACCGTGCGCCGTTTGACCTTCCGGAAGCGGAAGCCGAACTGGTGTCGGGTTATAACGTCGATTATTCGGCAATGACCTTTGCGCTGTTCTTCCTGGGTGAATACGCGAACATGATCCTGATGAGCGGTCTTTGCGCCGTTCTGTTCCTGGGCGGCTGGACCGCACCGCTGCCGGTGCTGGAATTCATCCCCGGCGCGATCTGGTTCATTCTGAAGATCTGCTTCGTCCTGTTCATTTTCCTCTGGGTGCGTGCGACATTCCCGCGTTACCGCTATGACCAGCTGATGCGTCTGGGTTGGAAAGTCTTCCTGCCGCTGTCATTTGCCTGGGTCATGCTGGTCGCCACGTTCCTGGTTGCTTTTGACAAGGTCCCGGCCTGATCGCCGCGCATCGGAGAGAGAGAGGTAAACGATGTCATTTATTGATCGGACGGCCCGGAGCTTCCTGCTGGTGGAACTCGTTTCCGGTATGGCGCTCACCCTGAAATACATGTTCAAGCCCAAGGTGACGCTGAACTATCCGTATGAAAAGGGTCCGCTGAGCCCGCGTTTCCGTGGCGAACATGCGCTGCGCCGTTATCCCAACGGGGAAGAGCGTTGCATTGCGTGCAAACTTTGCGAGGCGATCTGTCCCGCGCAGGCCATCACCATCGAGGTTGAGCCGCGCGACGACGGTTCGCGGCGTACGACGCGCTACGATATCGATATGACGAAATGCATCTATTGCGGTTTCTGCGAGGAAGCCTGTCCGGTGGATGCAATCGTTGAAGGTCCGAACTTCGAGTTCGCAACCGAAAACCGCGAGGAGCTTCTCTATGACAAGGATAAGCTTCTGGCAAATGGCGAGCGTTGGGAAGCCGAGCTTGCTGCACGATTGGAGGCAGACGCACCTTATCGGTAAGTGTCGCGTCTGATCGTATAAAGAGAGTTCATGGGCCGCTTTCTGCTGTTGGGGCAGGGCGGCTCGCCAAGGGGGTACCTTATGGTCGTACAGGCTTTGGCTTTTTACCTGTTTGCTACTGTCGCGGTTCTGTCCGCGACTGCGGTTGTGACCGTTCGCAACCCGGTGCATTCGGTACTGCTGCTGATTTTGACATTTTTTAACGCAGCCGGGCTTTTCGTCCTGCTGGGTGCTGAGTTTCTCGCCATGCTGCTCGTCGTCGTCTATGTCGGCGCGGTCGCGGTTCTGTTCCTGTTCGTCGTCATGATGCTCGACATCAATTTTGTCGAGATGCGCGAAGGTTTCCTCAACTATCTGCCGATCGGGGTTCTGATCGCGCTGGTGCTGTTTGTGGAACTGGCCTTTGTCGGCGCGGGCTGGGCTTTGTCTGATGACAAGATCGCCGTTCTGGCGCATCCGACGCCCGCCGGACTGACCAATGTCGAGGCGCTCGGCCAACTGATCTACACCGATTACGCATACATCTTCCAGGCTGCCGGTCTGGTGCTGCTTGTTGCGATGATCGGCGCAATTGTCCTGACGCTGCGTACCCGCGAGGGTGTTCGCCGTCAGAAAATCTCCGAGCAGGTCAAACGCGATCGCGCTGACACGCTTGAAGTCAAAAAAGTTCCGGTCGGTAGGGGGATCTGATGGAAATCGGTCTTGCACATTATTTGACCGTCGCGGCGATCCTTTTCACACTCGGGATCTTTGGCATCTTCATGAACCGCAAGAACGTCATCATCATCATGATGTCGATCGAGCTGATGCTGCTGGCAGTCAATATCAACCTTGTCGCGTTCTCGTCGTTCCTTGGCGACCTCGTCGGACAGGTCTTCACCATCTTCGTCCTGACCGTTGCCGCCGCCGAGGCAGCGATCGGTCTTGCGATCCTGGTGGTCTATTTCCGTAACCGCGGCACGATTGCGGTTGAAGACATCAACATGATGAAGGGGTAAGGCAGATATGTATCCTCTGATTGTATTCCTGCCCCTGATCGCTGCCACGATTGCCGGCATCATTACGCTGGCCGGCGCCATGTCGTCCGCGTCCGGTGCCGAGCATGACAGCAGCCATCATCATGGTGTTTCGACGTCTGATCGCATTTCCCAGCTGATTACGGTGGGCGGTGTCGTTACGGCCTTCATCATTTCGATTTTCGCCTTTGTCGATGTCGCGCTTGGCGGCAACCCGGTGACGGTTCAGCTGTTTACCTGGATTTCTTCGGGTAACTTCACGGCTGAATGGGCGCTTCGTTTTGATACGCTGACCTGCGTCATGCTGATTGTTGTGACCGGTGTGTCGTCGATGGTGCATATCTATTCCATCGGTTACATGTCGCACGATCCCGACAAGCCGCGTTTCATGGCGTATCTGTCGCTGTTTACCTTTGCCATGCTGATGCTGGTGACTGCCGACAACCTGATCCAGCTGTTCTTTGGCTGGGAAGGGGTGGGGCTTGCGTCCTATCTTCTGATCGGTTTCTGGTATTCCAAGCCGTCGGCATCGGCCGCTGCGATCAAAGCGTTTGTCGTTAACCGTGTCGGTGACTTTGGCTTCGCGCTGGGTATCTTTGCGGTTTATGTCCTGTTCGATAGCGTTCAGTTCGACGTGATCTTTGCCAATGCCGAGGAAGTTGCCGGAACGACGCTTTTGTTCCTTGGTCATGAATTCTCGGCCCTTGAGATCACCTGTTTTCTTCTGTTCATCGGAGCGATGGGCAAATCGGCACAGCTTGGCCTGCATACGTGGCTGCCTGATGCGATGGAAGGCCCAACACCGGTTTCAGCCCTTATTCACGCGGCAACCATGGTGACGGCCGGTGTGTTCATGGTTGCGCGCCTGTCGCCGATCTTTGAATATGCCGAAACCACGCTTGCGATCATTACCGTTGTCGGCGCATCGACCGCGTTCTTTGCCGCGACCATTGGTTGCGTTCAGAACGACATCAAGCGCGTGATCGCCTATTCGACCTGTTCGCAGCTTGGTTACATGTTCTTTGCGTGTGGCGTGTCGGCCTATTCGGCGGGCGTGTTCCACCTGATGACGCACGGCTTCTTCAAGGCGCTTTTGTTCCTTGGTGCCGGTTCGGTGATCCATGCGATGTCCGACGAGCAGGACATGCGCAAGATGGGCGGCATCTATAAGATGGTTCCGCTGACCTTTGCGGTGATGATGGTTGGTACGCTTGCGATTACCGGTTTCCCGGGGCTTGCGGGCTTCTATTCCAAGGACCTTGTCATCGAAAGCGCGTTTGCGGCACATACCGCGGTCGGCACCTATGCCTTCTGGGCCGGTATCCTGGCGGCACTGATGACGTCGTTCTATAGCTGGCGTCTGATCTTCATGACCTTCTTTGGCACCCCGCGTGCGGACGAGCGGACCATGGCCCATGTCCATGAAAGCCCGGCTGTCATGACGCTGCCGCTTCTGTTCCTGACCATCGGTGCGATCTTTGCCGGCTGGTTCGCCAAGGACTGGTTCGGTGGTGGTGACTATGAAGAAATGCTGGCGTTCTGGAACGGCGCGATCTTCATGGCCGAAGGTCATCAGGCTCTTGAACATGCACACCATGTTCCGGGCTGGGTCAAGCTGGCACCGTTTGTTGCCATGGTATCGGGCTTTGTCATCGCACTTGTGATGTACAAGCTGGTTCCGTCGCTGCCGCGTCAGTTGGCCAATACCTTCAATGGTCTGTATCGCTTCGCGCTGAACAAATGGTACTTCGACGAGCTTTACGACAAGATTTTCGTCAAGCCGGCCTTCTATCTTGGCTATGGCTTCTGGAAATCGGGCGATGGCGCGCTGATCGACGGTGTCGGTCCGGACGGTGTCGCCGCAGCATGCCGTAACATTGCACGTCGTGTCAGCGCCCTTCAGAGCGGTTTCGTCTATCACTATGCGTTTGCGATGCTGATCGGTATTGCCGCCTTGGTGTCTTACACAATTTGGAAGATGGGTTAACGGGCGATGAGCGATTATCCAATTCTTTCGATCGTCACCTTTTTACCGCTGATCGGCGCACTGTTCGTGCTGCTGATCCGCGGGGAAGAGGCGAATGTCGCCCGCAACTCCCGATGGGTTGCTTTGTGGACGTCGGGTTTCACCTTCCTGGCATCGTTGATGCTATGGGTGAATTTCGATAGCACCACGGCCGATTTCCAGTTCGTTGAAAAAGCCGACTGGATGCCGGGCCTGAACATTTCCTATCACATGGGCGTGGATGGCATTTCGATGCTGTTCGTGCTTTTGGCGACCTTCCTGACGCCGATCTGCATTCTGTCGGCATGGGAAGCAATCCAGAAACGTGTCAAGGAATACATGATCGCGTTCCTGATCCTGGAAACGATGATGGTCGGTATGTTCAGCGCGCTTGACGGTCTGCTGTTCTATCTGTTCTTCGAAGGCGTTCTGATCCCGATGTTCATCATCATCGGTGTCTGGGGCGGTCAGCGTCGTGTTTATGCAGCCTTCAAGCTGTTCCTTTACACGCTGCTGGGTTCCGTTCTGATGCTGGTGGCGCTGCTTGCGATGTATTTCGAAGCAGGCACCACCGACATCCCGACACTGATGGCGCACGGGTTCAGCTATAATATGCAGCTTTGGCTGTGGCTGGCGTTCTTTGCATCCTTTGCCGTCAAGGTGCCGATGTGGCCGGTTCACACATGGCTTCCGGATGCCCACGTTGAGGCACCGACCGCTGGTTCGGTGATCCTGGCCGGTGTGCTTCTGAAAATGGGTGGTTACGGGTTCCTTCGGTTCTCGTTGCCGATGATGCCGCTGGCGTCGGAAACCTTTGCCCCGCTGGTGTTTACGCTGTCGATTGTGGCGATCATCTATACGTCGCTGGTCGCATTGGCACAGCAGGACATGAAAAAGCTGATTGCCTATTCGTCGGTGGCCCATATGGGGATTGTGACGATTGGTGCCTTCACCTTTAACCAGCATGGTATCGAAGGTTCGATCTTCCAGATGCTTAGCCATGGTGTGGTATCGGGCGCGTTGTTCCTGTGTGTTGGTGTGGTTTATGACCGCATGCATACCCGCGAGATCGATGCGTATGGCGGTCTTGTGCATCGTATGCCTGGTTATGCCGTTATCTTCATGTTCTTTACGATGGCGTCTGTCGGTCTTCCGGGGACGGGTGGTTTCGTTGGCGAAATCCTGGCATTGCTGGGCGCGTTCGAAGCCAATACCTGGGTGGCATTCTTTGCCGCAACCGGTCTGATCCTTGGTGCGGCTTATGCGCTGTATCTCTATCGCCGCATCGTGTTCGGGGCCCTTACCAAGGAAAACCTTAAGTCGATCCTTGATATGAGCCCGCGTGAATGGCTGATCTTTGCACCGCTTGTGATCATCGTTCTTTGGATGGGGGTCTATCCGGTCTCCTTCCTCGACATCATGCATGTTTCGGTTGAACACCTCGTCAACCAGGTCGAAACGGCGCAGGCTGCCGCAGCTCAGGCTGCGCAGCTGGCGGCGAATTGAGGGGAATGAACATGGGAGTTTCTATGCTCAACCTCGGGGCGGCATTGCCCGAAATCTTTATGGCCGTTTCGGCCCTTGCCCTTCTGATGCTTGGCGTGTTTGCCGGTAAGGACAAGGCTTTCCGCACCGTTTCATGGCTTGCGGTTGCAGCCCAGATCATCGCCCTTGTGCTGGTGGTTCTGGGTGACGGCGGGGTGGCGTTCTATGGCCAGTTCACGGCAGATGCCTTTGCCAAATTCACCAAGGTGATGATCCTGATCGGTTCGTCGATTGGTATCGTGATGGCGATGAATTACGCCGAACGCGAAAACATGTCGCGGTTCGAATTCCCGATCCTGATCCTGCTTGCCACACTTGGCATGATGGCGATGGTATCGGCGACCGACATGCTGTCGCTGTATCTTGGTCTTGAGCTTCAGTCGCTCGCACTTTACGTGATCGCGGCGATCCGCCGCGACACCGTTCGCGCCACGGAATCGGGCCTGAAATACTTCGTTCTGGGGTCGATTGCGTCGGGTATGCTGCTGTATGGCATGTCGATGGTGTATGGCTTTACCGGTTCGACCAACTTCGCCGTTCTGGGCGATGTGATCAGCAATGGCGGCCTTTCGGTCGGGACACTGGTTGGTCTGGCCTTCATGTTTGCCGGTCTGTGCTTCAAGGTTTCCGCGGTTCCGTTCCATATGTGGACCCCGGACGTCTATGAAGGGGCACCGACCCCGGTTACGGCGTTCTTTGCCGTCGCGCCGAAGATTGCCGGTCTGGCGCTGTTCGTTCGTGTTGCGGTTGGGCCGTTTGCCGGTGCTGTCGAAGACTGGCAGCAGATCATCGTTCTGGTGTCGATCCTGTCGATGGCATGGGGTTCGTTCGCAGCCCTTCGTCAGGACAATATCAAACGTCTGATGGCCTATTCATCCATCGGTCACGTTGGTTTCGCACTGGTTGGCCTTGCGGCCGGTACGGCAGAGGGCGTGCAGGGTATTCTGGTTTATCTTGGGATTTACCTTGTGATGAACCTTGGAACCTTTGCCGTGATCCTGTCGATGCGTCGCAATGACCGCATGGTCGAGGAAATCACCGATCTTGCCGGTCTGGCCAAGACCAAGCCGCTGATGGCGGCGGTGACCGCGATCCTGATGTTCTCGATGGCCGGTATTCCGCCGCTTGCAGGGTTCTTTGGCAAGTTCTATGTGTTCAAGGCGGCGGTTGATGCCGGTCTTGTGACGCTGGCGGTGATCGGTCTGGTGACCTCGGTCGTCAGTGCCTATTACTATCTGCGGATCATCAAGGTGATGTATTTCGACGAGCCGGTCGAAGCGTTCGACAAGAACGGCACCGAGATGAATGTGATCATGGCGGTTGCGACGGTCATTCTTCTGGCTTTCGTCTTCTTCCCGAACCCGTTGATGGATAGTGCCGGCGTTGCCGCGACGGCCTTGCTCGGGCAGTAAGGATGACCAAGCCGACGATCCGGCTTCCTGAAGGTTTTTATCTTCATGAACTGGAAGTGATCGACAGTACGAATGAAGAGGCGAAACGCCTTGCTGATAAGGGCGCCCCAAGTGGCGCCCTTATTTGGGCCCGCCAACAGACATCGGGCAGGGGACGGCGCGGCCGCGCATGGACATCCCCGGTTGGCAATCTTTATTCTTCCCTTTTGCTGCGTCCGGATTGCCCGCTTTTTGAAGCGGCAAAACTGACATTCCTGATTGCGGTTGCCCTGGCCGAGGCGATTGAGCTGGTGACAGGCAATCGGGTCAGGCCGGATTGCAAATGGCCCAATGACCTGATGGTCAATGGCCGCAAGATTTCGGGTATTCTTCTGGAAAGTGCATCGAATAACGGTTCGGAAACCGATTATCTGGTGATCGGAGCCGGGGTGAATGTTGCGTTTTATCCCGATGATGCCGAACGCCCGGCGACGTCGCTTTCAGCGCTTGGCGCGCCGGTTTCGGTGGGCGAACTGATTTCGGCCTATGTCGGGAGGGTGGCAGACTGGTTGCCCGTATGGGAAGCGCAGGGCTTTGCCCCGGTGCGTGACGCCTGGCTTCGGCGGGCATACGGGATTGGTGCGCCGGTGATTGCGCGCCTGACCGAAAGGACGCTTGAGGGCATGTTTGTCGGGCTTGATGACGACGGATCGCTTGTTTTAAGAGAAACGGGCGGGATGGAACATCGCATCGGTGCTGGCGAAGTGTTTTTTAAAGCATAAATAACACGGGACGATAACGGGGAGACGAAACATCATGTTGCTGGCGATTGATGCCGGGAATACCAACATCGTTTTCGCGGTGTTTGACGGCGATACGATCAAGGGGCAGTGGCGCTGTTCAACGACGGTTGAACGCACGGCTGATGAACTTGGCGTGTGGTTGCATCATCTGTTTACCCTGTCGGATGTGCCGAAAGATGCGATTACGGGCGCAATCATCGCAACCGTGGTTCCGGCGGCGGAATTCAGCCTTAAAACCCTGTGCCGACGTTATTTCAATGTCGAGCCGATGGTGGTGGGCGACCCGGCGGTTGATCTGGATATGAAGATCATCATGGATCGGCCAAGCGAGGTCGGGGCCGACCGGCTTGTCAATGCGGTTGCAGCGCACAAGCTTTTTGGCGGGCCGCTTGTGGTTCTGGATTTCGGGACGGCGACCACGTTTGACGTGATCGATGAAGAAGGCAATTATCTTGGCGGTGTGATTGCGCCAGGTGTTAACCTTTCGATCAAGGCGCTGCATATGGCAGCAGCCCAGTTGCCGATGGTCGCGATCGAGGCCCCGCGCAATGTGATCGGCAAGAACACGATCGAGGCAATGCAGTCCGGGGTTTACTGGGGCTATGTTGCGATGATCGAGGGACTTCTGGCGCGCATTCGCATGCAGCAGGGCGTTGATAATATGAAAGTTGTCGCGACCGGTGGTCTGGCACCGTTATTTACCAAGGCGGTTGACGAGATCGAACATCTGCATGGCGATCTGACCATGCTGGGGCTTTTGATGATTTATCGCCGCAACAGCGAAAAATCGAACTAGACTGTTAACCGACATTGACTGTGAAGTGACGCGGGTGCGCCCCGTGATCTTATTTCTCACCGCTGAAAGACAAGGGTGATCATCCGTGGATTTGTATTTGCCGAAAGACGAATTGCTGTTTGTGCCGCTGGGGGGATCTGGCGAAATTGGCATGAACCTCAATTTGTACGGATATGACGATCAGTGGCTGATGGTCGATATGGGCGTTTCCTTTGGCGAGGAAGGTTTGCCCGGTGTCGATGTTGTCATGCCCGATCCGTCCTTTATCGAGGAACGCAAAGACAAACTTCTTGGCCTTGTCCTGACCCATGCGCATGAGGATCACCTTGGCGCGGTGCCGTATCTTTGGCCGCGGCTGAAATGCCCGATCTATGCCACCCCGTTTGCCGCCGAGTTCCTGAAGGCCAAACTGGCGGAAACCGATTTTGCCGATCAGGTGCCGATCCATGTGATCGAGCTTGGCGGACGGTTCAAAAAGGGGCCGTTTGACATCGAATTCGTCACCATGACCCATTCGATCCTTGAACCCAACGCGCTTGCGATCCGCACCCCCAAGGGGCTTGTGGTGCATACCGGCGACTGGAAATTTGACCCCGAGCCACAGATTGGCGAGGCATCGGATGTCAAGAAGCTTGAGGCGCTTGGCGATGAAGGGGTCATGGCGCTGATTTGTGATTCCACCAACGTCTTTTCCGAAGGCAAAGCCGGATCGGAAGGCGATGTAGCCAAGAACCTGTCAAAACTGTTTGCCGAAACGCCGCAGGGCCGGATTGCGGTTGCGTGCTTTGCGACCAACGTTGCGCGGTTGCAGTCGATTGTTGAAGCGGCACATGAAAACAACCGCTGTGTCGGGTTGGCCGGGCGGTCATTGAACCGTGTGACCGAAGCCGCACGAGCGGTTGGCTATCTGACATCCTATCCGAACCTTCTGACCGATGAAGACGCGATGGAGGTCCCCAAGGATCAGGTATTGCTGATCTGTACCGGGTCGCAGGGCGAACCGCGTGCGGCAATGTCGCGTATTGCCAAGGGCGATCATCCGACCGTGCAGCTTGATCCGGGCGATACGGTGGTGTTTTCGGCGCGCGAAATTCCGGGCAATGAAAAATCCATCGGTTATATCCAGAACCTTTTGATCAGGCGGGGTATCCGCGTGATTACGGCGCGTGATGAGCCGATCCATGTTTCGGGTCATCCGGGCAGGCAGGATCTGGCGCGGATGTATCAGCTTACACGTCCGAAAATCCTTGTGCCGGTGCATGGCGAAACCCGCCATCTGTGCGAACAGGCGGCCCTTGGCGCGGAATGCCAGATCCCTGAGCAGGTGATCCCGCATGACGGGACGGTCATTCGCCTGTCGCCGGGCAGTGCGCACGTGATTGGCGTTGCCGAAAGCGGCGTGCTTTGCCTTGATGGCGGGCGGTTGCTGAAACGGGATTCCGAAACCATCCGCAACCGTAATCGCATCGTGTGGAACGGTGTGATGTTTGTGACCGTGGTGCTGAACCAGTTTGGCGAGATGGTCGGCGAGCCGATGATTACGGCACCCAGCCTGTTTGACGAGGTCGGCGATGATGTCCGCCTTGATCATTTTGCAGCCGAGATCGGCAACCGGGTTGATCAGTTGAATGATGACGAGGTGCTTGACGATGCGGCGGTGATCCTTGCGATCCGGCAATCCCTGCGTCGTCCGGTGCGTCAGCGGCTTGGCAAACGGCCAATGATCGAGGTGCATCTTGTGCGGGTGAACGAGCAGGGCTAGGCAGTTTGGGAAGGCGGCATGCGACCAAATGGGCGGTTGTCTTTGTCGTGATGTGCATCCTAGATTGTCGGTGATCGGGCAGATCACATTGCAGGAGTAGAACATGATTGGACGGCTGAACCATGTGGCGATTGCGGTGCCGGACCTTACGGAAGGCATCCGGCTTTATCGTGATGTGCTAGGTGCGAAGGTTTCCGACCCGCAGGACGAACCAGATCACGGGGTGACTGTGGTCTTTGTTGAACTGCCCAATACCAAGATCGAATTGCTCTATCCGCTGGGCGAGGGATCGCCGATACAGGGGTTCCTTGATAAAAACACATCGGGCGGCATTCATCATGTCTGCTATGAGGTTGAGGATATCCTGGCGGCGCGTGATCAGCTTCTGAAAAACGGTGCGCGCGTGCTGGGCACGGGGGAGCCGAAGATCGGGGCGCATGGCAAGCCGGTTCTGTTCCTGCATCCCAAGGATTTTAACGGGACGCTTGTTGAGCTTGAACAGGTTTAAGTTTCTTTCCCGCCGTATCGGCCTTTATTCCCGCAACCAAGAAAAGAGTGCAGCATGAACTGGTTTTCCGCGATCCTTGTTTACATCGTGATCTGGTGGCTGGTGCTGTTCATGGTGTTGCCGTTCGGCGTGAAGCGCGAAGAGAATGTTCAGCCCGGCCATGATAGTGGCGCGCCGCAAAAGCCGCATATGTGGAAGAAGGTTCTGGCAACCAGCCTGATTTCGGCGATTTTGTGGCTGGTGGCGTATTTCGTGATTACCAGTGGCATGATCGAAGTCCGCCCGCCGCAATGATCGGGCGACGGAATTCAGAAACAAACCCCGCACAATTTGTTGCGGGGTTTTTGTTTGGCCGGACTGCACAAAATGTCGGGGAAGGGGGGGGGCGGAAAAGGCATCAATCGGGAAAAGCCAAAAAAAAAGCAAGATCACAAGGATCTTGCTAAGATGCTATTTTTATAGCTGTTTTCCCGTAATCTTTTTTTGCTTCCTCCTAAGACCTGGGCACTTGGCACAGGTTTTATTTCGACGTCGCGCCTGCTTCTTGTATGCTTATTGGCAACAAAGCCTCCCGCAATTTT
Organism: Thalassospira xiamenensis M-5 = DSM 17429; assembly: GCF_000300235.2. Taxonomy (NCBI): domain Bacteria; kingdom Pseudomonadati; phylum Pseudomonadota; class Alphaproteobacteria; order Rhodospirillales; family Thalassospiraceae; genus Thalassospira; species Thalassospira xiamenensis. The sequence goes on along the minus strand of NZ_CP004388.1, from coordinate 2,255,392 downwards.
ATGAGCGGCTGCGATACGTCTTCCGCAACGATCTTGCGCCGTTAGCGGAGGATCAAAAAGCCACATATTTCACTTTTGTGCAAGATGTTTTGACCAAAATTCACAGATGAATCGATGCTGCACCGCACATAAATAGGATGGACCGGCGATATGAAGAGTTTTGTAATGACCCGCCCTATGAAAATCGGGAATTATCCTGTGAATCTCATGGTTTCGATGCTTGTTGCTGGCGTGATCATGACCGGTGCGGGGGGCGTTTGGGCACAAAGCGACTCCCCCTTGCCGGGGCCGGCGGCAGGGGAAAATGCCGCGCCGGATGGGGAAGGTGCTGCTGGTGCTGAGAAGGCGAAGCCCACCATCACGGTCACGCGGTCGGCCTGTCAGCAACTGGTCAGCCATGTGCCCGATGACGATGTGGCCTATAAGCCTGGTGTGGATGTTTATGGGCGCAAGGTCGCCCCGGCCGATCTGGATGGCGGCAGCCCAATCCTGAATGCGCTGCCCAAGGAAATCGAATTTCCGGTGACGATTGATTTCTTTGAATATGCCGGTATTTCCGTGCCGGACGGGATCAGCGGCGAGTCCAATATCGGCAGGATTACCTATCGCAACGGGCGGGTGTATTTCAATGATATCCCGCTTGGCAACGAGGCGGGGCAGGATGAATTGGCCGCGGCGTGCCGGGCGGCAGGGTTCCGTTAAGGTTGTACCTGAAAAAGCCCGTGTGTCTTCGCAAACCTGCCACGATTGGCCGCTAGATCACCCGTTGCCGATATAAAGCAAGTTCCGGCTTGCGTTTCGGGCTGTGCTGTCGCATTTTCCGGGCAAGGTCTTTTGTATACCTGATATTTTTCAGCTTTGATCATCACGAGGCATTGATGCGTCTTTCCCAGTTCTTTCTGCCGACCCTCAAGGAAACGCCGGCAGAAGCACAGATCGCTTCCCATCGACTGATGCTGCGTGCCGGTATGGTGCGCCAGCTTTCAGCAGGGATTTATTCCTGGCTGCCGCTTGGCTATCGCGTGCTTAAAAAGATCGAACAGATCGTGCGCGAAGAGCAGGACGCGATTGGCTTTAACGAATTGCTGATGCCGACCATCCAGCCAGCCGAGCTTTGGCAGGAAAGCGGGCGGTATGAGGATTACGGCCTTGAGATGCTGCGCATTACCGACCGTCATGATCGTAACATGCTGTTCGGGCCGACCAACGAGGAAGCGATCACCGATATCTTCCGCAAGGATGTCCGGTCCTATAAGCAGCTTCCGCAGATGCTCTATCACATTCAGTGGAAATTCCGCGACGAGATCCGCCCGCGCTTTGGCGTGATGCGGGGGCGCGAATTCCTGATGAAGGATGCGTATTCGTTCGATATCGATTACGAAAGTTCGCGGCACGCCTATAACAAGATTTTCCTGGCTTATTGCCGGACCTTTGCGCGCCTTGGCGTCAAGGCGATCCCGATGGTGGCCGATACCGGCCCGATTGGCGGCGACCTTAGTCATGAATTCATCATTCTGGCGGAAACCGGCGAAAGCGAAGTGTTCTGCGACAAGAAGTGGCTGGACAAGGACCTGACGGGCAAGGGGGTTGATCTGAATGATCGCACCGGGCTTGAAAACTGGGTTCAGACGACGCTTGAAGATTATGCCGCGACCGAAGACAAGCATGATCCGGCCAACAGCCCGATTTCCGGTGACGACATGATCGCGACGCGCGGGATCGAAGTTGGCCATATCTTCCATTTCGGGACCAAATATTCCGAACCGATGGGCGCGACTGTGCTTGGCCCGGATGGCAAGGAAGTACCGGTACAGATGGGGTCCTACGGCATTGGCGTTTCGCGCCTTGTTGGTGCGCTGATCGAGGCATCGCACGACGAAAACGGCATCATCTGGCCGGAATCGGTTGCACCCTACAAGGTTGGCCTAATCAACCTTCGGACCGGGGATGATGAATGCGATGCGGCGTGCGAAGATGTTTACGCCAAGCTGCATAATGCCGGTATCGAAGTGCTTTATGATGACCGCGACATTCGCGCGGGCGGCAAGTTTGCCGATATGGACCTGATCGGTCTGCCGTGGCAGATCGTGATTGGCCCGAAAGGCATCAAGGCCGGTGTGGTCGAGCTTAAAAACCGCAAATCGGGCGAGCGGACGGAAGTCACGCTTGAGGCGGCACTTAACCAGATCGGCGCCTGATTACGACTTTGCAAACGGGGCAGCCTTGGCTGCCCCGTCCTGATTTCCGGAATTCTTTCCGACACGCTTCCACGAGGATCTTTTGCGCATGTTCAGTCCGTTCGAACGTCTGGTGGCTTTCCGCTACCTGCGTCCCCGTCGGCAAGAGGGCTTTGTTTCCGTCATCGCCATCTTTTCGCTGCTTGGCATCATGCTGGGCGTTGCGACCCTGATTATCGTCATGTCGGTCATGAACGGGTTCCGGGCCGAATTGCTTGGACGTATTCTGGGGCTGAACGGGCATATATCGGTTTACGCGCAAAGTCCCGATGGCCTGCCCAATTATGATGCGATTGAAAAGAAGATCGCTGAAACCGGCAATGTGACCCTTGTGACCCCGGTGGTCGAGGGGCAGGTGCTGGCATCGAATAACGGCCGGTCAACCGGGGCCATCGTGCGCGGGGTCCGTGCCGAAGACATCGCCAAGCGCAAGACGATTGCCGATAACATCGTTTTCGGATCGCTTGATGATTTCAAGGGTGACGATAGCGTGATCATGGGCGCGCGTCTTGCCATGAAACTTGGCGTCGGGGTGGGGGATAATGTCAATCTGATCTCGCCCAAGGGCAATGTGACGGCGTTCGGGTCCGTGCCGCGCGTGCGGGCCTATAAGGTGGTCGGGCTGTTTGATATCGGCATGTATGAATATGACAGCGGCTTTATCTTCATGCCGCTTCAGGCCGCACAGATTTATTTCCGCCTGCCGGAAAAAATCAGCCATTTTGAAGTGATGCTTGAAGACCCGTCACGCCTGTCATCAAGCATGAACGATCTGTTGTCGAACCTGTCGGGCGAACAATTGCGGCTGGTCAATTGGCAGCAGTCAAATTCCGGGTTTTTCAATGCATTACAGGTCGAACGTAATGTGATGTTCCTGATCCTGACGCTGATTATTCTGGTGGCGGCATTCAATATCATTTCGGGCATGGTGATGCTGGTGAAGGACAAGGGACGCGATATCGCGATTCTGCGGACCATGGGGGCCACACGGTCATCGGTGATGCGCATCTTTTTCCTGGCCGGGGCATCCATCGGGGTGCTTGGCACGTTAAGCGGCCTGATCCTTGGTGTTTTGTTCTGCCTGAATATCGAAAATATCCGCCAGTTCATCCAGACCCTGACGGGGACCGATCTGTTTAATGCGGAAATCTATTTCCTGTCGCAGCTTCCGGCCGACATGGATATCAGCGAAGTGGTTCTGGTTTGTGTGATGTCGCTTAGTCTGTCGTTCCTGGCGACGGTTTATCCGGCATGGCGTGCATCGCGCCTCGATCCGGTGGAGGCCCTTCGTTATGAGTGACATGATCAAGACAACCGCCAAGGAGCGGGCGCAGAAAGTCGTGTTGCGGCTTGAAAAGATTGATCGGGTGTTCAATCAGGGCCCCGATCAGCTTGAAATCCTGAAATCCGTCGATCTGGAAATCCATCAGGGCGAGATCGTCGCCCTTGTCGGGCCGTCGGGGGCGGGTAAATCAACCCTGCTTCAGATTGCGGGGCTGCTTGAAAAGCCCGATGGCGGCATGGTTTCGATTGGCGGAAAACGCAGCACGGATCTTTCCGATCTGGTGCGCACCGAAATGCGCCGCAAGCATATCGGGTTCGTGTATCAGTATCATCATCTGCTGCCGGAATTTTCGGCGATTGAAAATGTCGTCATTCCGCAGATGATCAATGGCCTGAAACGGGCGGATGCAACCGAACGCGGGCTTGAACTGCTGCGCTGTCTTGGGCTGGAAAAACGGGCCGAACATCGCCCGGCACGCCTTTCGGGCGGGGAACAGCAGCGCGTGGCGATTGCGCGTGCGCTTGCCAATGTGCCCGACGTGCTGTTTGCCGACGAGCCGACCGGCAACCTTGATCCGCATACGGCGGAAACGGTGTTCGGGATGTTGATGACGTTGGTGCGCGAAACCGGTCTGGCGTCGCTGATTGCGACCCATAACCCGGAACTGGCGAGCCAGATGGACCGGGTTGTGACCCTGCGTGACGGGCATCTGGTCGAACTTGATCCCGATACTCTTTCGTAATCTGTCGAAATTCTTTAAGTTGGCAGAGCACCGCGCCCCGGAGTGATCCGGGGTGGCCGGTTTCCTGCCTTTGCCATTTATCGTCCGGGATTTTCTGCAATGGAAAACGGTTTCGTCCATCTTCGTGTTCACACCAACTATTCGCTTGCCGAAGGTGCCATCACGACGAAGGAACTGGCAAAGCTGTGCGAGGCGGATGGCCAGCCCGCGGTTGCGATGACCGATACCAACAACATGTTCGGCGCGCTCGATTTTTCAGGGGTGATGAGCGGGTCGGGTATCCAGCCGATCCTTGGCGTGCAGATCGGGGTGGAACGGTTTGGCGATCAGCCGGTGATCGGCAAGATTTCACGCGAACCGGACCCGGACAATCTGGTGCTGATTGCGAAGAATGACCGGGGGTATTTCAACCTTCTGAAGATCGTTTCGCGCGCGCATATGACCAGTGAAGCGGGAAGTGAGCCCAAGGCGCTTTATGATCATATCGAAAAATACAGTTCCGACATCATCTGCCTGACCGGCGGGCCGACCGGGCCGTTGGCACGATTGATTGCCGAGGAGCAACATGAGGCGGCAAGCGAATGCCTGAACAAGCTTTCGGGGATATTTGGCAACCGGCTTTATATCGAATTGCAGCGCCATGGCGAACCGATCGAAGAAAAGGTCGAGCCGGGGCTGATCCGGCTGGCCTATGAGCATAATATCCCGATGGTCGCGACCAATGACTGCTTTTTCCCCAAGGCGGAAATGTATGAAGCCCATGATGTGTTCATCTGCATCGGGCAGGGCGCGGTTGTGGGGCAGGAAGACCGGTGGCGTTTAACGCCCGAACACCGGTTTAAAACCGCCGCCGAGATGCGCGATCTTTTCGCCGACATTCCCGAGGCCTGCGACAATACGCTGGCGATTGCCAAGCGGTGTTCGTGGCATGTCGAAAAGATCGACCCGATCCTGCCGCCATTTGATTGCGGCGAAGGCCGCACCGAGGTCGATGAGCTGCGCCATATGTCCGAGGAGGGCCTTAAAGGCCGCCTTGCGAAATATGTCTTTACCGAGGACATGACGGACGCGCAGAAGGAAGAAATCGCCAAACCTTATTGGGAGCGCCTTGAATACGAGCTTGGCATCATCAATCAGATGGGGTTTCCGGGCTACTTCCTGATCGTTGCGGACTTTATCCAGTGGGCGAAGGACCATGAAATCCCGGTGGGGCCGGGGCGTGGTTCGGGTGCAGGGTCGCTTGTTGCCTATGCACTTCTGATTACTGATCTTGATCCGTTGCATTTCTCGTTGCTGTTTGAACGCTTCCTGAACCCGGAACGTGTTTCCATGCCCGACTTTGACGTCGATTTCTGTCAGGACCGGCGCGGCGAGGTGATTGAATATGTTCAGCGCAAATACGGCCATGACCGTGTGGCGCAGATCATCACATTCGGTAAGTTGCAGGCAAAGGCCGCAGTGCGCGACGTTGGCCGCGTGTTGAGCATCCCGTATGGCTATGTCGATAAAATCTGTAAGATGATCCCGGGTGATCCGGCCAAGCCGATCCCGCTTAAGGAAGCCATCGACATGGAGCCGGACCTGCGCCGGATTGCGCGCGAAGACCCGGATATTGACCGGCTGCTTTCCATCGCGATGCAGATCGAGGGGCTTTATCGTAACTCGTCCACCCACGCCGCCGGGGTTGTGATTGGCGACCGTGACCTTGACGAACTTGTGCCGTTGTATCGTGATCCGCGGTCCGATATGCCGGTGACCCAGTTCAACATGAAATATGTTGAAAATGCCGGTCTGGTGAAGTTCGACTTCCTTGGTCTTAAGACTTTGACGGTGATTATCGAGGCCGTCAATCTAATGCGGCTTCGTAAAGACGTCCCGCAAGGCTTTGATATCAGTGCCATTCCCCTTGATGATCGGGTGGCGTTCAAGTTGCTTTCGGCGGCCGAGACGGTCGGTGTGTTCCAGCTTGAATCCCAGGGCATGCAGGACGTTTTGCGCGGGCTTAAGCCCGATACGATTGAAGATATTATCGCGGTCGTGGCGCTGTATCGTCCGGGGCCGATGGACAATATCCCGCATTACATCGCACGTAAGCATGGCACCGAAGAGCCGGATTACATGCACCCGATGTTGCAGCCGATCCTTGAAGAAACCTATGGCATCATGATCTATCAGGAACAGGTCATGCAGCTTGCCCAGACGATGTCGGGCTATTCGCTTGGCGGTGCGGACCTTTTGCGTCGTGCGATGGGTAAAAAGATCGCCGAGGAAATGGAATTGCAGCGGTCGCTGTTTGTTGACGGGGCGGAAAAGAACGGGGTGCCACGCGGGCAGGCGTCCGACATCTTTGATCAGGTCGCCAAGTTCGCATCCTATGGCTTTAACAAATCGCACGCGGCGGCCTATGCGCTGGTGGCGTATCAGACGGCGTATCTCAAGGCGAATTATCCGGTCGAATTCATGGCCGCGCTGATGACGCTTGATATGCACAACACCGAAAAACTTGCGATTTTCAAGCAGGAGGTCGAACGCCTTGGCATCGAAATCCTGCCGCCCTGCATCAATAATTCGCAAGTGGCGTTTTCGGTCGAAAATCATGATGGGGTGCGCAAAATCCGTTATGCACTGGCGGCCGTGCGCAACGTTGGTGATGCGGCAATGGAAAGCCTTGTGGCGGAGCGCGAGGCCAATGGCCCGTTCCGGGACCTGACCGATTTTGCATCGCGCATCGATAGCCGTGCGGTCAATAAACGGTTGCTTGAAAACCTTGTGCGGGCAGGCGCGCTTGATTGCCTGACGACAAACCGCAAGGTCATGTTCGAGCATGTCGACCGGGTGATGGCGGTTGCCCAGCGCGAAATGCAGGCGCGCAACAATGACCAGATTTCGATGTTTGGCGAGGATACCGGATTTGGCAAGGATGCCATACGGTTGCCCGATGAACGCGACTGGGTGCCGATGGAAAAACTGACCGAGGAATTTTCGGCGATTGGTTTTTACCTGTCGGCGCATCCGCTTGATACCTTTGGCAAAAGTCTTCAGCGGATCGGTATTGCGCCGATCAAGGAGCTTCCGGCCCGTATGCGCGCCCAGAACAAGGGATCGATCAAGCTTGCCGGGACCCTGATCAATGCGCGTGAAATGATTTCGAAGAAAAACGGATCGAAATTCGCCTTCGTGATGTTTTCCGACCCGACCGGCAGCTTTGAAGTCGCCTTCTGGGCCGAGGCATGGGCGGCCTATAAGGAAATCATCAATGCCGGGCGTCCGGTGTTGCTGGTGGTGGCGGCCGAAATGCGCGAAGGGCAGCTTCGCATTCAGGGGCAGAAGGTCGAAGACCTTGAGCATGCCGTTTCCGGGGCAGCCGAGGGCATTCGCATTCGCCTGAACCGGCCTGATCCGGTGGTGGAAATCCGAGAACTGCTTGAAAAAGCGGGGAAAGGGCGCGGTCTGGTCAGTCTTTCGACTGTCTGTGCCGATGGCCGTATTGCCGAGGTCGAGCTTGAAGATACCTATAAGGTCGGACCGTCGCTTATCGGGGCGGTCGGGGCCATTCCGGGGGTCGAACTGGCCGAGGAAATCTGATTGGTGCGTGTGCCGTGAAATTGTGATCGTGCTTAGGGTTCACTTTCACGCGGTTTGAGCGTACTTTAAGGCTTGCATTCTTTGCAGGAGGGGGCTAAAACCCGCCCCGAACATCGCACGCGGGAGCGTGGCGAATAATGCGTTATGCAGAAATTCGTCCATCCGGTGTTTCACGCAAGACGGCGTGAAATTCCCTTCCGCGGAGGTCTTAACCGGAAAAAGGTAGGAATTTATCATGGCTTTGCCAACCTTTACCATGCGTCAGCTGATGGAAGCTGGCGTCCACTTTGGTCACCACACCCGCCGTTGGAACCCGAAGATGAAGCAGTTCATCTTTGGTGCACGCAACGACATTCACATCCTGAACCTTCAGGAAACCGTTCCGATGCTGCATCGTGCGATGCAGGCGGTTCGTGACGTCACCGCCGGTGGTGGTCGCGTTCTGTTCGTCGGTACCAAGCGTCAGGCTTCGCCGGTCATCGCAGAAGCTGCAAAGCGTTGCGGTCAGTACTATGTGAACCATCGCTGGCTCGGCGGTATGCTGACCAACTGGAACACCGTTTCCAACTCGATCAAACGCCTGAAAGAACAGGAAGAAATCCTATCTGCCGGTGCAGAAGGTCTGACCAAAAAAGAAATCCTGAACCTGACCCGTTCGCGCGACAAGCTTGAACGCGCGCTTGGCGGGATCAAGGATATGGGCGGTCTTCCCGACATCATCGTCGTGGTCGACACCAACAAGGAAGCGCTTGCTGTTCACGAAGCCAAGAACCTGAACATTCCGGTTGTTGCTATTCTGGATACCAACTCGGATCCGGCAAACGTTGCATACCCGATCCCGGGTAACGACGATGCGATCCGTGCGATCCAGCTGTATTGCGACCTGTTCGTTGGCGCAGTTCTGGACGGCATCCAGCAGGAAATGACTGCTTCTGGCGCGGACCTCGGTGAATCCGAAGAAGTCCCGGCTGAAGCCGCTGCTGTTGAAGAAGCCGCACAGGAAGCAGCTTCCGCATAAGTTTCACTTTGTACCTGATGAAACGGCGGCTAGCATGCCGCCGTTTCTTTAGGTGTTCACTGATCGCGTAATAGGGGCTTTAAAAATGGCTATTACCGCTGCTCTGGTTAAAGAGCTTCGCGAAACCACCGGCGCTGGCATGATGGATTGCAAAAAGGCGCTGTCCGAAACCGAAGGTAATCTTGAAGCTGCTGTTGACTGGCTTCGTACCAAAGGTCTTGCTGCTGCTGCCAAGAAAGCAGGTCGTGTTGCTGCTGAAGGTCTGGTGGGTGTTGCTGTTAACGGTACTTCCGGTGCCGTTGTCGAACTCAACTCCGAAACCGACTTCGTTTCGCGTAACGAAGATTTCCAGAAATTCGTCGCAGAAATCGCAAACCAGGCCGTTTCGGCCAATGGTGATATCGATGCGCTGAAAGCAACCCCGTTCCCGGGTACGTCGCGCAACGTCGAAGAACAGGTTACCCACATGATCGCCACCATCGGCGAAAACATGAACCTGCGTCGTTCGGCTGGTATCTCGGTCGAGAAGGGCGCTGTTGCGTCCTACATCCATTCCGCGATTGCGCCGAACCTCGGCAAAATCGGTGTTCTGGTTGCGCTTGAATCCGAAGCGGATGCGAGCGTTCTTGAAGGCCTTGGCAAACAGATCGCAATGCATATTGCTGCAACCAACCCGGCTTCGGCCACGGTTGACGATCTGGATCCGGAACTGGTCGAGCGCGAGAAATCCGTTCTGACCGAACAGGCCAAAGAATCCGGCCGCCCGATTGAAATCATCGAAAAGATGATCGAAGGTCGTATCCGTAAATATTACGAGCAGGTCGTTCTGGTTGAACAGACCTTCGTGATTGACGGCGAAAGCAAAGTCAAAGACGTGATTGCAAATGCTGCTAAAGACGCGGGCAAGCCGATCACCCTTAAGGGCTTTGTGCGCTTCGAACTTGGTGAAGGCATCGAGCGCGAAGAAAAAGACTTTGCTGCAGAAGTTGCTGAGCAGCTTAAGAAATAAACATCTGATCGAAATGGTGCGTCGCGTGCCATTTCGTGTATGATCCCAGACCGGCGAGGTCGGCAGCGCATAATCGCCCTGTTACTCGCCGGTCTTTTTATATCTGAATTTTGCTGAACCGGGTTTCGGGACAGTTTGAAATATCGGCAGTAAGAGGCAATCCAACATGGCAGAAAACGGCCAACTGAAATTTCGTCGTGTCCTTCTGAAACTTTCGGGTGAGGGGCTTCTGGGAAAACAGCAATACGGGATTGATCCCGAGACGGTTGACCGGATCGCAAGCGAAATCAAAGCCGTTCATGACATGGGTGCCGAGGTTTGCATGGTGATTGGCGGAGGGAACATCTTCCGCGGGGTCAAGGGTGCCTCCCAGGGCATGGAACGTGCCACGGCCGACTATATGGGCATGTTGGCCACCATCATGAACGCACTGGCCGTTCAGAACGCGCTTGAGCGGCACGGGGTCCAGACCCGTGTGCAGTCGGCCATTCCGATGTCATCGGTCTGTGAGCCCTATATCCGCCGTCGTGCGGTGCGCCACATGGAAAAGGGCCGGGTGGTGATTTTTGCGGCCGGGACCGGCAACCCGTTCTTTACCACCGATACGGCAGCAGCACTTCGCGCGGTTGAAATGGGCTGTGACGCGTTGCTTAAGGGGACGCAGGTTGACGGCGTTTACACCGCCGATCCGAAGACCGACCCGACCGCGGAACGCTATGATTCCCTGACCTATATGGACGTTCTTGCCAAAGATTTGCGTGTCATGGATGCATCGGCTATTTCATTGGCACGCGAAAATGATATTCCGGTTATTGTATTTTCTTTGCATAATCCCGGCGCCTTTGCCGATGTGGTTTGTGCAAAAGGTAAGTTTACGATTATTTCGAATGGAGACTAAAGGTGTCTGACGTTGCTGGCCTAAAAAAGGACCTTGCCCGCCGTATGGAAGGGGCTGTTGAAGTTTTGCACAAGGAATTTACCGGACTTCGGACCGGGCGTGCCAGTGCAAGCCTTCTAGAACCGGTCATGGTTGAAGCCTACGGCGTGCCGACCCCGCTTAACCAGGTTGCGTCTGTCAGTGTTCCGGAATCGCGGATGCTTTCGGTACAGGTCTGGGACAAGAGCATGGTTAAATCGGTCGAGAAAGCGATCCGTGACTCGGGCCTTGGCCTGAACCCGGCGGCCGACGGGACGCTTGTTCGGGTGCCGATCCCGGCATTGAACGAGGAACGTCGTGCGGAGCTGTCCAAGGTTGCCGGCAAATATGCCGAGCAGGCCAAGATTTCGGTTCGTAACGTCCGCCGTGACGGTATCGACCAGATCAAAAAATGGGAAAAAGACAGCGTGATCTCGAAAGATGACCTCCATAACGAGGAAAAAGAGATCCAGAAGCTGACCGACAAGGTTATCAGCGAGATCGACGAAGTGCTTGCCCATAAAGAACAGGAAATCATGCAAGTCTGATCATGACGGTGCTGGCATCTCAACCCAACCCTTCAGATCTGCGAGCTGTGCCGCGTCATGTTGCCATCATTATGGATGGCAACGGGCGCTGGGCAAAGTTGCGCGGAAAGCCCCGTGCGATGGGTCATCGGGCGGGGGTAGAGGCCGTGCGTCGCACCGTCGAAGCCGCAGCCGAAATCGGTATCGAGTATCTGACACTTTACGGATTTTCGACCGAGAACTGGAAACGGCCGGAAAGTGAAGTCAGCGACCTGATGGGGTTGCTTCGCCTGTTCATCAAGCGTGAACTGGCGACCCTGCACAAAAACGGGGTCCGTATCCGTATCATCGGTGACCGGACCCGTTTTGACGATGATATTCGCGTGCTTCTGGCCAATGCCGAGGAACGCACGCAGGGCAATGCCCGTTTGAACCTGACCATTGCGCTAAGCTATGGTGCGCGGGCCGAGATTGCCGATGCCATGCGCCAGATCGCGCAAAAAGTCGCGGCTGGAGAAATTCAGGCCGATGCCATCGATGAAAGCGTGGTTGAAGCGCATCTGATGACGGTCGGGATGCCCGATCCGGATCTGCTGATCCGGACCAGTGGCGAGCAGCGCATCAGCAATTTCCTGCTTTGGCAGTCGGCCTATACCGAGTTTGTGTTCGATGACGTGCTTTGGCCGGACTTCGGACGCGAACATCTTGAAAAAGCGATAGAAAACTTTGCCGGACGGGAGCGGCGTTTTGGTGCAGTCATCTGAAGCCCGACGCCAGGAAGATACAAATTCAGGATTGAAGCCACGGGTTGTTTCCGCGCTGGTGATGACACCGGTCGCGGTTGCGGCGGTATGGTTCGGGTCACCGTATTTCGAGATTCTCGTTTTTCTGTTTTCGGTTGGCATGATGTGGGAATGGACGCGGATGTGCGTTCCGGGGCATGTCAATTCGGTTTCGGTTGTTGCCGCGGTATCCCTTGCCGTTTCGATGCTGTTCATGACGACCGGGGAATATCTTCTTATCATTCCGGCGGTGTTGGTCGGGGCGGCAACCGCGGCATTGCGGCCGGGCAAGGATCGGTTTCTCGCGGCATTTGGTATTATCTATATCTCGCTTGCGGCACTGGCGGCGCACTGGCTGCGCAGCATGCATGGGGATGGTCTGCTGTTGATCATGTGGCTGTTCTTTCTTGTGTGGGCGACCGATACGGGGGCCTATGCCTTTGGCAAGGCGATTGGCGGCCCGAAACTGGCGCCGCGTTTCAGCCCCAAGAAAACCTGGGCGGGGCTTATTGGCGGCATGTTGTGTGCGATGCTGATCGGCGGGCTGATCACCTATTTCAGCGGCAATTCCATTCAGGTTTCCATCGTGCTGGCAAGCGGGGGTCTGGCGATTGTGGCACAGATCGGGGATCTTGGAGAATCAGCGCTTAAGCGCCATTTCAAGGTCAAGGACAGCAGCCACCTGATACCGGGGCATGGCGGGGTGCTTGACCGTGCTGATGGGATGTTATCGGTTTTTCCTGTCGCGTTTGTTATTGTGTATTTCATTGGATTGTCGTTGCGCTAGGGCAGGGTCCCTGGTTGCAGAAATCCGCTAAGCTGGTGTTTGATGACAATTAAGAAATCAGTCTGCGTGCTTGGCGTGACCGGATCGGTCGGCAGCAGCACCGTAGACATCCTGAAAGCACATTCAGACAAATATGCCGTGGATGCCGTTACGGCCCACCGAAATGTTCAAGGGTTGGCCAAGGCCGCCATTGAACTTGGTGCTGCGATGGCGGTTATCGCCGATGAAAGCCTTTATGAAGACCTGAAATCCGCCCTGTCTGGCACGGACATTCTGGTTGCGGCCGGTGATGAAGCATTGGTCGAGGCGGCATCGCGCCCGTCTGATATCGTCATTGCCGCGATCATTGGTGCAGCAGGCCTTAAGGCGACGCTGGCGGCCATTCGCCGCGGGGCGCGGGTTGGCCTTGCCAACAAGGAAACGCTGGTTTGTGCCGGTGATCTGATGATGGCGGAAGTCGCGAAATACAAGGCGACGCTGATCCCGGTTGATTCCGAACATAGTGCGATTTTCCAGGTGCTTGAACAGAAGTCGGTCGACAAGGTTGACCGTATTCTTCTGACGGCATCTGGCGGGCCATTCCGGGAATGGTCGCTTGACGATATGAAATCGGTGTCTCCAAAGCAGGCGCTGGCCCATCCCAACTGGGATATGGGGGCCAAGATTTCCATTGATTCGGCAACCATGATGAACAAGGGCCTTGAATTGATCGAGGCCTGTCGTCTGTTTCCGGTGCCTGAAGAACGCATCGAGGTTGTCGTGCATCCGCAATCTGTCGTGCATAGCATGGTGGAATATTCCGACGGATCGGTACTGGCGCAATTGGGATCGCCCGATATGCGGACCCCGATTGCCTATGCGCTTTCATGGCCGGAAAGAATACGTGTCGATGTAGCGCGTCTTGATTTTGCCACGATCGGACAGTTGAACTTTACCGCGCCGGATATGAAACGGTTCCCGGCTCTTCGTCTGGCGCGCGAAGCGCTGCGTGCGGGCGGGACGGTGCCGACGGTATTGAATGCAGCAAACGAGATTGCCGTTGGGGCGTTTCTGGGCGGAAAGCTTACCTTCCTGCAAATTGCCGAAACGGTCGAGCGCATGATGAACAGGATTGCGGCATCACCGTTACGAGATCTCGACCAGATGTTTGATCTTGATGATATGATCCGTCGTGAAACGCTGGGCCTGATCAAAACCGGTCTTTGAATACCAAAAATGCGGGGTTCGCCCCGAAAAAGGAACGTCTTTCATGGAAACCCTTCTTGCTTTTCTGTTTGTTCTTTCGGTCCTGGTGTTTGTTCATGAATATGGGCATTACTGGGTTGCGATCCGCAATGGTGTAAAGGTTGAAGCGTTTTCAATCGGATTCGGTCCGGAGCTTTTTGGCTGGTACGACAAAAAGGGCACGCGCTGGAAAGTCAGCCTTTTGCCGCTTGGCGGGTATGTCAAAATGTTTGGCGACATGAACCCGGCCAGTGCGGGGCAGCGCGACGACCTTAATGAAGAAGAACGCCAGCATGCGTTTCATCACAAAGGCCTGATGGCGCGTGCGGCCATCGTTTTTGCTGGTCCGTTGGCCAATTTCCTGTTTGCGATTGTGGTTTTCACCGTTCTGTTTGCCGCCGTTGGCCAGCAGCGCGCCCTGCCGGTGGTGGGCGAGGCGGTTGCCGGCAGCCCGGCGGCGGTTGCCGGATTGCAGCCCCAGGACCGGATCAATGCGATCAATGGACAGCCGATTGCGTGGTTCAGCGAGCTTTCGGAAGTGATCCGGGGCAATGCCGGTGCGCCGGTTTCGCTTTCAGTGATGCGTGACGGGCAGGAAATCGACATTCAGGTGACGCCGGAAGCCGTAACGACAGGCGAAGGTGACGACGTTAAGACATTCGGTCGTCTGGGCGTGACCGCCGGTGCGTTTGAAACCCAGCGCGATGGAATTATCGATGCGACCGGCAAGGCGTTTTCATCGACCTGGAACCTGATTTCGCAGACATTGTCGGCATTGGGTGAGATGATTTCGGGCGAACGTGACAGTTCCGAACTTGGCGGTCCGATCCGCATCGCGCAGATGTCGGGCGAGGTTGCCGAGGGGGGGATTGGACCGCTTCTGTTCTTTATGGCGTATCTTTCGATCAGCCTTGGGTTGATTAACCTGATGCCTGTTCCGGTTCTGGATGGTGGTCATCTGGTGTTTTATGCGATTGAGGCCATTCGCGGTAAGCCCTTGGGCGCAAAAGCACAAGAATATGGTTTCCGTCTTGGGGCAGGTTTGGTATTCAGCTTAATCATCTTTGCAACTTGGAACGACCTGACGCAGTTGGGCGTCTGGAATTTCTTCAAAGGCCTGGTAGGCTGATGATATACGGCATCAGGGGGTTGAATTTGCTGCGTAATGTAAAAGCGGCTGCGTTAGCAGCAGTCTTGCTTGGTGGAACCGCGCCAACCATAATTCCGATGGTGGCCTACGCGCAGGGATCAAGCGTTATTCGCGAGATCCGTGTTGACGGCAATAACCGTATCGAAAGCGAGACGGTTAACGCATACCTGTCGGTAAAAGAGGGCGATCCCTACGATCCGCAAAAAATCAACGAATCGCTGAAGTCGCTGTTTTCAACCGGCCTGTTTGCCGACGTGTCGATCGGATTTGATCAGGGCGTTCTGAAAATCAATGTGGTTGAAAACCCGATCATCAACCGGATCGCCTTTGAGGGCAACACGCGCCTGAAGGACGACGTGCTTGGTACGGAACTTCAGTTGCGCCCTCGTGTCGTTTACACCCGCACCAAGGTTCAGGCTGATGTGCAGCGTATTCTTGAGCTGTACCGTCGCTCCGGCCGGTTTGCCGCGACCGTTGAGCCCAAAGTCATTCAGCTTGAACAGAATCGTGTCGACCTTGTCTTTGAAATTGACGAGGGCGAGGCCACCGGGGTGCGCAAGGTCAACTTCGTTGGAAACAAGGCATTTGACGATGGTGAATTGTCCGAAGTTATCCGGACAACCGAAAGCGCCTGGTGGAAAATCCTGACTTCTGACGACAACTATGACCCGGATCGCGTCACGTTCGACCGCGAACTTTTGCGTCGTTACTATCTTTCAGCCGGTTATGCCGATTTCCAGGTTCTGTCTTCCGTGGCCGAACTGACGCCTGATCGGTCTGATTTCTTTATCACCTACACGGTCAGCGAAGGTCAGCGTTACAAGTTTGGCGATATCAATATCGTATCGCAGATCGACAAGATCGATCCGGCGACATTGACGCCCCTGATCGAGATTGAAAAAGGCGACTGGTACAATGCCGACCTTGTTGATGACGCGATTGATGCCCTGACCAACAGCATCGGTGACCAGGGTTATGCATTCATCGATATTCGCCCGAATATCGAGCGTGACCGCGAGACCGGCGTTATCAACATCACCTTCACCATCGCCGAAGGTCCGAAGGTTTATGTCGAACGCATCGACGTGGTTGGCAACGTCCGCACGCTTGACGAAGTTGTCCGTCGTGAATTCCGCCTTGTTGAAGGTGACGCGTTCAGCAGTTCGAAACTCAAACGTTCGCGCCAGCGTGTTGAAAACCTGAACTTCTTTAAATCGGTTGACGTCAAGACCCTGCCGGGCAGTTCGCCCGACCAGACGGTTCTTGAGGTTGATGTTGAAGAAAAGTCGACCGGCGAGTTTTCGATTGGTGCCGGGTACGGCACGGATGATGGTGCCTTCGGTCAGGCCGGTATCCGCGAACGCAACCTGCTTGGCAAAGGGCAGGACCTGCGTCTTGGCTTTACGATTGGGTCATCCAGCCAGCAGGTCGATCTGTCCTTTACCGAGCCATACTTCCTTGATCGGGATGTCAGTGCGGGCTTTGATATCTATCGCCGCGAAGAAGACAATCAGGACGAAAGTTCATATGACGAAAAGCAGACCGGTATCGGTTTGCGGTCCGGTTTCCGTTATTCCGAAGCATTGTCGCAGTCGGTGCGTTACGGGTATGCGGTTAACGAATATTCCGACATCGATAGCGACGCATCGCGTCTGCTTCGTGAAGAAGACCCCGAGTTTTCCGAGTCAACGATTGGTCAGACGCTTACCTATGATCAGCGCGACAGCACGCTTACGCCGAAAGAAGGCTATTTCGTTCAGGTTTCTAACGATTTCGCCGGGCTCGGCGGTTCGGAAACCTATCTTCGTACACGCGTGAATGGCGGGTACTACTATCCGCTTGATCGCGAAAAGACGTGGGTGCTGTCGACCAAGGCGTCGACCGGTTACATCTTTGGTATTGGCGACGATACGCGTATTTCGCAGCGCTTCTTTACAGGTGGTGCAAACCTTCGTGGTTTTGAATCGGCCGGTGTCGGGCCGCGCGATATTGCAACGAAAGATGCGGTTGGCGGCAAATTCTTCTATACTGGTACCGTACAGATGGACTTCCCGTTAGGGTTGCCGTCCGAATTTGCACTTACAGGTCGTGTATTCAGTGATTTCGGTGCTTCCGAGGGGGTTGATGGCGCACGGCCTGGTGAAATCTATGACGAAGGTTCACTCAGGGCGTCTGTTGGTTTTGGGGTAGGCTGGGAATCTCCGTTTGGCCCGATTGGTGTTGACCTTTCGCAGGCTGTTCTCAAAGAAGACTTCGACAAAGAGGAAGTGTTCCGACTGAGTTTCGGAACCAGATTCTGATGAAAATGATGAAATCTATCCAGACCGCCTTACTTGCGATTGTTCTTGCATTCGCATCAGTAACAATGGCGTCGGCGCAGGAAAATGCTGCCGGAAATACAGAGGCCGTTGTGATGATTGTCGATTTTGAAGGCATTATGCGTGAAGCATCTGCCATGCAGGATATGACAAAGCAGATCAAAACGCGTCAGGAAGCCTATCAGCAGGAAATCGAAAAGCGCCAGCAGGGGCTGCGGAAGGAAGAGCAGGAAATCGCCCAGCAGCGAACCCTTCTGTCTGCCGATGTCATTCAGCAGAAACAGAAAGAATTTCAGCAGAAAGTTGCCGATTTTCAGAAGTTTGCACAGGGGCGCAACCGTATTCTGGATCAGGCGCTTAATGAATCGCGCGTGAAATTCCAGAAAACGCTGATTGAAGTAATTGCCGATGTTGCCGAGCAGCGCAAGGCAACGCTGGTACTGCACAAAAGTCAGGTGATCCTGCATGCCAACGCCATGGATGCGTCCAAGGAAGTATTTGACCTTGTGAACAAGGCCATGCCGACCCTTACCGTCGAGTTCAAGGAAGCCTCCTGATGGCTGATTCCCGGTTTTTCAAACGCAAGGGACCGTTCAGCGTTCAGGAAATTGCCGAACTGACCGGAGCGGAACTGGTGAATGCACCTGATCCGTCACGCCGCTTTGATGATGTGTCACCGCTTCAGAATGCGGATGCATCGATCCTGAGCTTCTTTGACAATCGCAAATATCTTGATGCCTTTGTCAGCAGTTCTGCCGGCGGGTGTTTTGTCCGGCCAGAGTTCGTTGATCGTGCGCCTGCCGATATGGTGCTGTTCACGACCAGCGATCCGTACCGGGCATATGCCAAGGCGGCAACGGCATATTATCCGTTTGACGCCGCCAATGGTGTTGTTTCACCGCACGCGATTGTCGCCGATACCGCCATGATCGGCAAAGGTGTTCAGATCGACGCCGGGGCCGTGATTGGCGAGCATTGCGAGATTGGCGATGGTTGCGTCATTTCCAGCAATGCGGTGATCGGTGAAGGTGTCGTGATCGGGGCCGGAAGCAGGATCGGTGCCGGGGCGACAATCAGCCATTGCCTGATTGGCAATCTGTGCCTGATTTATCCGGGGGCTCGCATTGGGCAGGATGGTTTCGGATTTGCCATGGGCGCACAGGGGCACCTTAAAGTGCCGCAGCTTGGCCGTGTCGTGATTGGCAATGATGTCGAAGTCGGGGCCAATTCGACAATCGACCGGGGGGCGGGGCCTGATACGGTGATTGGCAATGGTTGCCGTATCGACAACCTTGTTCAGATCGGCCATAACGTCGAACTTGGCATGGGATGTGTTATCGTTTCCCAGGTCGGGATTTCAGGATCGACCAAGCTTGGCAATTTTGTTGTTGCCGCGGGTCAGGCCGGGATTACCGGACATCTTGAAATTGGTGATGGCGCGAAAATTGCCGCGCAATCCGGTGTCATGAAAAATATCGGCGCGGGCGAAACCGTTGGCGGCAGCCCCGCTGTGCCGGTAATGGAATATCATAAACAGACCGTGGCCTTATCGCGGCTGATACGGAAAAAGAAGTAAGGGCAATACCTATGACCGAATTGGTAAGTGTTGATATTCAGCGCATTCTGGAAATGATTCCGCATCGTTATCCGTTCCTGCTGATCGACAAGGTTGTTGATATTGCTGTCGACGATTCCGCCGTTGGCATCAAAAACGTGACGATGAACGAGCCGCAATTTACCGGCCATTTCCCGGAACAGCCGATCATGCCTGGCGTTCTGATCATCGAAAGCATGGCGCAGACGGCGGCCATTCTTGTGGTTCAGACCCTTGGTGAGGATGCCGAAGGCAAGCTGGTTTATTTCATGAGTATTGATAACGCACGGTTCCGCAAGCCGGTTGTGCCGGGTGACGTCATGCATATTCATGTGAAGAAAAAACAGAGCCGTGGCCCGGTCTGGAAGTTTGAAAGTGAAGTCCGCGTTAACGATCAGGTCGTTGCAGAAGCCACCATCGCCGCGATGATCCGGGGCAACTGATAATGTCAAAAGTGCATCCAACCGCCATTGTCGAAGACGGCGCCCAGATTGGCCAGGATGTAGAAATCGGTCCGTACTGTGTTGTCGGACCGCAGGCGGTTCTGGGTGATCGCGTCAAGCTGCACAGCCATGTCGTGGTCGCCGGAATTACGTCAATCGGTGAAGACAGTACGATCTTTCCGTTTGCGTCAGTTGGTCATGCGCCGCAGGATTTGAAATTCAAGAACGAGCCATCGCGTCTGATCATTGGCAAACGCAACAAGATCCGCGAAGGGGCGACCCTTAATCCCGGCACAGAAGGCGGCGGGATGGAGACCACGATTGGTGATGACTGCCTGTTTATGGCAGGCGCGCATGTCGGGCATGACTGCCATATTGGCAATCATTGCATTCTGGTCAATAACGGGACCCTTGCTGGCCATGTCATGGTCGACGATTTTGCGATTGTCGGCGGCCTTTCAGCGGTGCATCAGTTTGTCCGCATTGGCAAACATGCGATGATCGGCGGCATGACCGGTGTTGAAAGCGATATCATTCCTTATGGTTCGGTGATTGGTAACCGTGCTTATCTTTCGGGGCTTAACCTTGTCGGGTTGAAGCGCCGCGGATTTGATCGCGAGACCATTCATGCGCTTCGCAAGGCGTATCGTCTTTTGTTTGCGCAGGAAGGTACGCTTGCCGAGCGGGTTGAGGAAGTCTCGAAAGATTTCGAGGATGTCGGGCCGGTCATGGAAATCATCACCTTCCTGAAAGCGGAAAGCATGCGTTCCGTATGTACGCCGAAATATGACAGCTCCGCAGGATAACCCCGCAGCAAAGCTTGGTATCATTGCTGGGGGTGGTGCGCTTCCCGCCCGTTTGGCGGCTGCGGCGACGGCTGCCGGGCGGGATGTTTTTATCGTGAAGCTTGATGCCCATGCCGATGATCCGGCATTGGATGCATATCCCCATACGTCGCTTCGCATCGGGGCGGCGGCGAAAATCCTTGATCGTCTGAAATCCGAAGAATGCCGTGATGTTGTCCTTGCGGGCAAGGTTGCGCGTCCATCATTTGCATCGATCCGGCCCGATTGGCGGGCGGCGAAACTGCTGATGAAAGTCGGGATGAAGTCGCTTGGCGATGATGGTTTGCTGCGTCTGGTTGCCGGTGAGCTTGAACGTGACGGTTTCCGTCTGGTCGGCGCACACGAGATTTTGAGCGACCTCGCGGTTGAGGAAGGTGTTCTGGGCAAGGTGAAGCCCGATGCACAGGCGATGGCCGATGCACAGCACGGTCTGAAGGTTGCCCGGATTTTGGGTGCCGCCGATGTCGGGCAGGGCTGTGTCGTGCAGCAGGGGCTTGTTCTGGCACTTGAAGCCATCGAGGGCACGGATGAAATGATCCGGCGGTCTGCCGACTATCGTCGCGAAGGTGTTGGCGGTGTTCTGGTGAAGTCGGCAAAGCCGCAGCAGGACAGGCGTCTTGACCTTCCGGCGATTGGTGTTTCGACCGTGGAAAATGCGCACGATGCCGGATTGCGCGGCATAGCGTTGCTTGCGGGTGGCACGATGATCATTGATCGCGAGAAAACCGTCAAACGTGCCGATGAACTTGGACTGTTCATTATCGGGATTTCGGTGCAGGAACCGGCACAGGATGAATAAACCAAAAATCCAGACCGCAAAAATCATGCTGGTGGCCGGTGAGGCATCCGGGGATCAGTTGGGGGGGCGGTTGATGGCGGCCATAAAGGCGCGTCATCCCGAAATCCGTTTCATCGGTGTTGGTGGCCCGCGCATGACGGGTGAGGGGCTTGAGAGCCTGTTTCCGATGGACGAGATGTCGGTCATGGGCCTTGCCGAGGTCCTTCCGCATATCCCGCATTTGTTAAAACGTATCCGTCAGACGGCGGAATATGCGATTGAACAGCAACCCGATGTGGTGATCACCATTGATGCCCCGGATTTCAGTTTTCGCGTTGGCAAGAAGCTGAAAGGAAGGGGCATTCCGCTGGTGCATTATGTTGCGCCGTCGGTCTGGGCATGGCGGCCGGGGCGGGCAAAGAAGATTGCGGGTTTCCTCGATCATTTGTTGGCGTTGCTGCCGTTCGAGCCGCCCTATTTCGAGCGGGTTGGGCTTCCGACCAGCTTTATCGGGCATTCCGCGGTCGAGGAACGGCATGGCGGCGATGCGGACCGATTCCGTGAACAGCACGGTATCGCACCGGACTGCAAAATCCTGACGGTTCTTCCGGGCAGTCGCAATTCGGAAGTCACCCGTCTGTTGCCGGTTTTCCGAGATGTCTGCGAACGATTGGCTGAGGATTTCCCCGATGCAAGAATTGTTGTGCCGACGGTGAGCAAGGTTGCACAGGTTGTCGGTGATGCGGTTGCCGACTGGCCGCTGCGCCCGATTGTCGTGACCGGGGATCAGGACAGGCGCGATGCGTTTGCCGCGTCCCATGCGGCCCTTGCGGCATCCGGGACCGTGTCGCTTGAACTGGCGATAACGGGGGTGCCGCATGTGATAGGCTATAAATTAAGCCCGATTACGGCATGGATTGCGCGGCGATTGTTGCGGATTGATACGGTGACCATCGTCAATCTGGTGCTTGGCAAAAAGCTTGTGCCGGAATTCCTGCAACAGGATTGCACGCCGAACCGTATCGTGCCGGTTCTGAAATCGCTTATGGCCGACGGCGAAGGTCGGGCGGCGCAACTGGACGGGTTCGACGCGGCCACAACCATGCTTGGCTTTGGCGACCGGCCGCCGAGCGAGAAGGCCGCGGACGTCATCCTTGAAATCATAGAGAAAAATTCATCTGCCAAGACTGGCATTAGCGGGCAATAACGCATAGTTTGGCGTCATTGACCAATCAATGACGGAGGCATTTCCAATGCGTTATTTGCACACCATGGTGCGTGTCGAGGATGTGGATGCATCCATGCGTTTCTACTGCGAACTGCTTGGCATGAAAGAAACCCGGCGCATTGAAAGCGAGAAGGGGCGTTTCACCCTGATTTACCTTGCGCCGCCTGCCGATGAAGCCAGTGCCAAGGCCAACAAGGCCCCGGAACTTGAACTGACTTATAACTGGGACCCGGAAAGCTATTCCGGCGGGCGCAATTTCGGCCATCTTGCCTATGAGGTCGACGATATTTATGCGCTTTGCCAGAAGCTGATGGATGCGGGTGTCACCATTAACCGTCCACCGCGCGATGGCCATATGGCGTTTGTCCGTTCGCCGGACGGGATTTCGATTGAATTCCTGCAAAAGGGCGAAAGCCTTGCCCCGGCCGAGCCATGGGCCAGCATGGAAAACACCGGCTCCTGGTAACGCAGCACCCAATTGATCAAAACGCAAAAAGGCCCGGAATGATCCGGGCCTTTTCTGTATCAATCGTGGCGCAGATTAACGCTTGTTGACCGGAACGAACGGACGTTCGGAAACACCGGTGAACAACTGGCGCGGACGGCCGATTTTCTGCGACGGATCTTCGATCATTTCTTTCCACTGGGCAATCCAGCCGACGGTACGGGCAACTGCGAACAGCACGGTGAACATGCTTTCCGGGATGCCCATCGCCTTGAAGATGATGCCCGAATAGAAATCGACGTTCGGATAGAGTTTCTTCTCGATGAAGTACTCGTCTTCGCGTGCGATGCGTTCGAGTTCCTGTGCAACGTCAAGCAGTGGGTCCTGTACATTGAGTTCCTTGAGAACTTCGTGGCAGGTTTCCTGCATGACCTTGGCGCGCGGGTCGTAGTTTTTGTAAACCCGGTGACCAAAGCCCATCAGACGGAACGGATCGTTCTTGTCTTTTGCCTTGTTGACGAATTCCGGAATGTTTTTCACATCGCCGATTTCGTTGAGCATTTTCAGAACGGCTTCGTTCGCACCGCCATGTGCCGGACCCCAGAGGGAGGCAATACCGGCAGCGATACATGCAAACGGATTTGCCCCAGAAGAACCGGCCAGACGGACGGTCGAGGTCGATGCGTTCTGTTCGTGGTCGGCATGAAGGATCAGGATACGATCCATTGCGCGCGCGAGGACCGGGTTGACTTCATAGTCTTCGCACGGGTTGCCGAACATCATTTGCAGGAAGTTTTCTGCATAGCCGAGTTTGTTGTTCGGATAACGGAACGGCTGACCGATCGAGTATTTATACGCCATCGCAGCGATGGTCGGCATTTTCGCGATCAGGCGATAGGCCGAGATCAGGCGCTGGTTCGGGTCGTTGATGTCGGTGCTGTCATGATAGAAAGCAGACATCGCGCCAACCACACCGCACATAATGGCCATCGGGTGGGCGTCGCGGCGGAAACCGTTATAGAAATTGCGCATCTGCTCATGCACCATGGTGTGCATGGTGATGTCATTTTCAAATTGCGCCTTGTCTTTTGCATTCGGCAGATCGCCGTAAATCAGCAAATAGCAAACTTCGAGGAAATCGGATTGTTCGGCAAGCTCATCAATGGCATAGCCGCGGTGACGCAGGATGCCGACATCGCCGTCAATATAGGTCAGCTCGGACTGGCAGGAGCCGGTCGAGGTGAAGCCCGGGTCATAGGTGAAATATCCGGTTTCGGAGTAGAGTTTCCGAATGTCGATTACAGACGGACCAACGCTACCCTCGATCACCGGCAATTCGATCGACTTGCCAGTGGCATTGTCGGTCAGTGTCACGGTGTGGGAAGTCTTGGAATTCTGAGCCATGACTATTTTTCCTTCCCTGTTTGAACGAACACGGTTTTCAAGTTGTGTGCAGCATAGTGCTGCGGCGCACAAAGCGCAAATTCAGTGTTTAAGTTTTTTATTTTACGCTGTTATTGGGCATCGAATTTGCGGATGCGTTTCAGCGTTTGGGATTTGCCAAGCACGATCATTACTTCGAAGATGCCAGGCGATGAGTTGGAACCGGTGAGCACGGCCCGCAAGGGCTGCGCGACTTTGCCGAGCTTCTGATCGAGTTTTTCGGCAATGTTGCGAACGCTTGCGTCAACGTTCTCTTCGGTCCAGCTTTCAAGCGCGTCGAGTTCCTTTGCCAGTTCGGCAAATAGGCCTTCGGGGGCGCTATCAATCAGGGACTGAGCTTTCTCGTTAAACGACATGACGCCGTCCGTAACATAGAAGGCCGAAGAGTCGGCGAGCTCGATGAGTGTCTTGGCTCTTTCTTTAAGCCCTGACATGCCTTTGATCAAGATTTCTTTTTGCGCTGCGTCAATTGCATCGACGCCAATCTGTTTTGCGATCAGCGGTGCAATGTCGTTTGCAAGGCGGGTATCATCCGCTTGGCGCAGATAAACGCCATTCAGGTTGGTCAATTTGGCAAAGTCGAAACGTGCCGCACCCTTGCCAACATCTTTGATGTCAAACCATTCAATGGCCTGTTCCTGGGAGATGATTTCCTCGTCCCCGTGACCCCAGCCAAGACGCAGCAGGTAGTTGTTCACGGCTTCGGGCAGGAAACCCATTTCATCGCGATAGGCATCAACACCCAGCGCACCATGGCGTTTGGACAGCTTGGCGCCGTCCGGGCCGTGGATCAGCGGAATATGGGCAAAGGTCGGGACATCCCATCCCATAGCGTCGTAAAGCGCCTTCTGGCGAAACGCATTGGTCAGATGGTCATCGCCACGGATCACGTGAGTAATGCCCATATCGTGGTCATCGACAACGACCGACAGCATATAGGTCGGGGTGCCATCGCCACGCAGAATAACGTAATCGTCAAGCTGTTCATTGGCAACTCGGACATCGCCCTGTACCTGATCGGAAATCACGGCATCGCCGTCCTGCGGTGCCTTCAGACGCACGACAGGCTTGACGCCAGCCGGGGCGTCGGATGCATCGCGGTCGCGCCAGGTGCCGTCATATTTCATCGGGCGGCCTTCGGCGCGGGCCTTTTCGCGCATTTCCTGAAGTTCTTGCTGCGAGCAATAGCAATAATAGGCTTTTCCAGCCTTGATCAGTTCATGGGCGACTTCGGCGTGGCGGTCGCGACGGGCGAACTGGAAGGTCGGTTCTTCGTCTGCGGTCAGGCCAAGCCAGCTTAGCCCATCAAAGATGGCTTCGACGGCTTCGGGGGTGGACCGTTCCCGGTCGGTGTCTTCGATGCGCAGCAGGAATTTGCCGCCGGTGTGTTTGGCATAAAGCCAGTTATAAAGGGCGGTGCGTGCGCCGCCGATATGCAGAAACCCGGTCGGAGACGGGGCAAAACGGGTAACAACCGTCATTCACTCTATCCGTTGGCTGGATGTTGTTGCTTGTCGTAATGACTTTTGGCGTGCACGCTATAACACATATGCGGCGGTGTTGCACCACAGCCGATGATAGATAGAAACTGTGCGTCGGGCAGGCTATTGTACATTCGTCGAATAAGTCGTGATGGAATTAATAAAAATCAATATGTTGCGAGAATATTTTCGCAAACAGGATTGTTGTTGGCCGCGCGCAGAAATTCCTGGATCCTGTGCACGGTTATATTCTTCGGGTTGGGATGTGCGGCGTATTTTTCACTTCCTGCGCGCCTGACGGTACAGCAAAGCGGCCTAGCGGTGATTCTTTTGCTGTCCGGATTGTGGATTTCGCGACGCTGGGTTTTGCCATTCTTTGGCATTCTGCTGCTGGCGGTTTTTTGTGGCGGGTTGCTGATTGCATCCATCCATCTTGAAAGGGCGCCATCCGGGCTTCTGACCAAGACGCTTTACATGACAGAGATCGAGGGCGACATCACGCTTCTGGAGCCACGGGGCGGGCGGATGCGCATGACCGTGGCACCAATGCGGATCGCGGGGCTTGAGGACCGGGCATTTGACTGGAAGGTGCGATTGAGCCTTCCAGGTGGCGATGAGCTTTCCGTCGGGGATCATATCGTGGCAACGGCGCGGCTGTTTCCGTTGCGCGCGGCGTCCGTGCCGGGCGACCCGGATTTTTCACGCGGATTATATCTGGACGGGATCGGGGCGACCGGGTTTGTTTTCGGCCATAAATATAGTGTGACCAAGAAGGCCGAAACAGGAATGATGCAGCCGGTTTCGGACCGGATCGAAAGTCTGCGCCTGACGATCATGACGGCAATCGATCAGAGCCTTACCGGCGCAGAGGCCGGGATTGCCAAGGCATTGATTGTCGGCGAACGGGGCGATGTCAGTGCGGAAATTGCCGATGATCTTCGCAAATCGGGATTGGCGCATCTTCTGGCGATTTCCGGGCTGCATATGGGGCTTTTAAGCGGGACGGTTTTCTTTTTCCTGCGGTTTGGCATGGCGGCCATTCCCGCCCTTGCGCTGCGGTTTCCGATCAAGAAATGGGCGGCTATCGGGGCGATGGTGTCAGCGGGGATCTATCTTGGCCTGTCAGGGGCCAGTGTGCCGACGCAGCGTGCCTTTGTGACGTTGACGATTGTCTGGATTGCGTTGCTGCTGGATCGGCGGGCGATATCGTTGCGGCTGGTGGCGTTTGCGGCGCTGGTTGTTCTGATCCTGCGGCCCGATGCGGTCTTGGGGCCAAGCTTTCAGCTTTCCTTTGCGGCGGTGTCGGTTCTGGTAGCGTTTTATGATGGTCCGGGCAGGCGATGGTTTGACAAGTCGGGGGATCGGTCATGGCTATTCCGGCTTTGGCTGTTTTTTGCCGGGCTGGTGATGACCGGGTTGCTGGTTACGGCGGTGACCGCGCCGATCATCGGGTTTCATTTCGGGCGGATTTCGATGATCGGGATCGTGTCCAACCTGATTGCCATTCCGGTGATGGCGTTCTGGGTGATGCCGCTGATTGTGGCGACGCTTGTTCTGATGCCGTTCGGAGCCGGGGGACTGGCATTGTGGTTGATGAAGCCGGGACTGACATTGTTGATTGAAACCGCAAGCCTTGCCGCCGATCAGGCCTGGGGGCTTTGGCATGTCGAGCAGTTTAGTGCCGTATTTGCCATCGGCATCATGATGGCGATGGCCTGGTGGCTGGTCTGGCGAGGGAACGCGATTGCCCGGTTTGCTGTCATTCCGCTATGCGTGGCGATTGCGGCGCAAATCCTGTATCGCCCGGCGGATATTCTGGTTTCGGGGGATCAGGAAAGCTGGGCAATTCGCGACAGGGTGCGCGACAAACTTGTCCTGCCCGAAGGCATTTCGGATTTTCAGCAGTCGGTCTGGATGGCGCGATTTGGTATCGCCGATCATGATGCCGGCAATGTCATCGAAAAATGCGACGCAACGGTTTGTTCCGTCAGGATCGCCGGACGGCAGGTGATCATTGCCAATGATCTTGCCAATCCGTTCTATGCATGCCGCCATGGCGATATGATCATCAGCCTGAAACGCGATATGCCGCGTGATATCTGTGCGCCGGATGTGACTGTCATCGATGATGACCTGTTATGGTGGCAGGGGGGCGTATTGATTGCGTTGCGGCCCGATGCCGCCCCGGTGATCGAAACCGTGCGTGAAACGTCCGGCATCTGGCCGTGGATTATCATCGGGGGCAGGGTGGTCAAATAAAAAACGCCGCCAGGCAAGGCCGACGGCGTTTCTTTCGGTTTGTTCGGTTTATTCGGTATTCTATCAGTATTGGCGGAGCAAACCGATCAGACGTCCCTGAATGCGGACACGATCAGGCGACAGCGCGCGTGTTTCATAACGCGCATTGGCCGGTTCCAGCAGAACTTCGCCACGGCCACGTTTCAGGCGTTTCAGAGTGGCTTCGGCGTCGTCGACCAGTGCGACAACGATGGAGCCATCATTGGCCTGTTCGCAACGCTGGATCAGGACGGTGTCGCCATCGAGAATACCGGCATCGATCATCGAATCACCGGAAACTTCAAGCGCATAGTGATCGCCGGTTCCCAGAAGCGCTGCCGGGACCTGCACCATTGTGGTCTGATCGCGAAGGGCTTCGATCGGGGTACCCGCCGCAATCCGGCCAAACAGCGGCAGGGAAACGGATTCACCCGATTCCGAAAAGGCCGAAGGCACGGTTGCCGGCCGATGCGCAGCCTTTCGCGCGGAGGCGATAGAGGTAACATTGTTGGGCGTTTCCGCCGCGTCGTCATCATTATTATCGGGAAGACGCAGGACTTCGAGCGCGCGGGCCCGATGGGCGAGACGGCGAATAAAACCGCGTTCCTCAAGCCCGGTGATCAGGCGATGAATGCCGGATTTGGATTTCAGGCTCAGGGCTTCTTTCATCTCGTCAAAAGAGGGCGAGATGCCATGATCGCGAAGGTAATTATCGATATAGACCAGCAATTCGTATTGCTTGCGCGTCAGCATGATTTTTTCCGAACCAGTAATAAGAACAAACCGAATACATAAATGTTCTACTTTGGTTCTGCTTGTTCGTCAAGCACCACAACCCGAAAAATCACCGTTTAAGGGCATTCTTTCGGTCAAGAAACGAAATTTGGGTATTTCCAGGGATCAGTCGGCGGTGAAAGTACCCGACTTTCCGCCTTCCTTGTGGACAACGCGAATATCGGTAATCCGCATGGCTTTATCGACCGCCTTGCACATATCGAACACGGTAAGTGCGGTAACGGAAACGGCGGTCAGGGCTTCCATTTCCACCCCGGTTTTGCCGGTGGTTTTGCATGTCGCGACAATATCTACCGCATCGGTGTCAGTTGCGAGTTCCAGCGTGACTTCGGCCGAGGTTAGAGGCAGGGGATGGCAAAGCGGGATCAGGTCAGCGGTTTTCTTGGCCCCCATAATCCCGGCAAGCTGGGCGATACCAAGAACGTCGCCCTTTTTATGGCCGCGTTCGGCAATCAGCCGGGCCGTTTCCGCCGACATCAGGACACGGCCCTTTGCGATGGCGACGCGCGCGGTATCGGTCTTGGCCGAAATATCGACCATGACGGCATTACCAGCAGCGTCGATATGCGAAAGTTTGTCTGCCATGCCTGTGTCTTGTTCCGTTATCAGGCCGCGAGGCCAAGAATATTACGGGTGGCGGCGGTGACGTCGTCCTGACGCATCAGGCTTTCGCCGATCAGGAAGCATTGCGCGCCGACCTTTGCCATGCGGGCGAGGTCATCGTGCGTGAACAGGCCGCTTTCGGCGACCAGCATCCGGCTGTCATCAACCATACCAGCGAGTTCTTCGGTCGTGGTCAGGGAGACTTCCAGCGTTTTCAGATTGCGGTTGTTAACGCCAAGCAGCTTTGATTTCAGTTTCAGGGCGCGTTCGAGTTCCGGGGCGTTGTGCACCTCGATCAGGACATCCATGCCAAGGCTGTTTGCGGCGTCTTCAAGCTCGGCGGCCCGGGCGTCTTCGAGGGCGGCCATGATCAGAAGGATGCAATCGGCACCAAGGGCCCGGGCTTCGGTCACCTGATAGGGATCAAGCATGAAATCCTTGCGCAGGACCGGCAGATCAACCGCGCTACGTGCCGCGATCAGATAGCTGTCATCGCCCTGGAAATAGGGGATGTCGGTCAGGACCGACAGGCAACTTGCCCCACCGGCCTTGTAGGCTTGCGCCAGAACGGGCGGATTGAAATCCGGGCGGATCAGGCCCTTGGACGGGGATGCCTTTTTAATCTCGGCAATCAGGCCGTAACGACCATCCGCAACCGATGTTTCAAGCGCCCTGATAAAGCCGCGCGGTGCGGATTGTGATCTGGCTGCGGTTTCGAGGTCGGCAAGTGACTTTCGCGCCTTGCAGGCGGCGATGTGGTCGCGTTTGTCCTTACAGATACGTTCGAGTACGTCGCTCACGCTGCGGTCCCCTGATTGGAAATGCGGACTAGTGCCTGCAAGGTTTCTGCGGCTTTGCCGGAATCGATTGCGGTGCGGGCCTTTGCGATGCCATCGGCAAGATCGGTTGCGATGTCGGTCACCACAAGGGCGGCTGCGGCATTCAGCAGAACGATATCGCGATAGGCGCTTTTTTTACCGGCAAGAAGATCGAGAATGGCCTGCGCGTTTGTCTGGGCGTGGCCGCCTTTAAGCGCATCAAGGGTGACGATTTCAAGGCCGTAATCTTCGGGGTTGATTTCAAAGGTCGTGACTGCGCCGTTTTTGACTTCGGCGACAAAGGTCGGGCCGGTTGTTGAAATTTCATCAAGGCCGCTATGACCATAGACAACCCATGCATGTTCGGAACCAAGGCGGTTCAGCACATGGGCAATCGGTTCGACCCATTCACGGGCGAAAACACCCATGACCTGGCGTTTGGTTTTGGCCGGGTTGGCCAGCGGTCCCAGCAGGTTGAAGATCGTGCGCGTGCCCATTTCAACGCGGGTCGGCATCACGTGACGCACGGCCGAGTGATGGCGCGTTGCCATCATGAAGCACAGATTGATTTCCTTTAGCGCCTTTTCAAGAAGCGCCATATCGGCATCGAGATTGACGCCAAGCGCCATCAGAACATCGGCCGATCCCGATTTTGACGACGCCGCGCGGTTGCCGTGCTTGGCAACGATGGCGCCGCAGGCCGCCGCAACGATTGCCGCCCCGGTCGAGATATTGAAGGTGCCGCTGCCATCGCCACCAGTACCACAGGTATCAACCGCATTGGGCGGGGCGATAATGCCGGTCGCCTTGGAGCGCATGACACGCGCCGCCCCGGTGATTTCATCGACCGTTTCGCCGCGCAGGCGTAGCGCCATCAGGAAAGCCCCCATCTGCGACGGCGTTGCCTGACCGGACATCAGAACGTCGAAGGCCTGTTCGGCCTGTTCTTCGTTCAGTTTTTCGCCATTTGCGACTTTGGCCAGGATCGGCTTCAGGTCATATTCAGTCGACATGCGGGTTTCCTCGGTTAGCGTTCCGGTGCGGTTTCATGCGCCGGGGAAGTCTATAAAATTCTTCAAAAGGGCATGGCCATGTTCGGATGCGATGCTTTCGGGATGGAACTGCACACCATGAATTTGATGCTGTTTGTGACGCAGCCCCATAATCAGACCATCCCCGTTTTCCGCCGTGATTTCAAGGCAATCGGGCAGGGTTGCGCGATCAACAACCAATGAATGGTAACGGGTCGCTTCAAACGGGCTTGGCAGGCCGTTAAACACGCTTTTGCCTTCGTGCACCATCGCATCGGTTTTGCCATGCATGCATTCGGGCGCGCGCACGACATTGCCGCCAAAGGCCTGACCGATGCCCTGATGACCAAGGCAGACGCCAAGCAGCTTAACCTTGCCCGCCGATGCCCTGATCAGATCAAGACAGATACCCGCGCGATCCGGATCGCAGGGACCGGGCGAGATCACGATGCCTTCGGGCTTTAAAGCCAGCGCATCATCAACCGAGATTTCATCATTGCGGCGGACGTCGACCTCGGGACCGAGTTCGCGCAGATAGTGCCACAGATTGAATGTGAAGCTGTCGTAATTATCGATGAGGAGATACATCGTGGCGCCGGGCTGTGAATATCAGATCGGGCAGAGAATAAACGGCATTGCCGCTACGTCAAGCGATTGCAAAAACCATTTTCCTGCCATTGTTTGCGGTCTTTGTTTGCGGCTTTAACAGGGTGCTAACCTGATCGGGTTTAAAAGCTTCCAAACACAAGCCGGGATAATTGGCGTATAATCACCATATGGGTAACACGACCCAGCAAACGAGACTGGAGACCAGAGCGTGGCACGCCGGGCACAACCCGCCAAAAAGAAAAAAGCGGCACCGCGAAAAACAGGCCGTAGCAAGGCTGCACCGAAAAGAAAATCGGGCGGCATTGGCCGTTTCATGCTGGGCGGTGCGATTGTTGCGGGGACCATTTCGGCATTCATTGCAGCAGGCAGTATGCTTGAGCTGGATCGCGCATCGCGTGATCTTGGCGAACGGGCCGCAAATTCCGAACCGGAATATACGCCGACACCGGCCCCGGTACCGGAAAGCCGCAATTATGATTTCAGCGAAAGCAACGGCAATCGCGACCGGACCGGATATATGGTCGGTGAACGTGTGCCGGGTGAAAAAACTGCGCCCGAAACCAGACAACCGCAGAAGGCACCGGTCACAAAGTCGCCTGAACCTGCCGTGTCGCCCGATACCGGCGGGATCAGCGGGGGCGCGCATAGTGATGGTCCGCCGCCATGGCAGAAATTCGCAGCCCTTACCCCCGATACGGGAACCGCACCGGTTATCGCGATTGTGATTGATGATGCGGGCCTTGATCAGCCGCGCACGGCGCGCACTATAGGGCTGCCCGGGCCGGTGACGATTTCCTATCTGCCCTATGCGCGCGACCTTCAGCGTCAGGTGAATGATGCGCGCGGGCGGGGGCATGAAGTGATGCTTCATATGCCGATGGAGCCGTCGTCGGCATTGGTCGATCCAGGTCCGCATGCGTTGCGCACCGGATTTGACCGCGACAAGATATTGGGCGAGATGACCTGGATGCTGGACCGGTTTGATGGCTATGTCGGTGTGAATAATCACATGGGCAGCAAATTCACATCCGATCCGGAACGCATGCAGGTGGTGATGGAGGTGATGAAATCACGCGGGCTTCTGTTCCTTGATTCCAAAACCAGTGCCAAGTCGGTCGGATTTTCGATGGCACGCCAATATGATGTCCCGGCGCTTGAGCGCGACGTGTTCATTGATGACGCCGATGATGCCACCAAAATTGCCGAAATGCTGGCCCGGACTGAAAAAGTTGCCACCAATCAGGGATTTGCGATTGCGATTGGCCATCCGCGCGACCTTACGCTGGAAGCCCTGCAAAAATGGATTCCCGCCATTCAGGCCAAGGGATTTGTTCTGGTGCCGGTGACCGACATCCTGCGACGGTCCATGCGAAGTGTGACAGGGTAAAGGCTGTTCGGCTTTTTTGAGCCGACCTGATCAAGTCAAAGAACTTTTCAGGGGCGCCGTCAGTATCAATGTACTTAAAGCAAAAACACCCAGAGCACGTTCTAAAACTCTTGTCTTACGGCTTAAAATTGCAAAGACTTATCGCTTCAAAAGGTTTCGTCGGATTTAGTAAATGTCACAGCCGCCAATCGGAATTGATCTCGGTACCACTAATTCGCTGGTTTCGGCGTTTGTTGATGGTAAACCACAACTGATACCGAACGCGTTGGGGGAATTCCTCACCCCATCGGTGGTCTCTATTTCTGATGGTGAATTAATCGTCGGAAAAGGCGCGCGTGAGAGGCTATTCACGCACCGAGATAAAACAATCAGCTTGTTTAAGCGTAAAATGGGCACTCAGTCGCAGATAAAACTGGGGGCTGAGGCGTATTCTCCTGCTGAGTTGTCGTCTTTTGTGTTGTCCAAACTGCTCAAGATGCCGAGTTGTATCTGGGGTGTGAAATACGTGACGTTGTCGTTTCGGTCCCGGCTTATTTCAATCAGCAACAGCGACGAGTGACTCAAGAAGCTTGCAAGTTGGCGGGACTCAATCTTTTGCGATTGGTGAATGAGCCGACCGCTGCGGCACTTGCGTATGGCGTTCACGAAAAGGATGCAGAGACACAGTTTCTCGTTGTTGATCTCGGCGGGGGCACTTTTGACGTAACCATCTTAGAGATGTTTGACGGCGTAATGGAGGTAAAAGCTTCGTCCGGCGATGCATTCCTTGGTGGAGAGGATTTTACCGAAGTTTTAGCAAAGCAGATTTGCGAGAAAATTGAAAGGCCTTGGCATAAGTTGGGGGGCCAATTTCAGGCCGAACTCCGTGCACACGCAGAGATTGCCAAGGTCAAGATTTCGAATGAGGAATCCTGTACCGTAAAGGTTTTCGACAAACAAGAAATTTACGAAGTCAAACTTACTCGTGACGAGTTTGCCGAGGGTGCAAAGCCTTTATTGCAGCGTATGCTCATTCCTATTGAGAGATGCATGTATGATGTGAGTCTCAAAAGTGAGGATCTGGATCGCATTCTTTTGGTTGGTGGCGCGACGCGCATGCCAATGTTACGCCACATGGTGGCAAAGCACTTTGGTAAATTTCCTGAATTTAATATTGATCCGGATCATGCGGTGGCTCTGGGTGCCTCTGTCCAAGCGGCATTGTTGGCAGAGGATCGGGCGCTCGATGATGTGGTGATGACTGATGTTAGTCCTTTCTCTGTCGGTATTGAGATAGGCAGAGAGGTTGCTGACGGTCGTCGCGTTTCGGGCTTGTTTTCTCCTATTATTGAACGCAACACGCCTCTTCCTGCCAGTAGGGTTGGTTCTTTTCAGACTCTTGACGCCAAGCAGCAGGAGGTCTTGATCAGTGTCTATCAAGGCGAATCTGCATATGTCGCCGACAATATCAAGCTCGGGCAATACACCGTAAAGCTGCCTCGTAAGCGCAAGGACAAGGAGTACTTTGAGGTTTTACTTGTTTACGATACTTCGGGCTTGCTTGAAGTCGAGGCGACATTGGGGAGTAGCGGCGAAAAGCACGGATTGATTATCGAGACCCTTTCAGAGGATCTGTCACCGGAAAAGTTGGCTGAACGCCTTGAAAAAATGCGTACTTTGAAATCGCCTCCAAGGGAAAATGAAGTCAACCAGTCGCTTGTTGCCAGACTAGATCGTGTATATGCGATGACACGTGGTTCGGATCGACAGCGGGTGCTTGATATGATCGCATCCTTTGAGAGTGTTCTTGATCAACGTGATCCAGTCGAGATTGATCGTATTCGCGGTGAAATTGAGCAGATGCTTAACAGGATAGATGATTTCTATGTCAGTTGAATGGCCGTGGCATGTGCTTGGACTCTCGGAAGCGTGCGATGAGAGAGCGATTAAGCGCGCGTATGCAAGTACTTTGAAACGCATTGATCGCAATGACCCGCAGCAATTTCAAGAATTGCGTTCGGCGTATGACGCAGCACTCAATAATGCTTCAAACCCAAAAAGTCCGAGTGTCTTCGGAGGCATTGACCAAGAAGATCAGGGTGAGGAGGGAGACAGCGGTATTTATGCGGAACATGAACGCAAATTCCCAACATTTTACGAGATAAATTCGAAGAATGTGGAGCACAGTGTTTTTGATGGCGAAGAATCGTATTGGAAACACGAACACCATTCAGAGCCGGTTGTGGACCATGAGGCTTTTAGAAAATTCAACGCAACAGGGGATGTGAATGAGCTTTTCTCGCGGCATGAAGGAGAATTCAGGCAAGTCGAGGAAGCTACTTTTTGTTTTTTGAGTGATGCCCTTGATCGTGGTGAAGACATCTCAAAGTACGCAAGGGTTCTGGATTTCTGCGAGAGTTATTTTAAATGGGTTTCAGATTTTAATTCATTTTCAAAAAAAATTCGGAGGACGTCTTAATTTTGATGATGTCTGGAATGAAGTTGAGGGTGTTTTCAGGTTCGTCAGAATGGATTTTGATAAAGTTCATTGTCGGCCAGTAAGTTGTAAAAAATTCAAATACTTTTTAGTTTTATTGTCTCTTTTTCAGGGATGGGTGATGTTTTATTTGACTGATGGCATCAAGGGACAAGGAAATTTTATTATCGGACCGCTGATTCTATTTCCAATGTATTTATTTTTCAACTTCGTTGTTTATCTATTGGTGAGGAGCGTTCTTGAAGTTTTTGCGTTCTTCTCGGATTTTTTTGTAAAAAAATTGGTTCGTGTTGGAGGCGGGTTCTTTGTTTTGATGCAGAAGTATGGAATTGGATTTGCGATTAGGTTGGTTTCGACAAGATTTCAAGCATATGTACTGACTTGTGTATTCTCAGTCGGGATAACTGTCGCAGGGATTGTTGTTCAGCTTGTGAGATACCTAACTGCTTAGAAAATTTGTCGAAATCTTTACGCCAAATTTTTTCGCGGCTGTTGTTTTGGTCAATCCCGCTTTCTGATACCTCTACAGTCTAGGCAAACCGATGGGCTTCGCGGGCGGCGGCCATCAATGCGCCTGCCTTGTTCTGGCATTCCTTGTGTTCGAGTTCCGGTTTGCTGTCTACGACGATCC
This sequence comes from Thalassospira xiamenensis M-5 = DSM 17429, assembly GCF_000300235.2. Classification (NCBI taxonomy): domain Bacteria; kingdom Pseudomonadati; phylum Pseudomonadota; class Alphaproteobacteria; order Rhodospirillales; family Thalassospiraceae; genus Thalassospira; species Thalassospira xiamenensis. The sequence goes on along the minus strand of NZ_CP004388.1, from coordinate 2,218,928 downwards.
CGGCTCCGGCCTGAATATGGATCTGTTCGTCCTTGATGACAGCGGTCCGAAGCGCGATGCAGGTATCCATGGAGCCATCGGCGGAGATATAGCCGATACAACCTGCATAAATGCCGCGCAGGACCGATTCCAGTTCATCGATGATTTCCATGGCGCGGACCTTTGGCGCGCCCGATACCGTTCCGGCAGGGAAACCGGCCTTGAGCGCGTCCATCGCATCATATTTGTCGTCGATCTGACCGACGACGTTCGAGACGATATGCATGACATGGGAATAGTATTCGATCTGTTCGCGGTCGGTGACGCGCACCGTACCGGGCTTGGACACACGGCCGACATCATTGCGCCCAAGGTCAAGCAGCATCAGATGTTCCGAACGTTCCTTGGGATCATCAAGCAGGTCCTGGGCCATGACCTTGTCGTCATCGGGTGTCTTGCCGCGCCGACGCGTTCCGGCAATCGGGCGAATGGTGACTTCGCCGTCGCGCAGGCGGACAAGGATTTCCGGGCTGGCGCCGACAACCTGAAACCCGCCGATATCAAGATAAAACATGAAAGGTGACGGATTGATCCGGCGAAGGGCGCGGTAAAAGGCGAAGGGCGGCAATTGATAGGGCAGCGTGTAGCGTTGCGAGAGCACGACCTGAAAGATATCGCCAGCACGGATATATTCCTTGGCCTGATCGACCATTTTGTGAAAACCGGCCTCGTCGACGCTGACCTTTGGGTCGGGCAGGGTATCGGGGGCGGATTTGGACCGGCGATCAAGGAACAGGTTGCGCTGGAACTGCTGGACGACATCATTGAGGCGCGCACAGGCAAGATCATAGGCCGCATCGGCATCTATGCCTGTTTCGGGGCGGACCGGGGTTACGACGGTGACGGTATCGGCGATGGTATCGAAGCTTGCGGTGACCGTCGGGCGGATAAAGATGCCATCAGGGACGCCGAGTTCATCCGGGTTGCTATCGGGCAGTTTTTCCATAAGGCGCACGGTGTCATAACCCATATAGCCGACAAGACCGGCACTCATGGGCGGAAGATTGTCGGGCAGGGCGATGTGGCTTTCGGCGATCAGCTTTTTGAGGCTTTCAAGCGGTGCATCGGGTTCATCTTCGAACGCATCGGCATCGGCAAGGGCGCGACGGTTCAGTTCGACCTTTTGGCCAAAGCAGCGCCAGATCAGATCGGGGCGCAGGCCAAGGAATGAATAGCGTCCGCGCACGGCACCGCCTTCGACAGATTCAAGCAGATAGGTATTGGACATGCCTTCGGCGATCTTGAGAAACGCCGAGACGGGCGTATCAAGATCAGCGGTCAGCGAGGTCCAGAGAACCTGCGAAATGCCGTTATTATAGTTCTGCTTGAAACTGTTGAAATCCGGTTTGATTTCCATGGTCTGTCCAATTTTGGTCGATTAGGGGTGGGCGGTATGAGGCAGCGCGGAGTTTAACGAAAAAGGGCGGCCCGATGAAAGGCCGCCCCATTTCTGATCGGGATCAGTTGGCCGCAGTTTGCGGATAAAGACCGTTGATCACGCTGTTATTGACGCTGACCGAAATCTCGTCCTGCAGGTAATCAAGATATTCTGCAAGGATGTCTTCGTTCAGGCCCTGTTTGAGTTCGGTCACGACCGGGTCGTCAGCGCCTTCGGCAATGGTGCCAGCTTTGATCTGATCAAGTTTCAGAACCAGAACATTGTCGCCGGACTGAACGGCCTTTGCCTTGCCTTCTTCAAGGGTGAAGAGGGCTGCGGCTACCGCCGGGCTGACATTGCCTTGGAGGCCCTGACCGGTACGTTTGGTCAGGCCGCTTTGTTCGAGTTCGGCATTGTCGCTGGTAGCGAGCGTTGCGATATCGGCATTCTGGTCATTGATCGACGCGGCAAGCTGATCGGCTTTTTCAAGCATCAGACGGTTGCGTTCATCGGTTTTCCATGCGGTGACAACGTCATCACGCACATCTTCAAACGGACGCAGTGCCGACGGGGTGACGTCATCAACGCGTGCGACATAACGAACACCGGTCGAGGTTTCTTCGAGGAAGCTTTCCTCGCCCTTGCCGAGTTCGAAAATCTTGGCATTGATCTCGCCGCTGTCGGTGATTTCAGTACCCAGACCTTCGCCACGCACAACGTCGTTCAGTTTATAGGTTTTTGCGCCAACCGCGTTTGCGGCTTCTTCAAGCGGGGTACCGGCACCAAGTTCATCATCAAGCTTGGCGGCAAGATCATAGATCGCGTCTTCGGCCTTGAACTGCCGGACACCGGCTTCGACATCGTCGCGAACCTGATCAAGGGTTTCGGTCTGTTCCGGCGTAATGCCGGTCACGCGAATGATATGCCAGCCAAGGGCTGTTTCGACCGGTTCGGAAAATGCGCCTTCTTCAAGGCCAAACGTCGCATCGCGCAGATCGGGAAGGATGTTGTCGGCGGTGAATTCACCAAGTTTGACAATCGACGGATCCATACCGGCATCGTCGGTTGCGACCTGCATGAAATCGGCACCCCCCTGAAGCGCCTTATAGGCCTCCTGGGCACTTTCCTTTTCATTGGGGGCAAACAGGATCTGTTCGACAACGCGTTTTTCCGGAGTCTGGAATTCCGGCAGGCGATGGTTATATGCCTCGAGAATTTCTTCTTCGGTGACATCCATATTTGCCGCCAGATCCTTCGCCGAAAGGGTGACCAGGGTCACATTGCGGCTTTCGGGGGCGGTGAATTGCGGTGCGTTGTCTTCGTGATATTTACGAAGGGTCGCGTCATCGGGCGTTTCGATCGTGTCGAATTCCGAAGCATTCAGGGCAAAGAAGCTGCCGCTGCGCTGTTCGTTGCGGTAGGCGGCAATCTGTTGTGCCATGACGTCAGGGACGCTGACGGCACCGGCGAGGCTGCCGACAACCTGCTGGCCCATCATGTCGCCACGAACACCTTCGATGAATTCCGGTTCGGTATATCCGCTGGAATACAGCGCCTGAAGGAAACGTTCGCGGTCGAACTGGCCGGTGGTTTCATTCTGGAAGCCCGGAGAGGCGAAAATCGTCTCGCGCACTTTTTCGTTGCTGATGCCGATGCCCATTTCCTTGGCGTTTTCACGCAGGATTTTCTGGGAAACCAGATTTTGAACCGTATTGTTCAAAAGGCCCATCTGGATGGCTTGCTGACGGTCGAAATTCGGACCGAAAACGCTGCGCATGTTCTGGATGCTGCGCTGGAAGGCGCGATCCAGTTCGGCGGGGCTGATATTTTGGCTGCCGATTTCAGCAACCTGACGCGATGTTCCAAGATCGAGCATCGACGCATTCAGGCCCCATCCGACGAAGCTGATTGCAATCACGCCGAGGATGATCTTGGCAAAGATTGATTTCGAAAAAGAGCGAATGCCAGCAAGCATATGATAAGCCTAACAATTCGTGGTTGGTGCCGATGACAATGCAGATGACAATGTACCGGCAGCGTTTCTTTTATCTGCCGGAACATAACGAAAATCCCGGCGCAATTGCCGCGCATCTTAATGGCGAGAGGTAAGGGCGGCAACATCCGATTGCATTGACCGTGCCCGAAGTTCGGTTGACAGTGTTTTCCGGGGCTTGGCCGGGGCCTGAGCGCGTGCTAAAACCCGCATCGAACCGTGTTTGTAACAATACTTGTCGGATCGGTTCCCGCATGGCCCAGCCATTGCCTGATCCAAAACCCGTCGCAGCAAGAGGTAGATATACATATGTCACAGCGCCGTCCCCTGATCGCCGGAAACTGGAAAATGAATTGCCTGCGCACCGACGGGCTTGCACTTGCGCGCGGACTGTCTGACCGCGCAAAGGCAAAAGGTGATCTGGCATGTGATATTCTGGTCTGTCCGCCGGCAACCCTGATTTCCGATGTTGCCGGTGTTACGGCCAAGAGTGCCGTCAAGGTTGGCGGTCAGGATTGCCATGTTGCCGTTTCGGGCGCGCATACCGGGGATATTGCGGCCCCGATGCTGGCCGATATCGGCGCGACCCATGTTCTTGTCGGGCATTCCGAACGTCGGGCCGACCACGGTGAAAGTTCGACCGTTATTCGCCAGAAAACAATGGCAGCCCATGATGCCGGTCTGATTGCGGTGGTCTGTGTTGGCGAGACCGAGCAGGAACGCGATCTTGGTGCGACGCTTGCGGTGGTCAATGGCCAGATTGCGGTTTCGGTTCCTGATGAGGCGACGGCGGAAAATACCGTCATTGCCTATGAGCCGGTCTGGGCGATTGGCTCGGGGCGCACGGCAAGCGTTGATGAAGTTGCCGAAGTTCATGCTGCAATTCGTGCAGGGCTGACGGCACGATTTGATGATGGTGACAAATTCAGAATTCTGTATGGTGGTTCGGTAAAGCCGTCCAATGCGGCTGAATTGCTGTCTGTGCCCGATGTTGACGGTGCACTGGTTGGCGGGGCGAGCCTCAAGGTTGACGATTTTTGGAAAATTATTGAAAGTTGCGCCTAGCCAACTGTCATAAAACACGTTAAATACGCATCAAATTTTTGCCCGATCCGGCCATAATAATTTCGGATCGGAAGTTTTAGGACAAGAGTTTCGAGACCATGCAAACTGTTATTCTGGTAATTCACCTTCTTCTTGCGCTTGGCATGATTGCCGTCATTCTCGTACAGCGCAGCGAGGGCGGTGGGCTTGGTATCGGCGGAAGCGGCGGCGGTGGCGGCGGCGGTAATTTCGGCGTCATGAGCTCGCGCAGCGCAGCAAACCTTCTGACACGTACGACCGCTATTCTTGCCGGGGCATTCATGATTACAAGCCTTGCCCTGGCATTGTTGTCCAACACTCATACCCAGCCGACATCCATACTGGATCAGGCTCCGGCCCCGGCAGCTGAACAACAGCCCGCCGAGGACACCGGACCGGCGGCTCCGACCCGCTAAAAAACAAACCGACGACCAGAGGCGGCAAAATTGCCGCCTCAATTTTTGATTGTTGTATTCCCCGGTTCGTGATGCACTGAGCGGCATCGAACTGCGGCGTTTTGCTTTGAGATGAGGCAAAGACATGACCCGTTATATCTTTATCACCGGTGGCGTTGTTTCTTCGCTGGGCAAGGGCCTGGCATCTGCTGCTTTGGGGGCCTCGCTTCAGGCACGTGGTTTCACTGTTCGCCTGCGCAAGCTTGATCCATATATCAACGTTGATCCGGGCACCATGAGCCCGTATCAGCATGGCGAATGTTATGTGACCGAAGACGGGGCGGAGACCGACCTTGATCTTGGTCACTATGAACGTTTCACCGGTGTTTCGTCGCGTCGTTCCGACAACGTGACCACCGGTCGCATCTATTCCAACGTGATTGCGCGCGAACGTCGCGGCGATTATCTGGGCGGGACCGTTCAGGTGATCCCGCATATTACCGATGCGATCAAGGAATTCGTTCAGTCCGATGCGACCGAGGATTTTGTCCTTGTCGAGATCGGCGGTACGGTTGGCGATATCGAAAGTCTGCCGTTCCTTGAAGCGATCCGCCAGATGGGCAACGAGCTTGGCGATGGCCGCACGCTGTTCATGCATCTGACGCTGGTGCCTTATATTTCGTCGGCGGGCGAGCTTAAAACCAAACCGACACAGCATTCCGTCAAGGAACTGCAAAGCGTTGGTATTCAGCCCGATATCCTGCTGTGCCGTTGTGACCGTGAAATCCCGGTCAATGAGCGCCGCAAGATCGCACGTTTCTGTAACGTGCGCGAAGCCGCTGTTATTCCGGCCTATGACGTCGACAATATCTATCAGGTGCCGATCAGCTATCACCAGTATGGTCTTGATAACGAAGTGCTTCATCACTTTGGCCTGCAGGCACAGGACCCGGATCTGGGACCGTGGGAAGAAATCTGCAACATCATCCGTAATCCGGAAGGTGAGGTTACTATCGGGATCGTTGGCAAATATATTCAGTTGCCCGATGCCTATAAGTCGCTCACCGAAGCACTGACCCATGGCGGCATCGCCAACAAGGTCCGTGTCAAACTGGAATGGATTGCGTCTGACGCGCTTGAAAAGGAAGGCGATGTTAGCGAAATCCTGTCCAAACTGGACGCGATCATGGTGCCGGGCGGATTTGGCGAGCGTGGCACAGAAGGCAAGATTGCCGCTGCGCGCTATGCCCGTGAAAACAAGGTGCCGTATTTCGGTATCTGCTTTGGCATGCAGATGGCGGTTCTTGAAGCCGCACGCAATCTTGCGGGCCTTAAGGATGCGTCTTCATCGGAATTCGGTCCGACGAAAACCCCGCTTGTGGGCCTGATGACCGAATGGGCCAAAGATGGTGGCTCGGTTGAGCGTCGTAGCGGCGAAGATGATCTTGGTGGCACCATGCGCCTTGGCAACTACGAGTGCAAACTGGTCGACGGTACGCGTGCGCGTGATATCTATGGCAGTGAGACCGTTCTTGAGCGCCATCGCCATCGTTACGAAGTTAACGTAAACTTCATGGCGCAGCTTGAGGAAAAAGGGCTTAAATTCTCGGGTCTGTCGCCGGACGGGCGTTTGCCGGAAATCGTCGAATACCCCGATCACCCGTGGTTCATCGGCGTTCAGTTCCACCCGGAACTGCGTTCGCGTCCGCTTGATCCGCATCCGCTGTTTGTGTCCTATATCAAGGCCGCCAAAGAGCGCAGCCGTCTGGTTTGATCAAACAGCCTGAATGAAAGACTTCGAAATGACGGAAATCAAAACTGTCAAAGTCGGCAATATCGAATTCGCCAATAACAGGCCCTTTGCGCTTCTGGCGGGGCCATGCGCGATCGAAAGCCGTCAGCACGCACTGGAAATGTCCGCAGCGCTTAAGGAATTGTCCGAGGGGCTCGGGATCGGGCTTGTTTACAAAAGCTCGTTTGACAAGGCAAACCGCACCAGCAGCACGTCGAGGCGTGGGGTTGGTCTGGTCGAAGGTCTCGACATTCTGGCTGAGGTCAAGGAAAAGACCGGCCTTCCGATTGTCACCGACGTTCATCTGCCCGATCAGTGTGCGGCGGTCGCGGAAGTTGCCGATATTCTGCAAATTCCGGCGTTCCTGTGCCGTCAGGCCGATCTTTTGCAGGCCGCGGGTAAAACCGGGCGCGCGGTGAATGTCAAAAAGGGCCAGTTCCTGGCACCCTGGGACATGGCGAATGTTGCGAACAACATTGCGTCAACTGGCAATGAAAACATCATGCTTTGTGATCGCGGGACCAGCTTTGGCTATAACACGCTGGTAACCGATTTCCGTGGACTTCCCACCATGGCCCGTCAGGGCTATCCGGTCGTATTTGATGCGACCCATTCTGTTCAGCAGCCGGGTGGGCAGGGGACAACGACGGGTGGACAGCGCGAATTTGCGCCGGTTTTGGCGCGTGCGGCTGTATCTGTCGGCATTGCCGCCCTGTTTATCGAAACCCACGATAACCCGGATGCGGCCATCAGCGATGGCCCGAACCAGATTCCCTTGAACAAGCTTCCGGAAGTTTTGTCGGTTCTGATGGAACTGGACAAAGTGGCAAAAGCCAATCCGGTTCGTCTGGACATGTTCAAGGATTGATATGCAAATGCCGCCATCAGACATGATGGCGGCATTTCTTTTATGCTGTAACCAAAGCACCCGATTGGGGTGCAGATAATCTCAGTGAGGAGAATGTTTCCGTCATGACCGCTATTATCGATATCCGCGGCCGCGAAATCCTCGATAGCCGTGGCAACCCGACTGTCGAAGTTGATGTAACTCTGGAAAGTGGCGCCTTTGGTCGTGCAGCCGTTCCGTCGGGTGCATCCACCGGTGCGCATGAAGCCGTCGAGCTGCGTGACAAGGAAGACCGTTATCTTGGCAAGGGCGTGACCAAAGCGGTTGCCGCCGTCAATGGCGAGATTTTCGAAGCCCTGGCCGGTATGGATGCCGAAGACCAGGTCGAGGTCGATGGCATCATGATCGATCTTGACGGGACGCCGAACAAGAGCCGTCTTGGCGCGAACGCCATTCTGGGCGTATCGCTGGCGGTTGCCAAGGCTGCGGCTGAAGAAGCGGGCCTTCCGCTTTATCGTTATGTTGGTGGGGCTTTCGCCCGCACCCTGCCGGTGCCGATGATGAACATCATCAATGGCGGTGAACATGCCGACAACGCGATTGACGTTCAGGAATTCATGGTGATGCCGGTTTCGGCAGAAACCGGATCGGACGCAATCCGCATGGGTGCGGAAATCTTCCATAACCTGAAAAAGGCCCTGTCGGCAGATGGTCTGAGCACTTCTGTTGGTGACGAAGGTGGTTTTGCCCCGAATATCGGGTCGAGCGAAGAAGCCATCAGCTACATCATGAAGTCGATCGAAGCTGCCGGTTATCGTCCGGAAGAAGACGTTGTCCTTGCCCTTGATGCGGCATCGACCGAATTCTACAAAGGTGGCAAATACGTTCTGGCGGGCGAGAACAAGACCCTTGATGCAGACGGCATGGTCAAATACTGGGCCGATCTGGTCAGCAAGTATCCGATTTTCTCGATCGAAGACGGCATGTCTGAAGATGACTGGGACGGTTGGGCGGCATTGACGTCGGAAATCGGCAAAAAGGTTCAGCTGGTCGGGGACGATCTGTTCGTAACCAATCCGAAGCGCCTTGCCGATGGCATCAAAAAGGGCGTTGCCAACTCGATCCTCGTGAAGGTCAACCAGATCGGTTCGCTGACCGAAACGCTTGAGGCCGTCGAAATGGCCCATCGTGCGGGCTATACTGCGGTTATGTCACACCGTTCGGGCGAAACCGAAGATTCGACCATCGCCGATCTTGCGGTTGCCACCAATTGCGGACAGATCAAAACCGGTTCGCTGTCACGTTCCGACCGTCTGGCGAAATACAACCAGCTGATCCGCATCGAAGAGATGCTGGGGGCCGGTGCCTATTATCCGGGGCGTTCGATCCTGAAATAAGGTTCGATTGCAGGACTGAACCTGAAAAACCGTCCCGTCATTCCGGGGCGGTTTTTTGTTGTTCAGGATCAGCTAATTGAGCGTAACTGCCCTGTATTAGCATTGCTGTTTTAAGCTTATTTTTACCCTGTTGTGATTAGCTGTGAGAGTATTTTTGCGAGAGTTCTGTCTGCTGCGAGATTTATACCTTTGCGTTCAAAGGGAAATAACGCACGCAGTTTTTCCGTTCCGGTTTCGGAATGGTGTTTTTTCTGTTTTTCGTCTCGTATCCGCAAAGGGCAGGGGTAAATGTCTTCAACGTCACCGGTTATTCGCCGACTAGGTCAGGCTATTGCACCGGTTATTGCATTTACCATTATGGTCTATTTCATCTTCCACAGTGTCGAAGGTAATCGTGGTTTGTTGGCTTATTGGTCGATGCAGGACCGCGTGGCCGATATCGCAAAAGTGCGTGACGAAATCATCGACAAGCGCAAGCATCTGGAGCAGCGCGTGATTGCGATGCGCCCGAAGCATCTTGATCCTGATCTGCTCGATGAACGTGCGCGCGCGATGCTGAATGCCGCGCACCCGGATGATCTGATTATCTTCCATCACAATGGCTACCCGGCCGACGAAACGGTTGCTGCCAGCCAGTAATCGGTCGCGGCAAATTTGTGCTTAGAATCCGGCAGGTTTTTTATGCGTGCGATCAACTTCCAGAATTGAAAATGCGCGCGTCCGGGGCTGTATTTCCCATGATTTTACAGCCCGGGCTGCTTGGCGGGAATTTGACATCCTCTCATACAGCGTTGTTTCAACTGTCTTTTGGTTGATTTGTGACCTGCAATAGTTTGTGATCAGGGCAACGCAACCTTTTGTTTCTTCTGGCAGTTGCGAAATAAACGTGTCGGATCTGTGATATTCTTTTCGGGAAAGCATAGCATTTGTGACCTGATGGAATGAACGGGAATGAAGCCGGTTCCTCAAGTCACTGGAAACGCTTGAATTATGTATATATGCAAAAAAACATGAATTAACCATTATTTGGTTTATTTGTGATTGTGCGTTGCAAAACAACAGTTTACGGGTGGTTAGATTGCTTGCTTCGACACGTAGTTTTGGGTAGTCATTTCGGTGGTCCAGTACCGAATTAAGCGCTCATACATGATGCTTAAGCGACAGCCATCCACCGGGAGGAAACATGGCGACCACAAAACGCAAACGCGCCACGACGCGCGCCGACAATCAGGCGAGCAGTGACGATCTCCTCAAATATTACCGTGAAATGCTGCTGATCCGTCGCTTTGAAGAAAAAGCCGGTCAGCTTTATGGCATGGGGCTTATTGGTGGCTTCTGCCATCTTTACATCGGGCAGGAAGCTGTCGTTGTCGGCATGCAGGCTGCCATTACCGGCGATGATGGTGTGATTACCAGTTACCGCGACCACGGCCATATGCTGGCCTGTGGCATGGACCCAGCAGGGGTTATGGCAGAGCTGACCGGCCGTGAAGGCGGTTATTCGCACGGCAAGGGCGGCTCGATGCACATGTTCTCCAAGGAAAAGAACTTCTATGGCGGGCATGGTATCGTCGGCGGGCAGGTTTCGCTCGGCACCGGTATTGCCTTCAATTACAAATATCGCGGTCAGGACCGTGTCTGCCTGACCTATCTTGGGGACGGTGCCGTCAACCAGGGGCAGGTATACGAATCCTTCAACATGGCAGCGCTCTGGAAGCTTCCGGTGATCTATTGCATCGAGAACAACCAGTATGCCATGGGAACGTCGGCACAGCGCCATTCGGCCAGCCCGGACCTTTACGAGCGTGGTTCTGCCTATGGTATCCCGGGTGAACAGGTTGATGGCATGGACGTTCTGGCGGTCAAGGATGCCGGTGAACGTGCCGTTGCGCATTGCCGCGAAGGCAAAGGGCCCTATATCCTTGAGCTCAAGACCTATCGCTATCGCGGGCATTCCATGTCCGACCCGGCGAAATATCGTACCAAGGACGAGCTCGACAAAATGCGTAAAGAGCACGATCCGATCGATATGGTCAAAAAGCTGCTGATCGATGGCAATATCATCGACGAGGCTGGCCTCAAGGACATCGACAAGGATGTGAAAGCGGAAGTCGCCAAAGCGGCGGAGTTTGCGCAAAACAGCCCGGAACCGGATGTTTCCGAACTGTTCACAGATATTCTGATCGACGCGTGATCGCGACACCCGCGAACCGCTTTTGACCGATATTTCCCGGGAGAGAGGGAACAATGCCGATTGAAGTTTTGATGCCGGCGCTGTCGCCGACCATGACAGAAGGCACTCTTGCCAAATGGACCGTCAAGGAAGGCGACACTGTTGCCTCCGGTGACGTGATTGCAGAAATTGAAACCGACAAGGCCACGATGGAAGTCGAGGCCGTTGACGAAGGGACCATCGGCAAGATCGTGATTGCCGAAGGGACTGAAAACGTCGCGGTGAATGCTGTGATCGCCTATATCCTCGAAGAAGACGAGGATGCTTCTGCCCTTGATAATGTTTCGGCGTCTTCTGCACCGAAAGCCGACGCCGCACCGGCCGAAGCCAAGGAAGAAGAAAAGGCACCGGCCAGTTCGTCCAGTGCAGCACCTGTTGCTGCAAGCGGTGCGATTGACCGCGCCGAACAGGACCCGCGTGCCATGAGCGTCATGAACGCGACCCAGGACGAGAAAACCTATACCTCGTTCAAGACCCAGACCGTTCGTGAAGCCCTGCGCGATGCCATGGCCGAAGAAATGCGGGCCGATGAGAACGTTTATGTCATGGGGGAAGAAGTCGCGCAGTATCAGGGGGCTTATAAAGTCACCCAGGGCCTGCTTGATGAATTCGGTGACAAGCGTGTTGTCGATACCCCGATTACCGAGCATGGCTTTACCGGCCTTGCAACCGGTTCGGCATTCATGGGCCTGAAACCGGTTCTTGAGTTCATGACCTTTAACTTCGCCATGCAGGCGATTGACCAGATCATCAACTCTGCTGCGAAAACCCTGTATATGTCCGGTGGCCAGCTTGGTTGCCCGATCGTGTTCCGTGGCCCGAACGGTGCTGCGTCGCGTGTGGGCGCACAGCATTCGCAGTGCTATGCATCCTGGTATGCACATTGCCCGGGGCTTAAGGTTGTCGCACCTTGGTCGGCGGCCGATGCGAAGGGTCTACTCAAGGCTGCTATTCGTGATCCGAACCCGATTGTCTTCCTTGAAAACGAAATCCTTTACGGACAAAGCTTCGAAGTGCCGGACGACGAAGATTTCGTTCTTCCGATTGGTCAGGCAAAGATCGAACGCGAAGGGACGGACGTTACCATCGTTGCGTTTTCAATCATGGTCGGCAAGGCGCTGAAAGCGGCAGAACAGCTTGCTGAGCAGGGCATTTCCGCCGAGGTCATCAACCTTCGGACCATCCGTCCGCTTGATGTGAACACCATCGTTCGCTCGGTCATGAAAACCAACCGTCTCGTGACCTGCGAAGAAGGCTGGCACTTTGCCGGTATCGGTGCCGAGATCGCATCGGTCATCATGGAACATGCGTTTGATTACCTTGATGCGCCGGTTGCGCGCGTTACCGGTGAAGATGTTCCGATGCCATATGCTGCCAACCTCGAAGTGCTTGCACTTCCGCAGGAGCAACACATCGTCGATGCGGCCAAGGCCGTTTGCTATCGCTAAGTAAAACGGACAGGGGCAGGGCGCGGCAAACCCGCGCCGCCCCGTTACCGGGAGATTGCGTTCATGCCTGTTAAGATATTGATGCCGGCTCTGTCGCCGACCATGACCGAAGGCACCTTGGCGAAATGGCTTGTCAAGGAAGGCGACACCGTTGAGTCAGGTGACGTCATTGCCGAAATCGAAACCGATAAAGCCACGATGGAAGTTGAAGCCGTCGACGAAGGCAAAATCGGTAAAATCCTTGTTTACGAAGGCAGCGAAGGCGTTGCCGTGAACGAGGTTATCGCACTTCTTCTGGAAGAAGGCGAAGATGCCAGCGCCCTTGACGGGGCGGATACGTCTTCGGCGTCTGTTGGCGGCGGCGATGCCGAACCGGCAGCCGAGGCACCGAAACAGGAAGCGTCCAAGCCAGAAGCCGCCCCGGCAAAAGGCCTGGCACCTGCGGCACCTGTTTCCGGTGGGGATCGTATCAAGGCAAGCCCATTGGCGCGTCGTATTGCAGCCAATGAAGGCGTTGATCTTGGCAAGGTCGAGGGTTCAGGCCCGCGTGGTCGTGTTGTGAAACGCGATGTCGAAGCCGCGATGTCGTCCAAACCGGCCGATAAAGCTGCTTCTGCTGCTGCTTCTTCGGCTCCTGCTGGCGAGAAACCGGCGGCAGCCCCGCAGGCACCGGTGGCGTCTGGCTGGAACCCGGATCTGACCGGTTTGCCGGAATACGAAGAAATCCCGAACAGCTCGATGCGCAAGGTTATTGCCCGTCGTCTGACCCAGTCCAAACAGCAGGTTCCGCATTTCTACCTGACGGTCGATTGCGAACTCGACAATCTGCTTGCCACCCGCAAGCAGCTTAACGAGAAGGCCGGCGAGGGTGTGAAGGTTTCGGTCAATGATTTCGTCATTCGTGCCGCATCCATTGCGCTTAAACGCGTACCGGCAGCCAATGCGGTTTGGACCGATGCGGCCATCCTGCAGAGCAAGCAGCAGGACATTTCGGTGGCGGTTGCCATCGAGGGCGGCCTGATCACCCCGGTTATCCGCAATGCGGGTGGCAAGGGGCTTGCCGAAATCTCGACCGAGATGAAGGCACTGGCTGGCAAGGCACGCGAAGGCAAGCTGAAACCGGAAGAATTCCAGGGCGGGACTTTCTCTGTCTCTAACCTTGGCATGTTTGGCATCAAGGAATTCTCTGCCATCATCAACCCGCCGCAGGGCTGCATTCTGGCCGTTGGTGCCGGTGAACAGCGCGCGGTTGTCAAGGACGGCGCCTTGGCTATTGCCACCGTCATGAGCTGCACGCTTTCGGTCGACCATCGTGTGGTCGATGGTGCGATCGGTGCTGAATTCATGGCTGAATTCAAAAAGCTGATCGAAGATCCGCTGAGCATGTTGCTCTGAGGTTCGGAAATTGCGCGGGGACTTTAAATAGTCCCCGCAAGCATTTGAATTTCAAGACCTGTGACCGGTGACGGGCAGGCGAAGGAGATCTTACGATGGCGGATAACAATTTCGACTTAATCGTTGTTGGCGCGGGCCCTGGTGGCTATGTCACGGCCATTCGTGCCGCACAGCTTGGCCTGAAAACCGCGGTTGTTGAACGCGAACATCTTGGCGGCATCTGCCTGAACTGGGGCTGTATTCCGACCAAGGCCCTGCTGCGTTCGGCAGAAGTCTATCGCAACATGCAGCATGCCAAGTCATTCGGTCTGTCATGCGAAAAGCCTTCCTTTGATCTGGATGCAGTCATTCAGCGTTCGCGCGGTGTTTCCAAGCAGCTTTCGGGTGGTGTTGGCCATCTTCTGAAGAAGAACAAGATCACCGTGATCAACGGCGAAGCCAAATTCGACGGTCCGAAAAAGATCAAGGTCGAAGGCAAGGATGCCGGCACCTATACCGCGAAGAATTACATTATCGCGACCGGTGCACGGGCGCGGTCCCTGCCGGGGCTGGAAGCCGATGGCAAGGTGGTCTGGGACTATAAAAAGGCGATGACGCCTGACAAGATGCCCAAAAGCCTTGTGGTTGTCGGTTCAGGCGCGATTGGTATCGAATTTGCCAGCTTCTATCACACCATGGGTGCGGAAGTGACGGTGGTCGAAATCATGTCGCAGATCATGCCGGTCGAAGACAAGGAAGTGGCCGCCCTTGCACAGAAGATGATGACCAAGGACGGGATGAAAATCCTGACAGAAGCCAAGGTCGCGAACCTTAAGCGCAACGCCGACAATGTTGTTGTCACGATTGAAACCAAGGACGGCAAGAAACAGGAATTGACTGTTGATCGCGTGATTTCCGCGGTTGGTGTGATCGGCAATACCGAAAATCTCGGTCTGGAAACCACCAAGGTCAAGGTTGATCGCAACGTCATTGATACGAACGAGTATTCGGCAACGGCAGAACCGGGCATTTATGCCATTGGTGACGTCGCAGGCCCGCCGATGCTGGCGCATAAGGCAGAGCATGAAGGCGTCATCTGCGTTGAAAAGATTGCCGGTGTCAAAGGGGTTCACCCGCTTGATCCGCGCAAGATTCCGGGGTGCACCTATTGCCATCCGCAGGTGGCAAGTGTCGGTCTGACCGAAGCCAAAGCCAAGGAAGCCGGTTACGACGTCAAGGTCGGCAAATTCCCGTTCATCGGCAATGGCAAGGCGGTTGCACTGGGCGAGGCCGAAGGTCTGGTCAAAACGGTGTTTGATGCCAAGACCGGTGAATTGCTTGGTGCGCACATGGTTGGTGCCGAAGTGACCGAGCTGATCCAGGGCTTTGTCGTGGCCATGGGCCTCGAAACGACCGAAGAAGATCTGATGCATACGGTATTCCCGCATCCGACCCTTTCGGAAATGATGCATGAGTCGGTCCTTGACGCCTATGGGCGTGCGATCCACTTCTAGAATACGGCGTTGTACCGGGCAAACATGCCCGGTATGACCGTTTTGGACGATTGTCGGTTTGACAAATGCGTGACGTGGCGGCACATTGCCGCCCGTCCAATCCTTCGGAGGTAACTCTATGTCGACGGCGCGCAACGAAGCACAGGCACTTCGTCACCCGGAAAAGCAGAAACGCCCGGATCGTCCGTCCGGACGCAAGCCCGAATGGATTCGCGTCAAGGCGCCAACCTCGAAGGGGTATCAGGAAACGCGCGAACTTGCGCGCGGCCTTAATTTGCATACCGTCTGCGAAGAAGCGGCGTGCCCGAACATTGGTGAATGCTGGCAGAAGAAACACGCATCCTTCATGATCATGGGGGATACCTGCACGCGTGCCTGTTCGTTCTGTAACGTCAAGACCGGCATGCCCGGTGCGCTTGACCCGTTCGAGCCGGAAAACCTTGCGATGGCGGTTGCCGACATGGCGCTTAAACATGTCGTGATCACCTCGGTCGACCGTGATGATCTGGCCGATGGTGGGGCTGCACATTTTGCCCGCGTGATCGAGGCGATCCGCCATAAATCGCCGGAAACCACGATTGAAATTCTGACCCCCGATTTCCGCGATAAGCCAGGTGCCGTTGAAATCGTTGCCCGTGCACGTCCGGACGTTTTCAACCATAACCTTGAAACCGTTCCCAGACTCTATACCTCGATCCGGCCGGGCGCGCGCTATTACCAGTCGCTGCGCATTCTTGATCGCGTCAAACAGATTGATCCGACGATCTTTACCAAATCGGGCCTGATGGTCGGGTTTGGTGAAGAACGCCATGAACTGGCACAGGTCATGGACGATCTGCGGGTTGCGGATGTCGACTTCCTGACGATTGGCCAGTATTTGCAGCCAACCCTTAAGCACGAGCCGGTGAACCGCTTTGTGACGCCGGACGAATTCAAGGATTACGCCTCGATGGCACGCGGCAAGGGCTTCCTGATGGTGTCGGCAACGCCGCTGACGCGTTCAAGCTATCATGCGGACCGTGATTTCGAGGAACTGCGCAAGGCACGCGAAAGAAAGCTTGCGGCTGCTGACGAAGCCAAAGCCAGAATGCAGGCAACAACAGCGGCACAGTAAGTGCGCCGCATTTCAAACCGATAAACGCGACGACAAAGGAGATCAGGGTGCCGACGCATGCGGAGCGCAGGAAACTGCCCTATACGCCGGAACAGCTGTTTGACCTCGTCGCGGATATCGATTCCTATTCGGAATTTCTGCCATGGTGTGTGGCATCCCGTGTGCGCAAGCGCGATGGCGATGTTTTGCATGCCGATCTGGTGATCGGTTTCAAAATGTTTCGCGAAAAATACACATCAAAAGTCACGCTACAGCGCCCGGATCGGGTCGATGTCGAATATCTGCAGGGGCCGTTCAAGTACCTTAACAATCACTGGGTGTTTGAACCGGCGGAAGACGGTGGAACGTGGCTCGACTTCTTTGTCGATTTCGAATTCCGTTCTGCCCTGTTGCAGAAGATGATCGGGGTCGTGTTCAACGAGGCCGTCAAATTGATGGTCGGTGCATTTGAAACCCGCGCCCATCAGGTTTATGGCGAGCCGGACAAGGCCCTGTCAGATCGGTGAGTGCATGTTGCATTCACGCTGCAGGGGCGATGACGCGCCAACCTGATTAACCGGTTTTGCCAACCATTTCCGAAAGCATGTCATAGGCGTCGATGATGGTTGCCTTGCGTACCGCGTGGCGATCACCGTCATAGACCCGGCGACGGTGCAGGATAGGCCGACCTTTTCCGGCGCACGCAAGATGGACAAGACCAACCGGTTTTTCATCTGATCCGCCGCCCGGTCCGGCGATGCCGGTAACCGCGACAGCCAGTGTTGCCAGTGGTGCGCGGATCAGTGCGCCTTCGGCCATTGCGCGCGCGACCGGTTCTGAGACGGCACCATAGGTATCAAGCAATTCCTGCGGTACGCCGATCAGGCCGTGTTTTGCTTCGTTGGAATAAGTCACAAAGCCGCAATCGACAACGGACGAACTGCCATCAACGGCCGTTAGCCCGCCAGCTATAAGCCCGCCGGTACAGGATTCTGCGGTTGCGATCATTTCGCCTTTGGATTTGCATAGGGCAATCAGGTTTTCTGCGCGCGCAAGAATATCCGGTTCGATGTTCATGGGCGGTCAAACTCCTGCAAAGTAGCGGGCGGCGATCAATACAAACATGCCAAATATGCCCGCAAGGATGTCATCAAGCATGATGCCAAAACCGCCGCTGATCCGGCGGTCGATCCAGCGGATCGGCCAGGGTTTCAGAATATCGAAAAACCGGAACATGACAAATGCCGCCGCCAGCCAGCCGAGATCGGCAAGCCCGTTGCCCAGCGGAACGACAAGTATGCAAAGCCATTGCCCTGCAACTTCGTCGATGACGATTTCACCGGGATCGTGAACCCCGATCATCTCGCTGTATTTATGGGAAATCGGAATTCCGACAAGGAATACGATGACAATTCCGGCCAACAGAGCCGGGTATCCCAGCAAAACGGCAATTGCCCAGCCCACAGGAACAGCGGCCAGCGATCCCATCGTGCCAGGTGCCTTGGTGGTTCGTCCGCTGTAAAACCATGTTGCAGCACAGGTCAGCATGAATTGGGATAAACGCATGTTTTGAACGCTGTTGAATTCATCGGGAGATCATTGAGTAACATATTGAAGTGCAAAGCAGATGATTTTTTTACCCTTAAGGATGTGTTAACGTGCTTGCCTGTCTTCGCGCTAACAGGTAGCGTAAAGAAAATAGATATTCAGCCGGGGTCTGAAAAAAAACGGTTGTGCGTCGATTTCGTATCGAACGGGCAATGTTGGGTAAATAGGGGTTAGACACTGAGTATGTCGGCGTTCGAACGTGGCCGTCGCCTGATTGAAAAATGGTTTCCGGACCGGCACATCCTTGTGCGGTCCAATGATTCCGTTTCTCAAGTGCGGATTGGCAAATACGCTCAACTGACATTGGCATCGGTCGGGGTCCTTGCGATCACCTGGACGGTCGGGGTATCAGGTTATTCCTGGTATCTTGATCAACGGCTTGCCGCGCGTGAAGAACAGCTGTTTCGCAGCGAGCTTTCCTACAATCAGTTGATCGCACGTGTCACCGAAAGCCAGCGCCGTTTTGGTGAAATCACCTCACAGATGGAAGATACCCACCGTAATCTTCTGTCGATGGCTGAAAAGAATTTGATGCTGCAGGCCCGGGTTCAGGATTACACCTCGAAACTGGCAGTCAGTGAAAAGGAAAAAGTCCAGATTTCCGCCTTGCGGACATCCATGGATAATCAGATGAACGCGCTACAGACCCAGATTGACGGTATTACCAACCGCAATCTTGCGTTGCGCGACGAACTGGAAACTGTCGAAACCGTCATGTCGCGGGTTATGCGTGAACGTGATCAGGCAATGCAGCGTTCGAAAAAACTGCAATCGGAACTTGGTGAAGCACGTCAGCGGATTGCCGATCTGCATACCATCCAGAAGCAGGCGATGCAGCGCGTGGCGGAAACCGCCGACAGCACCATTCTGGAGCTGGAATCGGTGCTGGAAATGACCGGTCTTACGATGGACGAGGTTATTACGCCGCCCATGAAGCCGCAGGCGTCTGGAAGCGGCGAAGTTGCCGGTGGTGTGGGGGGACCGTTTGTGGCGTTCGAGCCCGAGAACCCCGAGGACGAACAGTTTGTAAATGTGGCACTTGCCGTTGGTGATCGTATGGATCAGCTGGTAAGTCTGCATGAAAGAATAAAAAGAACCCCGTTGGGGGAGCCTGCGGATTCCTATTACCTGTCCAGTTCTTTCGGGAAGCGCAAGGATCCTATCAACGGTAAGTGGGCTTTTCATTCCGGCGTTGATCTTGCCGGGCCCATGAAAACACCAATCTATGCGACGGCCCCCGGAAAGGTGGTGTTCGCCGGATGGAGCGGAAAATACGGGAAGATGGTTGAAATTGACCATGGTAACGGCCTTCGAACCCGTTTCGGACATCTATACAAGGTCCTCGTCAAGAAGGGCGACGAAGTGAATTTAAAGGGCAAAATCGCATTGATGGGAAGTACCGGCCGTAGTACCGGCAGCCACGTGCACTATGAAGTTCTGGTTCACGATAAGCAGGTAGACCCCATCAAGTTTATTGAGGCGGGACATTATGTTTTCAAAAACGAGCAAGAGACAGCAGACAACGACTAATTCCCATAATTCGGCGACCGAAAAAAGAGGCGGTCTGTCGATTATCAATTCCGATCTTCGGGTTACCGGTGATCTGATCTCTGAATCAGATGTTCAGGTGGACGGTTTTGTGAATGGCGACATTCGCACGCGCACCCTGACAATTGGTCAGAACGGCGAAGTCCGCGGCGAGATTGTCGCCGAAAAGGTTCGCATTTGTGGTTCTGTCACCGGTCAGGTTCGCGCCCGGGACGTTTCACTGGCGGAAACGGCCCGTATGCTGGGCGATATCCTTCATGAAAGCCTGTCGATCGAACCGGGTGCCCATATCGAAGGCCATTGCCGTCGCATTGAAGGTGCCGTCGAAGAGGGCGGTCTTACCGTCATTCAGGCCGGTCAGATCGTTGCCGCGAACGTGAAGAAAGAACACAAACAATAAAAGGTTTGTGTTGGCAATCTTTCCCGCAGGCCAGCAAAGAATATAAAACCCGGAAAAGCGGCAAATCGCTTTTCCGGGTTTTCTTTATTCGGTCTGATCGGGATTGGCGTGTTTCACTGGCCCGGTTTTCAGGCTTTTTCCGGCTGCGCGACCAGCGGCAGCAGCTCGTCCAGACCTTTTAAAACCACGTCTGCGCTATGAGACAGGCGTTCTGTTGGCTGATGTGTCCGGTTGATCCAGGCCGTGCGGAACCCGAAATGCCCGGCACCGGCAATATCCCATCCGTTAGACGACTGGAATGATATTTCGGCGGGCGTCAATTCTAGCTGGTCGACCGCAAGCTGATAGACATCGGGGTGCGGTTTATACGTTTTGATATCATCCACACAGATGATCTGGTCAAACAGTGACAGAATCCCGGATGCCTTTGCGGCTGAAATCAGCATATGTTTGGCGCCGTTCGAGAGGATCGCCAGCTTGTGCCCTTGGGATTTAAGTGTTTTCAGGGTTTCAACAACTTCGGGGAAAGTATCAAGCGACAGATAGGTTTCCATGAGTTTTGCGCGAAGGGCGGGGTCTTTTTTTCCGGTTGCTGCCATGGCGTAATCAAGAGCGTCACCGGTGACATTCCAGAAATCAGTGAAGTCGCCCATCAGACTGCGCAGCCATGTATATTCAAGCTGCTTTTGGCGCCAGATACTTGAAAGCCGGTCTGCTTCATCCCCGATGGTTTCCTTGAACCGGTCAACGGCCGATCCAACGTCGAACAGGGTACCATAGGCATCGAAAACGAATGCGCGGCAGGAAGTAAGTGCATTTTCTGACATTTGCTCTGGCCTCATCTGTCGGACTTGGTTTGATCGAATATGGTGTTCGCTTTGGCAAACCGCAAACGGTTCAACTGTCTCTAACGGATCGCTGTTGCTGGATCAAATCACTGGGAATTTGAGGGTGTTTCATCCTGCTGACCCATTGCGATTTCGTCGCGTGCGAAGCGTCGGCGATAGACATAGGTGCCTTCCATAACCCGCTGGACGTAATTGCGTGTCTCGCTATAGGGGATCATTTCGATCCAGTCGACCGGGTCAACATCGGCGTCTCGTGGATCACCATATTCTGCAATCCACTGTCTTACGCGGCTTGGACCGGCGTTATAGCTGGCGATGGTCAGTATTTCTTCACCATCCCAGCGATCCAGAAGTTTCGAAAGATATTCGCGCCCCAGCGAGATATTGAAGCCCGGATCGGCAGTCAGACGCGCGGTTTCGTATTCAAGATCAAGGTCCTTGGCCATGCGTTCGGCGGTTGCAGGCATCAACTGCATCAGGCCGCGTGCACCGGCCGACGAAACGGCTTCGGGGTTAAACAGGCTTTCCTGACGCATGATTGCGTGGACCAGTGCGGGGTCGGGATTGTGACCAAGCGGTACCTGTTCATGAATGGGATAGGCGGCATCCAGATATCCGCTACCGGTCCGGATGCTGCGTTTGGCGGCAATGATTGCAAGGTCGGCACGGCCATATTCGCGCGCAAGATCGGTTGCCATGGCGAGATATTCCGGCTCGTCATGCGCATAAACAAGCGCCATGACAAACGGACGAATGATGTTGCCAAGGCCCATCTCGCCAAGTTTGCGGGTAACCTGTGTCAGTTCCTGCGATTCGAAATCGGCGCGTTGCTGTTCCGTCGGGACGGGTTGTTCAACAGAGTAGGTGGGCTTGGCACCCAGTGCATCAATGGCAAGCTGGCCATAGAAGGTATGGGCGTGATCGGCTGCCAGCCTGTACCATTCGCGCGCCTTTTCCTTGTCCCCAATCGCATCGTTGGCCCGGCCGGCCCAATAGGCTCCGCGTGCACGGCTGATCGGGTATTGCACGACGTCATACTGGTTCTGGAAATGGGTCAGCGCGATGCGGGCATCGCCCAGGAATTCAAGGGCGATCCATCCGGCAAACCATTCTGCCTCGGCGATATCACCTGCATCACTTTGGCCATGATTGGCAACCAGACGATAGGCATCGGTAATATGCCCCTTCTGAAGGGCGCGGCGCGCAAGAATCGCCTTTTCAATCCACCAGTATTGCGGCCGGATTGAAATATAGGCGAGATCATTGGCCTGCGAGAGCAGCAGGTCACGCGCTTCCTGATCGCGGTCCTTTATCCGGCGCCAGCGAACGCGTTCATAGATAAGGCCCGGATCGTTCTGGTATTTTTTGGGGACACGGTTGATTGCGCCGTCAACACCGGGGTCGAGCGACCGCAAGGCTGCGCGTGCCTTGGCCAGCAAAAGATAATCGTTGCTGACATATTTTTCAGTGCGGCTTGCCGGTCCAAGACGACCCTCCCACAGAAGGCGGTCAAGGCGCTGTTGATGGGTTTCCTGATCGATATATTTGCCGTATCGATCCAGAAAACGCTTCTCCTGACCGGTGCCAAAGTTTTCATTCACCCAGCTGTTGCGTATGAGGGTGGTTGCGGCTTCGATTTCGCCGGTCACCAGAAGCGCCTTTATCTGGCGGGTGGCACCGTCTGCCGTAACCGGTGCGGACCGCTTGAACCATGCCAGTACGACATCGTCTGGAACGGCATCAGTCATGGCTTCTTCGGCGCGCTGACGCAGCAGTGACTGACTGGGCCATTTCGGATTGGCATCAATGAAATTTGTGATTTCTTCGAAACTGCGGCCGGAATTCGGGCTGATCAGCCACATCCACTCGCTGGCTTTCTGAAGCAGCGGGTCGTCAAAGTTGGGAAGAAGTTTTTCGAATGTTTTTGTGCGGCCGTCTTCCAGCGCATCAAGAAAAACATTCAGCCGCGCACGGCTAACCGACGAAAACGCCGGTGATGGCGGCAGTTCGGTCAGGATATTTTTATCCTGACTTGCGGCCAATGCCTTATCGCCAATCGGCGTCAGCAAAGTGAACATACCGAGTGCCAATGCGCAGATCGAAACACCGCAGAAAGACGCATGCGCCATTTAAAATTCCCCTTTTGCCTTACGGCAGGTAATGCGCTCCAGACACCCTTATTATGGCAGTGAAACAGCCAATTGCCAATCGGTCGTAAGACGAAAGAGTAACCTTGATCAAACAAGGCGCGCTTTAATGTATACAGACGCTTGCCGGATGCCTTAACAGCCGCTATTTTCGCGTCGCTTTCAATCCACGATAAGATTTGGAGATATCGATGTTTAAGGGTTCGATTACCGCTTTGATTACACCGTTCACACAGGATGGTGCAATCGATGAGAAAGCGTTCCAGTCGTTTGTGGATTGGCAACTTAAACAGGGCACGACCGGTGTTGTGCCGGTCGGAACCACGGGTGAATCGCCGACTTTGAGCCATGCGGAACACCACCGCGTTGTCGAACTGGCACTTGAAGTTGCCAAGGGCCGCGGCCCGGTTATCGCCGGAACCGGTTCAAATTCGACCGCCGAAGCGATTTCGCTGACCCGTCATGCCCAGAATGCCGGTGCGGATGCGGCACTTGTTGTAACACCGTATTACAATAAACCCGGTCAGCGTGGCCTGTATGCGCATTACAAGGCTATTCATGACGCGACCGATATTCCGATCGTGATCTACAACATTCCGGGCCGGTCGGTCGTGGACATGTCGGTTGATACGATGGCACAGCTTTCGAAACTGCCGCGTATCGTCGGTGTGAAGGACGCGACCAGCGATCTGGAACGTCCGGCATTGACGCGTTTGGCGGCAGGGGCGGATTTCTGCCAGTTGTCGGGCGAAGACGGCACCATTGTTCCGTTCCTGGCGCAGGGCGGGCATGGCTGCATTTCGGTCACGTCCAACATCGCGCCGAAGCTTTGCGCGGAATTGCACGCTGCATGGGCGGCCGGGAACATTGCCAAGGTTCAGGAGTTGAATTATCGACTTCTGCCGGTTCACAAGGCGATGTTCTGCGAAACCAGCCCGGGACCGGTCAAATATGCAGCCGAGCTTCTTGGCCTTTGCGGCAGCCACATGCGTCTGCCGATGGTCGAGATTACCGAAGAATCCAAGCAGCGCGTTGAATCCGCGCTGCGCACTGCCGGAATTTTGTCCTAAGGGATTAATTTCGGCCTACAAGTTGTTGTAATGGCACCGAAAAAAGAAGACAGCAATAATAAGGTCGTCGCGCAAAACAGGCGGGCCCGGTTTGATTTTTTCCTGACGGAAACTTTTGAAGCCGGGGTCGCCCTGCGCGGGACCGAGGTCAAGTCGCTTCGTGACGGCAAGGGGAACATTCAGGAATCCTATGCCGAAGAAAAGAACGGCGAGATCTGGCTGATTAATGCCTATATTCCGGAATATCAAAGCAAGATGCCGTTCGGCCATGAAGAACGCCGTCCGCGCAAACTGCTTCTGCATAAACGCGAAATCACGAAAATGAGTGACGCCCTAAACAAAAAGGGGTTCACCCTTGTTCCGGTGAAGCTTTATTTCAATGATCGAGGCATCGCCAAGCTTGAACTGGCGATCGCGGAAGGCAAGAAAAAGGCTGACAAGCGTGAAGCGGTCAAGGAACGTGACTGGCAGCGTGACAAGGCCCGGATCATGCGGGATTTCGGATAATAGTCCTGCCTCGCAAGCATGTGTATTGCTTGCCAATGGCGATAGAATGCATAAATGGCGCAGACATGGTGAACATGACTGCGCCATTTTTCGTATGATGTGGTCAGGGAGGATGATGAATGGCTGATGGTTTCAGTGGCAAGATCAAGGAAAAGCTGATCGAAGCGAAACAGAAATGGGCAGAAAACGGCCGTCTTTTGACGGGGCAGGCCGATCATGCACATGAAAATCGCCTGCCACCCGGCCAGCGCGAGGTCAAGGACTGGCCGGTGCTTGATCTTGGCATTACGCCGCATGTCGGAACGGATGACTTTCGTCTGACGATTGACGGCGAAGTTGAAAACCCGGTCACGCTTGATTTCGGGCAGTTGCTTGATCTGCCGCCCTTTATGGCCAAAAACGATATTCATTGCGTGACCAGCTGGTCGCGCTACGACAATCACTGGCAGGGTGTGTCAGCCTTATCGCTTGCCGATCTGGTAAAGCCGACATCAGATGCCCGTCATGTGCTTTTCACCGCCCATGACGGCTATACGACCAATGTGCGGATTGATCAGTTTATCGATGATGACGTGTTGCTGGCCCATCATTGGGAAGATGCGCCATTGACCGAGGAACATGGCGGCCCGGTTCGGGTGATCATCCCCAAGCTGTATTTCTGGAAAAGTGCAAAATGGGTGAAGCAGATAACATTTTCCAAAACCGACAAACCCGGATTTTGGGAAGTACGTGGCTATCACAATAATGCCGATCCATGGACGGAAGAGCGATATGGCTAGGAAAACCAGAACTTTCGGAAACGGAATGCGGAATCTGTTGAATACCGGTTTGTGCGGCTTCATTTGCCTGATAATTGGAAATTCTGCCATGGCCAGCGATAAAGCGACCAACGCCTATGATTTTTCATTCCCGTCGATTGACGGGGGCGAAATCGACCTTGCGGATTATCGCGGCAAGGCGGTTCTGGTCGTCAATACGGCGTCGATGTGTGGTTACACCCCGCAATATACCGGGCTTCAGGCGCTATGGTCGGACTATCGGGCCGACGGATTGGTTGTTCTGGGGGTTCCTTCGGGCGATTTCGGCGGGCAGGAATACGCCGATGACAGCGAAATCAAGGATTTCTGTACCGTCAATTTTGATGTCGATTTCCCGATGACCACCAAACAGTCGGTTCGCGGAGAAGATGCGCATCCGTTCTTTAAATGGGCGGAGGCCGAACTTGGCAGCGATCAGGCCCCGAAATGGAATTTCCACAAATATCTGGTCGATCCGAACGGCAATCTGGTTGCCAGTTTTGCCACCCGGATCAAGCCGGAAGATGATGTGGTTGTGAGTGCAATCAAGGAAGCACTGTCAGGGTCTTGATGCCGGTCCCGATCAGCGCCGACCATCCATGACATCAAGGAAAACAAGACCGTACTGGTCGAGTTTCTTGACGCCAACCCCGTTGATTGATGCCATATCCTGCAATGTCCGTGGTTTGAAGCGGACCATTTCCCAAAGGGTTCTGTCACTGAAAATGACATAAGGCGGAACATTCTGGCTGGTGGCAAGCTCGTGGCGCAGGGTGCGCAGGCGCTCCCACAGATCACGATCTTCCTCGTTCTCGAACTCGGTATCGAAATCACGCAGCCGCTTGGTCATGGTGCGTTTGCTTTCGCCCGGGTCCTTGCGCATTTCGACGACTTTTTCACCGCGCAGGACGGGGCGGGATTCTTCGGTCAGGTAAACGCCACCGTGCCCCTCGACATCGACCTGAAGATATCCCATGGCAAGCAACTGGCGGAAAACCGACCGCCATTGCGGTTGGGAAACATCCTTGCCAATACCATAGACCGAAAGATCGTCATGGCTGTTCTGACGGATTTTTTCGGTTTTGCGTCCCATCAGAACTTCGATGATGTGGGCTGGACCGAACCGCTGTCCGGTACGATAGACCGCCGAAAGTGCCTTACGCGATGCCTCGGTCGCATCCCAGGTATCGACCGGTTCAAGGCAGGTATCGCAATTGCCGCAGGGTTTTGTGTCTTCTTCGCCGAAATAGGACAAAATCACCTGTCGGCGGCATCTGGTGGTTTCGGCAAGGCCAACCAGCGCATCGAGCTTGCGGCTTTCGATGCGTTTCTGACTGTCGGGCGCATCGGATGATGCCAGCATGGAACGAATGGAAACGATATCGGATAGATCGTAATTCATCCATGCATTGGCTGGCAGACCATCGCGGCCCGCACGGCCGGTTTCCTGATAATAGGCTTCCATGCTCTTGGGCAGGTTCAGATGGGCGACAAAACGGACATTCGGCTTGTCGATCCCCATGCCAAAGGCGACCGTGGCGCAAATGATCAGACCGTCCTCGCGCAGGAACCTGTCCTGATGAAGCTGTCTTGTTTCCTGTGTCAGACCTGCGTGATAAGGCAAGGCCGGGCGACCGTTATCGGTAAGCCATTGCGCGACATCCTCGGTCTTGCGACGCGACAGGCAATAGACAATCCCGGCATCTTCGGGATGCTCACGGTTCAGAAACGACAGAAGGCGCTGCTTTGAATTGCCCTTTGTTTCGATCCGATAGGTAATGTTCGGGCGGTCAAAGCCGGTCAGGAAGCATTGCGCATTTGTCAGATGCAGGTTTTCGGCAATGTCCTTGCGGGTTGGCGTGTCCGCAGTTGCGGTCAAGGCAACCCGCGGCACATGCGGGAAACGCGTTGGCAGAAGGTCAAGCCGACGGTATTCCGGGCGGAAATCATGCCCCCATTGCGAAACACAGTGTGCTTCGTCAATGGCAAACAGCGATATGCTGATCCGGTCAAGCAGGTTCAGAAAACGATCCGTCGCAAACCGTTCCGGGGCGACATAAAGCAGATCGATATCGCCATCAATTGCGCGGGTTTCGATTTCGCGCGCCGCGTCCGGGGAAAGTGTTGAATTGATAAAGGCCGCCTTGACGCCAAGCTGGCTTAGCGCATCGACCTGATCCTTCATCAAGGCAATCAGGGGCGATACAACAATTGCCGTTCCCGAACGACAAAGGGCAGGGATCTGATAACACAAAGATTTGCCGCCACCGGTCGGCATCAGGACCAGTGCATCGTTTCCGGCAATCACATGATCGATGATTTCGGCCTGCTGACCGCGAAAACTGTCATAGCCAAAAACTTCCCGCAGGACGTCAATCGGCAGACGTTGCGCAGGTCGGTCGAGCAGGTCGGGTAGTGGTGCTGTATCGGGCAATTTAACGGTCCAGATGTGCGCGGATATCGACAAAGACGTTTTCAAACATCTCTGGCGTCAGGCGATAGGTCTGGGTGTTGTAGCGCGAACAGTGATAGCTATCAAACAGTGTAATCCCGTTTTCCATTTGATGGGATGCCCCATGACCGAATTTCAGGGATGAAAGCTTCAGGCCAAAGGTGCGCAGCATTGCCTGATGGGCCACCTGTCCAAGGCACAGAATGGCCGAAAGGTTTTTCATCGCGGCAAATTCACTGATCAGGAAGGGGCGGCAGGTATTGGCTTCGGGGCCTGTCGGCTTGTTTTCAGGCGGTACGCATTTGACGGCATTGGTGATTCGGCAATCAACCAGTTCAAGCCCGTCGTCGGGGCGCTTTGCATAGGTGCCCGTGGCGAAGCCGAATTTCTTGAGCGTGCCGTAAAGCAGATCACCGGCATAATCACCGGTGAAAGGACGGCCGGTTGCATTCGCCCCCTTTAACCCCGGGGCAAGACCGACGACAAGCAGACGTGCGTCAAGGGGGCCGAACGGGCGGACGGGGCCGTTATAAAAATCGGGAAACTTTGCCTGATTGGCACGGCGGAACTCAACAAGGCGCGGGCAAAGTAGGCAGTCCCTGTCGGGTTGCAGATAGGTGGTCATGACGTGTCCGACAGTTTGCCGGGCGCAATGCGTGCTGCGCCCGGTCGTTTAGTTGAAAAAGGTGATTAATCGAAATCAATTTCATTCAGATCAGGATGTTCCGGGTGATCATCAAAATCCGGATGATCGTCTTCGCGACGCTGCTGAATCTTGCGGGCGATTGTCCCTTCCAGTTCCGTCAGCTCGATAAAGTTGTCGGCCTGACGACGCAATTCATCGGCAACCATTGGCGGATTTGATTTCACGGTCGACACAACAGTGACACGAACGCCTTTGCGCTGAACAGCGTCAACAAGGCGGCGGAAATCGCCATCGCCGGAGAAAATGACAACATGATCAAGATGTTGTGCCATTTCCATCACGTCGATTGCCAGCTCGATATCCATGTTGCCTTTGATCTTGCGGCGACCTGCGGCATCGGTGAATTCCTTGGTCGGTTTGGTGACCATGGTATAGCCGTTATAGTCAAGCCAGTCGACGAGCGGACGGATGGGGGAATATTCCTGATCTTCGATCAGTGCGGTGTAATAAAAGGCCCGGATCAGTTGACCTTTTTGTGCAAAAAGATCAAGTAAGCGTTTGTAATCTATGTCGAAACCAAGGGCCCTGGCCGCGGCATAGAGGTTCGAGCCGTCAATGAACAGCCCGATGCGTTCCTGCGGGTAAAAAATCATCTGAAAATTCCTCAAACATAGCTTTTTAATAATGCCGTTTCCAAAATTCGGGAAACGCCGACTTTTTTACCGTGCAACTGCACACAAAGAAAGGGCGAAAAT
Organism: Thalassospira xiamenensis M-5 = DSM 17429; assembly: GCF_000300235.2. NCBI lineage: Bacteria > Pseudomonadati > Pseudomonadota > Alphaproteobacteria > Rhodospirillales > Thalassospiraceae > Thalassospira > Thalassospira xiamenensis. Next base: position 2,189,564 of record NZ_CP004388.1, on the reverse strand, counting down.
ATCGTGGACACAACGGGATCGCTTCCGTAGTTATGCGCCAGCATCCCCGCAAATGATGTGTAACAGCCAGCTTCGTGAGCAAGTCGACCATGAACAACGATACTGCCCGTAATGACAGGGTGATTCTGATCGCCTTTGGAGCCAATCTTCCTACGGAGGAATATGGGGCACCAGCCGATACATTGAAAGCAGCCCTTAGACGATTGACCGAGGGTGGCGACATTTCTGTGGCAAACGTATCCCCGTTCTACGAGACGGCACCGGTTCCGGTTTCGGATCAGCCTTGGTATGTCAACGGCGTTGCGCGGCTTGAAACCGCTTTGGGTGCGCATGATCTCCTGGCACGTCTTCATCATGTCGAGGCGGAATTTGGCCGCGTTCGGCGCGAAAGAAACGAAGCACGGGTGATTGATCTTGATCTGATTGCTTATGGGGATGATCTGCTGATCGAGGAGGGCGGCATTCAGGTGCCCCATCCCCGCATGCACCAACGGGCGTTCGTTCTGCTGCCGCTGCGCGATATCGTGCCCGAATGGCGTCATCCGCAACTTCATCGGTCGATTAACGATCTGATATCGGACCTTCCGACGGATCAGGAAATCCGAAAACAATCCTGATATGCAAAAAATCCGCTAAAAACCTGTTCATCCCGATGGCTTCGCTGTTGCAACAAAGCAAATGCGACGCTATAAAGTCCGGTCTGGACACCCCAAAAGTATTTCTGGAGACATTTATGGCGCGCGTTACCGTCGAAGATTGCGTTGAAAAGATTCCGAACCGCTTCGAGCTCGTGATGCTGGCAGCTCAGCGTGCACGCAACATCTCGGCCGGTGCCGAACTGACCATTGATCGTGACAACGACAAGAACCCGGTTGTCGCTTTGCGTGAAATCGCAGAACAGACCGTTGATTATGACGATCTGCGCAATGGCATGGTTTCCGGCCTGCAGCGGCATGTTGAAGTCGATGAACCCGAAGAATCCGAAGACGATTTTGGTCCGAAACTGATGGCAGAAGCAATTCAGGATGCCTCGGTTGGTGTGACCATTCCGTCTGCTGACGAAGACGAATAAGACCAAAGAAATTTTGTTCTGAGGCAAAGTTCAAAAGAAAAGCCACGGTGATTATCTTCCGTGGCTTTTTTTTATCCAAATCGTACTATCTTATGAAAGGGCCGGATTTCGGCCTTTGGATGAATACGGAGAAGCCACTGAATGATGCGCCAATACGAACTTGTGGAACGGGTTAAGGCCTATGATCCGGATGCATGCGAAACATCGCTGAACCGGGCATATGTCTATGCGACCCAGAAACATGGTTCGCAAAAGCGTGCCAATGGCGACCCGTACTTTTCCCATCCGATCGAAGTTGCAGGTATCCTGACGAACTACAAGCTGGATTGCGACACGATCATCACGGCGCTGCTGCACGACACCATCGAAGACACCGACGCAACGCCGCAGGAAATTACCAAGCTGTTTGGCAGCAACATCATGAAGCTGGTCGATGGTGTGACCAAGCTGACACAGATTGAACTGAAATCTGCCGATTCAAAGCAGGCGGAGAATTTCCGCAAGCTGTTGCTGGCGATGTCCGAGGACATCCGTGTTCTTCTGGTGAAGCTTGCGGACCGGTTGCATAATATGCGCACGCTGCATTACATCCCGAAGCCGGAAAAACGGGTGCGGATTGCGGCAGAAACGCTTGAGATTTATGCCCCGCTTGCCGAACGCATCGGTATGCATGACATCAAGGAAGAACTTGAAGATCTCGCCTTTCAGCATATCAATCCCGAAGCACGTGATTCGATCCGAGCCCGGCTGGAATTCCTGCGCGAGAAGGACGACAATGTCGTCAACCGCATCGTTACCGAGCTAAAAGACGTCATCAGCCGCCAGGGGCTGTCGGTCGATATTTACGGACGTGAAAAACGGCCATATTCGATCTGGCAGAAGATGCAGCGCAAGAACATCACGTTTGGCGAGCTGTCAGACATCATGGCGTTCCGCGTTCTGGTCGATGACATGCCGCAATGCTATGAGGTTCTTGGCTATCTGCATGCCAATTACAAGGTCATTCCGGGCCGGTTCAAGGATTACATATCAACGCCCAAGCCCAACGGTTACCGGTCGATACATACCACCGTCCTTGGCCCTGAAAACCATCGCATCGAAGTGCAAATCCGCACGCGACAGATGCACGAGGTCAACGAGAACGGTGTTGCTGCGCACTGGGCCTACAAGCAGGGCAGCGGGGATGAAAACAAGGAAGGCGTTCAGTATCGCTGGCTGCGCGATCTGCTTGATATCCTTGAACACGCATCCGAGCCCGAAGAGTTTCTGGAACATACCAAGCTGGCGATGTTCCAGGATCAGGTATTCTGTTTCAGCCCCAAGGGCGATGTGATTGCCCTGCCTGCTGGTGCGACGCCGGTTGATTTCGCATACATGATCCACACCCATATCGGCGACACCTGTGTCGGGGCGAAGGTCAACGGCGCGATGGTGCCGTTGCGCACGACGCTGAACAATGGCGATCAGATCGAAATTGTCACCTCGAAGGCGCAGACCCCGAATCCGACATGGGAGCGCTTCGTTGTTACAGGCAAGGCGCGCGCGCGTATTCGCCGCTTTATCCGACAGCAACAGGACGACCAATACAAGGACCTTGGGAAAGCCATCCTGCAGAAGGCATTCCGCCAGGAAGGTTATGACTATTCCGACAAGGCCATTGATGGCGTATTGAAGATCTTCAAAATGCCGAGTGTTGATACGCTTCTGGCATCTGTTGGTGCGGGACATCATACCGGTCGGGAAGTCGTGCATGCGGTGTTCCCGGGCTCAAAGGACGTCGAAACCGCCCGGAAAGTGATCCCGCATGAGCGTGCGCGAAACCGCAAGCATGATCACGCCATACCGCTTAAGGGGCTGATACCGGGAATGGCCGTGCATTATGCCGGTTGCTGCCATCCGTTGCCGGGGGACCGCATTGTCGGGATCGTCACGACCGGCAAGGGCGTTACCATTCACACGATTGATTGCGATACGCTTGAAACCTTTACCGAACAGCCGGAACGCTGGCTTGATGTCGGCTGGGATAATGACGGTGAACCAGAACATTTCATCGGCCGCCTTGGCCTTACGGTTGGCCATGAACAGGGGGCATTAAGTTCCATTACCAGTGTGATTGCCAAGAACCATGGCAACATCACCAACCTTCGCTTCACCAACCGCACGCAGGATTTCTTTGAAATGCTGATCGATATTGATGTGGTTGACGTCAAACATCTGACCAACATTATCGCGGCATTGCGCGCGACACCTGTGGTCAACACCGTCGAGCGTGCACGCGGATGAAACAGGATTGTGAAGGAGTTCGCCTTTTGGTCAAATCGGGCGCAAAATCCTTGCCATTCGGGCGGCTAACACTTACGCATATGCCACACCTGTTTTATGCCTGTCCCGTTTGGCCTATGAATTGATCCTGCATGTTCCGGCGCCGTATCAAACCGACATCTTTTCAACGCATAAGAAATGTGCTTTGGCCGCGCGGCGGCTGGCGTAGGTCTTCGCGGTATTTCGCCCATCGGGTCGCGCGACTTCCTGGGACGCCCTATAGCATTGCTTCGGGCTTTGCCATTGGGGCGGCAATATCCTTTACCCCGTTTATCGGCTTCCATTTTGTCCTTTCGGCATTGTTCAGCATGCTGACGCGCAGCAATCTGGTGGCGTCATTGCTTGGCACCATTGTCGGCAATCCCTGGACATTCCCCTTCATATGGCTGTGGTTATATACGTGCGGGAACTGGATCCTTGGCGTTGATCGTGCCGCGGATACCGTGCATTTCAACATGGCGGTCCTTTGGGATTTTGTGGTCATGGGATTAAGCTATATCGGTGGTGGCCTGATTTTCGGTCACTGGGATACGGTCGATCAGGCCCGGCTTGGCCAGTTGTGGGACAGTATTGTCGATATTATCTGGCCGATGATGGTCGGGTGTGTTCCCACTTCACTTGTCGTCTGGATGCTGTTTTACTTCCCGGTACGTCGGGCTGTGGTCATCTATCGTCACAATCGCATTCTGCGCCGGATGAAAACATCCGAACGCCACGGTCTTGGACCGATGCTTGAAAGTGCCAAAAAGAAAATCGGTTCGGCAGCGGCCAGTGCCACCAAAAAGCAGGACGAAACGCAATGAGTGCGAAATTAAGACTGGGTGTGAATATCGATCACGTTGCCACGATCCGTAACGCACGGGGTGGGGCGCATCCCGATCCGGTCCGGGCTGCCAAACTGGCCGCAAAGGCCGGCGCTGACGGTATTACGGCCCATTTGCGCGAAGATCGTCGCCATATTTCCGATAATGATATCAAGCGGTTGCGTGCGGAAATTGATCTTCCGCTGAATTTTGAAATGGCGGCAACCGATGAAATGCTGGCCATTGCGATTGCGGCAAAACCCCATGCCGCCTGCATTGTTCCGGAGAAGCGTGAAGAACGCACGACGGAAGGCGGGCTGGATGCGGCGGGTGGTCACAATCACCTGAAAAGGTATGTTGCCGAACTGGGGGCTGCCGGTATTCGGGTATCGCTATTTATCGAAGCATCGAAGGCGCAGCTCGATGCGGCCAGACATCTTGGCGCGCCTGTTGTCGAAATCCATACGGGTGCCTATTGCGAAGCAACCGGTGCCGCACAGGCGCGCGAACTGGACCGCATTAGGGATGCCGTGCGTTATGGTGCAAGTATCGGCCTTGAAGTTCATGCCGGGCATGGGCTTGGCTTTGATACCGTTTCGCCAATTGCGGCGATGCCCGAGATTGCCGAACTCAATATCGGGCATTTTCTGATCGGCGAGGCCGTCTTCACCGGGCTTGAAAACAGTATCGCGGAAATGCGCCGGTTGATGGACGAGGCACGTCAGGAAAGTGGCGACCAATAATGATTATTGGCATTGGCACCGATCTGTGTGATATCCGGCGGATTGAAACCGCGCTGGAACGCCATGGCGAGCGTTTCATGAACCGTGTTTTCACCGACGTCGAGATCGCGCGTGCCAAACGTCGCCCGCACCGCACGGCGTCGTCACTGGCGATGTCCTTTGCGGCAAAGGAAGCCTGTTCCAAGGCGCTGGGTACGGGGTTTCGTCGTGGCGTGTATCACAGCACGATGGGTGTTGTGCACCAGCCGAGCGGCAAACCCGACATGGTCCTGATTGACGGGGCGCTGAAAAGACTTGAAGAATTGACGCCAGAGGGAAAAGTTGCATCAGTTTATGTAACGCTGACAGACGAATACCCGCTGGCGAATGCGGTCGTTGTAATTTCGGCCGATTGATTGGCAAAAAGTGATTGGTTTAAATACTGAATGGAAAAGCTAGTGCAAAAGAAGAAAACGGGTGGACTTCTGGACACCTTCAAAACCGTTTTCTGGGCCATTGTGATCGCGCTTCTGGTTCGGACATTCGCCTTCGAACCGTTTAATATTCCATCCGGTTCGATGATCCCGACCTTGCTGGTTGGTGACTATTTGTTTGTGTCGAAATTTTCCTATGGATATTCAAAGCACAGCCTGCCGTTCAGCGTGCCGCTGATTCCCGGTCGCATCATGTCGTCCGAACCGGAACGCGGCGATGTGGTGGTTTTCAAACTGCCTGCTGATCCGTCGCAGGATTATATCAAACGCGTGATCGGCCTGCCGGGCGATACGGTTCAGGTCACCAATGGCCGTTTGCTGATTAATGGCCAGACGGTAGAACGTGACCGGATCGAAGACTATATCCTGACCGATGGCAGCGGGCAGGCGATTGCCGTTCCGCAATATATCGAAACACTTCCGAATGGTAAGGTTCATCGTATCCTCGAGATCTTTGGCGATCAGGGGCCAAGCGATAACACCGAACCGTTTACCGTCCCCGAAGGGCATTTCTTCATGATGGGCGATAACCGCGACAATTCGGCCGACAGCCGGGCCTTCCCGTCGCGCTTCCGGTTTGTCCCGATCGAAAACCTCGTGGGACGTGCTGAATTCCTGTTCTATTCCAAAGACAGTTCCCAGCCGATCTATGACTTGGGCAGCATCCGGTTTGACCGGCTGTTCCAGGGGGTCAACTGATGGCCGAAACGGTGCCATTGATTGCCGAGATTGATCACGAGTTTGCGCAACCCGATCTGCTTCGGGTTGCGTTGACGCATCGCAGTGCCGCAAAAGGCAAGGATGCGTTAAGCGGCGGCAATGAACGGCTGGAGTTTCTGGGCGACAGGGTTCTGGGGCTGGTTGTTGCCGAAATGCTTTATACGCGTTTCGGGCGCGAGCGCGAAGGCGCGATGGCCAAGCGTTTTGTCGCGCTGGTGCGTCGTGAAACGCTTGCCAGACTGGCACAGCAGATCGGCCTTGGCAGCCATATCCAGATGGCAAAAGGCGAACGTGCCGCCGGTGCGGATACCAATCCCGCCATTTTATCTGATTGCATGGAGGCGGTGATTGCCGCACTCTATCTTGACGGTGGTCTGGAACCGGCAAGAGAATTTATCGAACGGCTCTGGTTGCCGCTTCTCGATGAAGCGCCCAAGCCGCCGCAAGATGCAAAAACCCGATTGCAGGAACTTTTGCAGGGACGTGGCAAGCCATTGCCGAAATATGAAATGGTCGGTCGTCAGGGCCCCGCGCATGCACCTGTCTTTACCATTGAACTGAGCACAGGAGACGGTGAAAGTGTAAAGGCCGAGGGCAAATCGAAACGCGAGGCAGAACAACTGGCTGCTCAATTGATGTTGGATACACTGAACCATGAATGAGGTTCCCACTCCGGTGAACGAAGACAGATTACCTTATCAGCAGCGTTGCGGCTTTGTCGCACTTGTCGGGGCGCCAAACGCCGGAAAATCGACATTGCTCAATCAGCTTGTTGGCACAAAAGTATCCATCGTTTCGCCCAAGGTGCAGACAACACGCACGCGCGTGCGCGGCATTGTCATGACCGATGACGCGCAGCTGGTGTTTATCGACACGCCGGGCATCTTTGCGCCGAAGCGCCGTCTGGACCGTGCAATGGTCAAAGCCGCCTGGAACGGTGCGGATGATGCCGATCTTGTTGTTCTGGTGATTGATGCCGGGGCAGGGATCACCGACGAGGTGCGCGCGATCATTGATCAGCTCAAATCCCAGAACCGCAAAGCCATTCTGGCGATGAACAAAGTCGACAAGGTGGCCGACAAGGAAAAGCTGCTACGTCTGTCGCAGGAATTCTTTGCCGAGGAAGTTTTCACCGATGTCTTCATGATTTCGGCCAAAAAGGGTTCTGGTACGCAGGATCTGGTGAATTTCCTTGCGGCCAAGATGCCCGATGGTCCGTGGATGTTCCCCGAAGACGACGTTTCGGATATGCCGTTGCGGTTGCTGGCGGCAGAAATAACGCGCGAAAAACTTTACTATCAGCTGCAGCAGGAATTGCCGTATTCCGCAACGGTCGAAACCGAATTGTGGGAAGAACGCAAGGATGGTTCCGTCAAGCTGGAGCAGACGATTTTCGTCGAGCGCGAAGGCCAGAAAGCCATCATCCTTGGCAAGGGTGGTAAGCGTATCAAGGCCCTTGGCAGTGATGCCAGAAAGGAACTTGAAGCGATTTTCGAACGTCGGGTTCATCTGTTCCTGTTCGTCAAGGTGCGCGAAAATTGGGGCGATGATCCCAATCGATTTGCGATGTGGGGACTTGATCCCAACGCTTGATACATGGCGCGTCAATTTCGCGCACATTTGCCCTGCCTGCAGGTTTGGATATGGAAAACGGATCTTTATGGGGAATAGTGTTGATCGTCGTTGGCGCCGTTGCCGCGATGATCGTTGCACGTGTCGCCCGGCGACCGTTTCGTTACCGGCATGATGGTAAAAATATCGAGCGCGACAAATCATTCCTTTCGCGCCCGGTTAATCTGCTGGCGTTGTTGGCGGCTATTGCCACCTTCGTTCTTGGGTTGCTTTGGCGTTTGAATGGAAATGGACCGTCGTAATGACCAGGCACGACAATGACCCGATTAATGATGCAATTGATCACGTTGCAAGCAGCAACACATTGAAACGTATTGTTTTTATTGTTGCGTTCATCTGTCTTGCATCCAGCCTTGTCGGGCTTTTCTTCCTTGTTACCCGTCTGATTGTGCCGCGCGGTTTTTTCTAGAGGTGCAGGATGGACTGGCGTGATGATGCGATCGTCCTTTCCACGCGCAAGCTCGGTGAGAACTCGGTCCGTTTGTCGGTGCTGACGCGCGACTATGGTCGATATGCAGGCATGGTGCGCGGTGCCACCAGCAAATCAATGCGCGGTACGCTGGAGCCGGGGAATGAAGTTCGTGTCGGATGGTCTGCCAGATTATCAGAACATCTGGGGCAGTTCCGTTGCGAACTGACGGGCGCGCATGTCGCCGATTTGCTGCTATCCCCCGGGCCCTTGATGGCGTTGAGTTCTGCCTGTGCGATGCTGGAAGTCACATTGCCCGAACGCGAAGCGCACACCACATTGTATCAGGGGACGGTTGCACTGCTTTCCGCCCTTAAGACGGAGCAATGGCTGGCGTCTTACATCCGATGGGAAGTCGGGTTGCTTGACGAGCTTGGCTATGGGCTCAGCCTTGATCGGTGTGCGGCAACGGATGTTGCCGATGACCTCTGCTTTGTATCCCCCAAAAGCGGTCGGGCTGTTTCCGAGGCCGCAGGAACGGCATATCGTGATCGCCTGTTGCCGTTACCGGCATTCCTTGCCGCAGGCAGGGCCGCACAAAGCAGCCGCGATCAGGGATTGAATGAACAGTTTCGCCAAGGGATCAAACTGACCGGATTTTTCATTCATCGCGATATTTTTGAAGCAAAGGGTGTGAAGCCCGTTGCCGCGCGCGACCGGCTGGTGAGCCATATCTGGCGCGCAGTAGACGCCGATGAAAAATAAATACCGTACTTTGATGCGGACTTGTGTTGACCATAACCGTACCCACCGTAGTATGTTGCCAAAATGGTGATTGAGCACCGGACACCGGGCTGAATTGCCGAATTGATTGCAACCTGCCAAACAACAAGAAAAATCGTTCATGAGCACCAAGACTTCCGATCCGGCCAATGCCGGCCAAATCAGGGAAACGCGCCTTGCCGACGCGTTGAGCGAACGTTATCTCGCTTATGCCATGTCGACGATCATGTCGCGTTCTCTTCCCGATGTGCGCGATGGTCTGAAACCCGTGCATCGGCGTCTGCTGTATGCCATGCGCCAGCTAAAACTTGATCCGGCGCAGGGGTTCAAGAAATGCGCCCGTGTTGTCGGTGACGTGATCGGTAAATATCACCCGCATGGTGATCAGTCTGTCTATGACGCGCTTGTGCGTTTGGCACAGGATTTTGCCGTCCGTTATCCGTTGGTCGACGGGCAAGGGAACTTTGGCAACATTGACGGCGATAACGCAGCGGCAATGCGTTATACCGAGGCCCGCATGACAGCCGTTGCCGCGGCACTGATGAATGGCCTTGACGAAGATGCGGTTGATTTCCGCCCGACATATGACGGCGAAGACCACGAACCGATTGTCATGCCGGCAGCGTTTCCGAACCTGCTGGCCAATGGTGCGGCCGGTATTGCGGTTGGTATGGCAACCAACATTCCGCCGCACAATGCTGGCGAACTATGTGCCGGCCTGATCAAGCTGATCGATAATCCTGATACCTCGATTGCCGAACTCGTCCGCTGTGTTCCGGGCCCTGACTTCCCGACCGGTGGGGTTCTGGTTGAGCCGCGCGAAAACATTCTTGAGGCCTATGCCACCGGGCGCGGTTCGTTCCGTCTGCGCGCCAGATGGGAAGTCGAGAAGCTCAGTCATGGACTGTTCCAGATCGTTGTGACCGAAATTCCCTATCAGGTTCAGAAAGCCAAACTGGTCGAGCGTATTGCCGATCTGATGGTTCTGAAAAAACTTCCGCTTCTGGCCGATGTTCGCGATGAATCGACCGACCTGATCCGTCTGGTGTTTGAGCCGCGGACCCGTGCGGTCGAGCCGGAACATTTGATGGAGATGCTGTTCAAGAATACCGAACTGGAAATCCGGTTTGGTCTGAACATGAACGTTCTGGACGGGGACAATACGCCGCGCGTCATGAACCTGCGCGAAGTGCTGCGTGCGTTCCTGGCCCATCGTCAGGACGTTCTGATCCGTCGTTCCAACCATCGACTGGCCAAGATCAATCATCGCCTTGAAGTGCTTGATGGTTATCTTGTTGCCTATCTGAACCTTGACGAGGTCATCCGGATCATTCGTTTCGAGGATGAGCCGAAGGTGTCGTTGATGTCGACTTTCGACCTGACGGAAGTTCAGGCAGATGCGATTCTCAACATGCGTCTGCGGTCTTTGCGCAAGCTCGAAGAAATGGAAATCAAGAACGAGCATGCGAAACTGACCGAAGAAAAAGAAGGTCTCGAAGCACTTCTTGCCAGCGAAAGCCTGCGTTGGGAGAAAATCCGCGACGAAGTCGAGGAAATGCGCGAGAAATTCGGCAAGAAGACAGCCCTTGGCAAGCGCCGTACCGAAATCGGTGATGCACCGGAAGAAATCGAAGTTCCGCTGGAAGCCCTGATTGAACGTGAACCCATTATGGTGATCTGTTCGAAAATGGGTTGGATCAGAGCCCTTAAGGGGCATACGTCAGACATCAGCGACCTGAAATTCAAGGACGGTGACGAAGGGCGTTTTGCGCTGAAGGCGTTCACGACGGACAAGCTTCTGATCATGAGCACCGAAGGCCGCTGTTACACGATGTCGTGCGACAAGCTGCCGGGCGGACGTGGTCATGGTGAGCCGATCCGTTTGACGATTGATCTGCCCCAGGAACATGACATCGTTGCGATGGTCATCCATAAGCCGGGCCGGAACCTGCTTGTTACAAGTTCTGCCGGTCGCGGTTTCCAGGTGGCCGAAGCCGATGTGGTGGCGCAGACCAAGAACGGTAAACAGATTTTGAACCTTGGCAAGGATGAAGAGGCAAAAATCTGCCTTCCGGTCGACAAGGATCATGTCGCTGTTCTGGGCGAAAACCGTAAACTTCTGATCTATCCGGTTTCCGAAGTCCCTGAAATGACCCGTGGGCGCGGTGTTATCCTCCAGAAATACCGTCAGGGTGGCATGGCTGATTTGGTCCTGTTCAATCTTGAAGAAGGACTGAGCTGGACCATGGGCGGCAGCGAGGGCCGTACACGTACCGTTACCGAGCTTGCAGAATGGATTGGCAAGCGTGCCGGTGCCGGACGCATGCCGCCAACCGGGTTCCCGCGGTCAAACAGGTTCGAATAACGCATCCTTCACGGGATTAATGAGATTCCAAAGGGATAAGGGCAGGGATGTTCTTATCCCTTTTCTCGTTTCCGGGCGAAATTTGTCAATCACGGGTGAAAACGCGGTTTGATTTTATTCAGGATGCTGAACAAGGCGGGAAACGGGCAAAATATATAGCGTTTTAAGGCGTAAATATGTAACTTCGCATCCTGATTGGCAGGGAGCCCGCAATTTCCCTGTGAGTTCCAAAAGGGCGTGGGAGTGAAAACGTGAATTTTCTAGGGAGTTTCGTCCGTTTCGTTGACGGTCTGAATGACTGGATCGGACGTGGCGTAGCCTGGTTGGTCATCCCGATGGTTGTTATCACATTTCTGGTGGCAACGCTGCGTTACGGGTTTTCCATTGGCTGGGTTTCGATGCAGGAAAGCTATATGTGGCTGCATGGCATCGTGTTCATGGTGGGGGCCGGTTATACATTGCTGCATGGTGGTCATGTCCGGGTGGACGTTTTTTATCGTCCGGCTTCGGCGCGTTATAAAGCATGGGTCGACCTTTTCGGGTCCCTGCTGCTTTTGCTGCCTGTGATCATTATGGTCTACATTTACAGCGCACCTTATGTGATGACCAGTTGGCACCGCCTTGAAGGATCGCACGAAACCGGTGGTTTGCCGGGGCTGTTCCTTTATAAATCGGTCATTCTCGTTTTTTGCGTCTTGATTGGCTTGCAGGGGCTGTCACTCGCCGCGCGCAGCATTCTTGTGCTGGCCGGACATAAAGAATTTGAAATCAAAGAAGAAGAGCACGAGGGCGTCTGATGTCGGGGGAAATTCTTAGCCTTGTAATGTTCGCAGTAGCCTGCGGCGTTCTTCTTCTCGGTTTCCCGGTTGCGTTTTCCCTTGCAGGAACGGGGCTCGCCTTTGCGCTGATCGGCAACTCGATGGGCGTGTTTGACATGCCGCTTCTGGGGTCGTTGCCGTCACGCTATTTCGGTGTGATGACCAACGAGCTTTATGTCGCGATCCCGCTTTTCGTTTTCATGGGCGTCATGCTCGAACGTGCCCGGATTGCCGAAAAGCTGCTGACGACCATGGGGCTTCTGTTTGGCACCATGCGGGCGGGGCTTGGCATTTCGGTGGTGCTGGTCGGGATGCTGCTGGCGGCGTCAACCGGTATCGTTGGGGCAACCGTTGTAACCATGGGGCTTCTCAGCCTTCCGGCGATGCAAAAGGCCGGATACAGTCCGCGTCTTTCGACCGGGGTAATCTGTGCATCCGGTACATTGGGGCAGATCATACCGCCGTCGATCGTGCTGGTTTTGCTCGGTGATATCCTGCAAGGCGCTTACGCCGAAGCACAACGTTCGCTGGGCAATTGGGCCCCGGAGCCGGTTTCGGTTATCGACCTGTTTGCCGGTGCATTCATTCCCGGCATGCTTCTGGTCGGACTTTATATCTGCTGGATCATCATTCAGGCCTTTATTGACCCCAAATCGGCACCGCCGCTGGTAACCGACAAACGGCCGGATGGCCTTTGGGGTGAAGTTCTGCGCGCGCTGATGCCTCCGGGGTTGCTCATCGTTGCCGTGCTGGGCTCGATCCTTACAGGTATCGCAACACCGACTGAGTCCGCGGCATTTGGCGGTGTTGGTGCGGTCATTCTGGCGGCGTTCTATAAACGCCTGTCATGGGACGTTTTACGCCATGTGACACGCCAGACGGTTCAGATCAGTGCAATGGTCTTCGTCATCCTGCTGGGCGCATCGGTGTTCTCGCTGGTCTTCCGTGGCCTTGGCGGGGATCACCTTGTCGAAGAACTGCTGCATAACCTTCCTGGCGGTGTTTTCAGCGCCATGCTGGTCGTCATGCTGCTGATGTTTGTCATGGGCTTCTTCCTTGATTTCATTGAAATCGTGTTTGTGGTTGTGCCAATCGTTGGCCCGATCCTGCTCAAGATGGATATCGATCCGGTCTGGCTTGGCGTGATGATTGCCATCAACCTGCAGACCAGCTTCCTGACGCCGCCGTTCGGCTTTGCGCTGTTCTATCTGCGCGGGGTGGCTCCGGCGGCAATCAAGACCTGGGACATTTATCGGGGGATTGTCCCGTTTGTCCTGATCCAGGTCCTGGGCTTGGGGCTTGTGGCGGCGTTCCCGGCACTGGCGACATGGCTTCCGGATTTGCTGTTCAAGTAACCGCAGGCCAGCCAAAACCTGTCATGCAAAAAGGGTCGGCAAATGCCGACCCTTTTCGGTTTCTATATCTGAAAACTTAGTATTTGAACGGCAGGATACGTGCCTGGGCAAAAGCCGATTCCGAGAATTTCGACCAGCCAATCGACTGGGTACGGAACGCGATCAGGCTTTCGAACACTTCCTGCGACAGCGGATTTGATGCAACGAGGTCACGCAGAACCGTGCCCGACAATGCGCCAAGATTGGTCAGAATGTCGTCCGAGAACGGGCGAACATCGACATTGTGCTTGTCGCGCAGGGTCTGGAGCGCCTGATTGTTACGTGCGGTGAATTCCGACAGAACCATCTGGTTCACAGCACGGTTGGCCTGCTCGACGATTGCCTTGAGGTCGTCGGGAAGGGCATTCCACGCATCAAGGTTGATGAAGTTGTCAAGAACGGTCGCCGGTTCATGCCAGCCCGGATAGTAATAGAACTTGGCCGATTTATAGAGACCAAACGCCAGGTCGTTATACGGGCCAACCCATTCGGTCGCGTCAATCGCACCGGACTGAAGGGCAGGCGGAATTTCGCCACCCGGAAGGTTCACGACGTTACCACCCGCAGCTTTGACGACTTCGCCGCCAAGGCCCGGAATACGCATTTTCAGACCTTTATAGTCATCAATCGTATTCATTTCCTTGTTGAACCAGCCGCCCATCTGGGTGCCGGTGTTGCCGGACGGGAAGAATTTGCAGTTCAGTTCGGAATAGACTTTGTCAGCAAGTTCCTGACCGCCGCCCCACTGGAACCATGCGTTCTGTTCCTGGGCGTTCAGTCCGAATGGCATCGCTGCGATATACTGGGTGGCATCGACTTTACCCTTCCAGTAATAAGGCGCGCCATGGCCCATTTCGACGGTACCATTACCGACAGCATCAATGGCTTCAAAGGCGGGAACGATTTCGCCCGCGCCAAAAACGGACACCTTCATGCGGCCGTTTGATGCCTTGTTTATATATTCAGCCAAAAGGTTCGCCCCGGTCCCCAGACCCGGGAAGTTTTTTGGCCAGGTCGTGACCATGCGCCACTCACGGACTTCCTGTGCGATTGCCGGTTTGGCAAAGGTAGACGCGACCGCAGCGGTCGCACCGGCTACCGCAGCGCCGGAAAGAAATTGGCGACGTTTCATAGATTACAGCCTCCCAAAGATGCAAGCTCATGATTTATTGACTCAAAGCCGTCATGCGGCTTTGGAGCAAAGCTTATATGCGTCTGTAGAATGTGGCAACCGGGGATCGATGGGGGAACTACTACTTTGGTCTAGTAGTTGTGGCTGGGTGTCGCGAGCCAAAGATTAACCGTCAATACCGTCACTGGCCGGAAGGCTAACCCAGTTTCCGCCCCGAAAACCTTCCAGAGGCTGAAAGCGCATCTTGTAGGACATCTTTCGGCACTCTCCGATCCAGTATCCAAGATAAACATGGGGTAAACCAATGACTTGGGACTCTTTTATCAGATCAAGAATGATAAAGGTTCCAAGTCCGCGGCGCTGTTCGGAGGGATCAAAGAAGCTGTATACGGCAGACAGGCCATCAGAGAGGTTATCGACCAGTGCAACCGCGATCAGGCTGCCATTCTGGCGCCGATATTCAAAAATGGAGGTGTCGACAGTGCTGTCTTCGATCATGGCCCGATAGTCTCGGGCATCCATCCGCGCCATATCCCCATTGCCGTGACGGGCGTCCTGATACTGACTGAAAAGCTGAAACTGTTCCTGTGTGGCGACGGATGGCGAGACGGCCCGGATCAGATCATTGTTTTTTGCCGCGATACGACGAAACGATCTGGTCGTGCGGAAATCTTCGGAACGTACCCGGACGGGAACACACGCGTCACATTCGCTGCAGGCAGGCAAATAGGCAATAGAATGACTGCGGCGGAAACCGGCACGAGACAGCAGATCGTGAACGTTATTTGCTTCGGGACCGCGCAGTTCTGTCACCAGCTTGCGCTCGAACCTGCCAGGCAGATAGGGGCATGGCATGGGAGCGGTCATGAAGTAATGCTGTGTCAGTCGCCTTTGATTGACTGTCATTTACCGTTTTGCCCCGGCTTCAGAGGTTCTTCTGATAATATGAGATTAGGTATGAATCATGACGGTTTAAAGGGCGAACCCGACGATTGTCTGAACTCGCCATAAAATTCCCTAGCGGTTTGAAGGGACAGAGAAGCTGGGGCGCCGGTTTGAAGGCGCTGAATTGCCCGATTCTTGTCCTGATCCCTGTTCGGTGGATGGGGTGCCAGACTGCGCAGGGGCGGAGGTTTCACCATCAACTGCCGGGCGATCACCGGTTCCGCGCAGAAGCGTGATGCTGATGCGTCTGTTGCGTTCGTTTTCCGGCGTTTCGGGGAGCAGCGGGTCCGTATCGGCAAGGCCGGCAACTTTGGCGAAGCGGCTGGATGCAAGGCCCTGGGTTTCAAGTTCCCGACGGGTTGCCAGGGCGCGGTCCGAGGACAGTTCCCAGTTGCTGTAACCAGTGACTGTCGAGAAGGGCACGGCATCGGTATGGCCTTCAATCGAAATATCCTGCGGCATACCCTGGATAGCTTCGACAACCTTTGACAGCAGAAGTTTGGTGTGGTCGGCCATGACGGCACTACCGCTTGGGAACATTGCGGTGCCGTCTTCATCCAAAATCTGAATGCGAAGACCTTCGTCGGTTTCTTCGATCCGGATATTCTTGGCAAGTTCCTGCAAATCAGGGGAACTTTCAAGCGCCTTGCGAAGTTCTTCTTCCGCTTCCTTGAATTCCTTGTCTTCCTGTTCGGCAAGACGTTGCTCGGCCATTTCTTCCGGTGTTTTCACCGGGGGAATGTCAATGCTGACCGTCGGTGCCCCCATCTCGGAGCGTAAGGCACCTTGTTCCGCAAGGCTTTGGCCACCCAGAATGCCGCCGGAACCGGACTCGCTTTGAGAAATCGTTTCCGGGGTGAAATAGTTCGACACGCCCTGTAGCTGTTCTTCAGTGGCACTGCTAAGCAGCCAAAGCAGCAGGAAGAACGCCATCATTGCTGTCACAAAGTCGGCATACGCAACCTTCCATGCACCACCATGGTGGCCGTGACCGCCTTTCTTGATTTTCTTTATAACGATATCAGGCATGCGTCGCGTTTTTCTCTAAACCGGAAATGGATTATTCAAAAATCAAGCGGTTGGTGCATTTTGCAAAGCTTCGTCAAGTTCCTTGAAGCTTGGCCGAAGATCATGTGGCAGGGTTTTTCGTGCAAATTCTACCGAAACCTGCGGCGCATACCCCTGCATGTGTCCGATAAGTGCCGCCTTTATGCAGCTGTAGTATTTCGCGTCGGCATCAACGGTTTTCTTGATGATGGATGCCGTCGGTGCGACAAAACCATAAGCACCAAGAATACCAAGGAATGTCCCGACCAGTGCTGCCGCAATCAGGCCGCCCAGAATTTCAGGCGGTTCCGTCACGGAGCTCATGGTGACAATAACCCCCAGAACGGCCGCGACAATACCCAGCGCGGGAAGACCGTCGCCAACTGTTTGAACCGCATCGGAAACCGCGTGTTCTTCCTCGTGATGGGTTTCCAGTTCCTGATCTATCACGGCTTCGAGTTCGTACGCATTGGTGGTGCCAAGGGTCAGCAACCGAAGATAATCACACATGAACTCAAGGGCGTGATGGTCTTTGGTGACGCCCGGAAAGTTTGCGAAAAGGCTTGAGCTTTCGGGGTTTTCCACATGGCTTTCAAGCGCCAGATCGCCCTTTGATTTGGCGAGACGAAAAACCGCATAAAGGCAGGTCAAAAGCTCAAGATAGGAAGCTTTCTTCTTGGGGCCTTTCATGGCACGCAGGGTATAGCTGAAGGATCGTTTGACAACGCTTAACGGATTGGCTGTCAGAAATGCACCAAACGCAGCCCCGAAAATAATCAGAACTTCAAGAGGTTGAACGAGAATGCTAAATGACCCGTGAGGCAAATACCCGCCAAGTACCGAGCCGAGTACTATGACGTAACCGATAATCAGAAACATTATGCAGTCCCCATTAACCCCAAAATACGCCGCAACCGTAAATTCCTCATCATGGACAGCCTTCCGGGAAGCCGGAGTGTTAGGGTCGCAGCGCTTGTATTTATATGATTCATATTAACTTTTAATCTTATTAATATAGCGTTTAAAACGCTGACGCGTGGGGTTTGACAGCACAAGTTTTTCCCGCCATTTTCCCTGATCCTGTACGCAGGGCATGTCCAATAGGTTTTATCAGCAAGAGCATTCTTCAATATGTCATTTTCATCGCGCGATTTTCGGGACTGTCTGGGGCAATTTGCAACCGGTGTTGCGGTTGTTACGGCACGGGCGAATAATGGCGCAAAAGCAGGCATTACGATCAATTCGTTTGCGTCGGTGTCGCTCGATCCGGCTCTGGTCCTTTTTTCAGTAGACCAGCGCGCGGCCACACATTCATTGTTTGCAGGTGAGTGTGACCGTTTTTGCATCAATATCCTTAATCGGGATCAACGCGACCTGTCTGACCTGTTTTCATCACCGGTTCACGACCGTTGGGAAGACCTTGTTTTCGAAGATGATTGCCATGGTGTGCCAAAGCTGATCGGTAATCTTGCGACATTTTCCTGCAAACGACATGCAATTCACGATGGCGGAGATCACAGCATCATCGTGGGGGATGTGCAGGATATCTCGCTGGGGAATACCGGTGATCCTCTGCTTTATTATGGTGGCCGTTATCGCTCCCTTGGTAAATGAGCAAAGGGCCAGCGGCATTGTCGCTGGCCCTTGTAATTTCAGTCGAGCGATGTGTTGCCCAGAAGGCGGCTGCCAAATCCGGCACCGGTCAGTTTTGTAATCACCTGTTCCGCGTGCGAGGTGTCTCTGACTTCCAGCACCATGTCGACGTCGGTCTGCTTTGCCGGCACATCATAGAAGTGACGCTGGTGATACACTTCGATGATGTTGGCTTCGGCGTCGCCGATCAGCGCGCTGATGGTTGCAAGTGCGCCCGGAACATCAGGAATTTCGATACGCACACGGACAAGGCGGCCTTCGCGCGCCATGCCGCGCATCAGAACCTGTGCGAGAAGACGGGTATCGATGTTGCCGCCACTGACAATCATGCAGACCTTCTTGCCCTTGAAACGGTCATGATGGTCAAGCAGGGCCGCAAGAGGGGCCGCACCAGCACCCTCGACAACCGTCTTCTCGATCTCGATCAGCATCTGGATGGCGCGCTCGATCGAGCTTTCCTCGACCAGCAGCACATCATCAAGCTTTTCCTTGCAAATCTCCAAGGTAAGGCCACCGGGCTGCTTGACCGCAATGCCTTCGGCAATCGTGACACCACCGCCCGAAAGCGGCAGGCCTTTGATGCCTTCATACATGGAAGGATAAAGCTTGGTCTCGACACCAATCACCTCGATATCCGGGCGTCGGGCCTTGATGGCCGTAACAATACCGGCCGCAAGACCGCCGCCGCCAATGGGGACGATAATGGTGTCGATGTCCGCCCCATCATTAAGGATTTCAAGCCCGACAGTACCCTGACCGGCAATGATATGCGGATCATCGAACGGGTGAACAAAGGTCAGGCCGCGTTCTTCCTGAATTTTCGATGCGGATTCAAGGCTTTCGGCGAAAACACTGCCTTCAAGGACAACTTCCGCCCCGTGTGAACGGGTGTGACGGACTTTGGTAAAGGGCGTGTTTTTCGGCATGACAATGGTTGCCGGAATGCCAAGTCGTTTGGCGTTATAGGCCACACCTTGCGCATGGTTGCCTGCCGATACGGCAATGACACCCTTCGCGCGTTCCTCGGGGGTGAGGCTGGCAAGTTTGATATAAGCGCCGCGTTCCTTGAAGGAGGCCGTATATTGCAGGTTTTCAAGTTTCAGGTGAACTTCGGCCTCGCAAATATTTGAAAGTGTTTGTGATTTTACCAATGGTGTTTTGCTGACGATGCCTTCAAGCAAGCCGGATGCGCGTACGATGTCGTGATAGGAAACGGTCATTTCCATACTCCTGCGGCCAGCCGCACTTTACGTGATGTGCTGGCATTTTATCATGTGTGGGCAAAATTCGGATGTTTAACCAAGCCTGTCATCCGCGGATGACAGGGATCACATTCGCAGGGCGGAAATCCCGATAATCATGGCCATCGCACCGGCACGAAGCGTCGGACGGGGATGCGATGCGAGGATGTCAAGGCAAGCAGACATAGCCATGTTCTTTCCGGGTTATGGGTCGGTAATCGTGATGCAGCTTTGCGGATTAGGCGCGCAAGGTCAAGTTTGCAAACAAAAAGGCCGGGTTGCAACATTTGCAACCCGGCCGGTTTGGGAACGCAGGCAGGGTTATTCCATATTCATGATGATGGTTTTCTTGTGCGTGAAATGTTCAAGCATGCTTTCAAGCGATGCCTCCTTGCCAAGACCCGAAAGCTTGACGCCGCCATATGACAGGTTTGGCTGCACGACAAGGTTCTGGTTGACCTGAACAAAGCCCGCTTCGAGCCGTTTGGTCGCCGTCAGTGCGGTTTTAAGGTCCTTGGTCCAGACGGTTGCGGCCAGGCCAAAGTCGCTGTCATTGGCAAGCTCGATCGCCTCGTCAAAGGTTTTGAACCTGAACACACAGGCAACAGGGCCAAAAATTTCTTCGCGGGCAATCCGCGCATCGGGTTTGACATTGGTAAAGACAACCGGACGGACAAACATGCCGTCCGCAAGTGCCGGATCGGTCGGAAGGGCGCTGAGTTCATTTTTGGTCGCACCTTCTTCCTCGCCGATCTCGATATAACCGCACACCTTGTCGCGCTGTTTGCGATTGATGATGGTGCCGATATCGGTTTCCTCGTCCAATGGATCACCCATTTTAAGGGTGTTGACCTTGGCCAGAAGGCGATTAACAAACTCGTCATGCAGGCTTTCATGTACCAGAATGCGCGACGATGCCGTGCAGCTCTGGCCCTGACGGGTAAAGCGCATGCCGCCAATTGCCCCGGCAATGGCCTTGTCCAGATCCGCATCATCCATCACGATCATCGGCGATTTGCCACCCAGTTCCAGCGTGACCGGGATCAGTTTTTCCGCCGCTGCCCGGTAAACCGTGCGACCGGTTTCGACCGATCCGGTGAAGGAAACCTTTTTGACATCCTTGTGCGCCACCAGCGGGCCGCCACATCCCGGACCAAAGCCGGAAAGGATATTCAGAACACCCTTTGGCAGAATCTGCTGCATGATCTGGCAGACACGAAGGACGGTAAAGGGGGTGTCTTCCGCCGATTTGACAACAACGGTATTGCCCGCCACCAAGGCCGGGGCAACCTTTATCGCCATCAGGAGCAACGGCACGTTCCACGGAATGATCGCACCGACAACGCCAACCGGTTCACGCGTTGTCAGGGTCATCATGTTCGGGTTGAACGGAATGGTTTCACCCTTCAGTTCCGAGGCAAGCCCGCCAAAGAAGGTGAACATGTCGGCCAGGACCGATGCCTCGACCCGGCTTTCCGTCCGCAACGCCTTGCCGGACTCAAGGGCCACCATCCGGCCGAGTTCCTCAACATGCTGCATCAGGATACGTCCGCATTCCGCCACCAGCTTGCCGCGTTCGCGGGCAGGGCGGTTTGCCCAATCCTTCTGGGCCTTCTTTGCCACCGAAACCGCGAAATCGACGTCATCGGCGTCACCTTCGGCAGCCTGCGCAATAACCTTGCCGGTTGCCGGGTTCAGCACGTCAAAATTTCTGCCATTTCTGGCCGGTACAAGTTCCCCGCCGATCAGGTGACGGCCATCAAGTTCCTTGACCAGTTTGTGGGGATCAAGCACGGGTTCGATAGACATTTCAGGCTCCCTGTCATATAGCTGCGCGCCCGTTTTCCGGCTGCGTCGCAAAATAAACGGTTATTCGGTATTGGTTTACCAATTTATCGATCCGATACCGGAAAGGCAAGGTCCTTTCACCATGTTAGGCATGACAGTCAGGGGCAGGGTTGATAGGGTTACTTAAACGCGGGCTGCATTTCGAATTGTGAATGCGCCACAGATACAATTCCGTAAGGACAAGGGGATACCCATGCCGCGCCATTTCGATACGACGTTTGATGTTGTTCGTGAACTTAAGCCTTCTTATCCGGTTTATTGCCTTCGGCCCGACATCCTGCGTGAATCGGCCAAACGGTTTGTCGATATGTTTCCCGGCAATGTCCTTTATGCGGTCAAATGCAATCCGCATCCGGAAATCATGCGCTACCTGCACGAAGGCGGTGTTCGTCATTTCGATACCGCATCTCCAGAGGAAATTGCCCTTGTCCGTCGCCAGTTTCCCGGCATGAACGTCTATTTCATGCATCCTGTCAAAAGCCGGGATGCCATTCGCAGTGCGCACCGTGTTTTCGGTGTGAAGCATTACGTGATCGATACCGAGGATGAACTTGAAAAAGTCCGCGCCGAAACCGACGGCGAGACCGATCTGGTTATCCATGTCCGTCTGGCAACGCCGCCGGCAGGGGCCGCCTATAACCTTTCGGCAAAGTTCGGCGCACGTCCGATGACGGCATCGGAACTTTTGAAAAAGGTTGATGGATATGGTTATACCGCCGGGCTTTGTTTCCATGTCGGGTCGCAATGCACAACCCCGAACGGGTATCGCATTGCTGTTGAACTGATCCGGCAGGTTGTCGATTTTTCAGGGGTCAAAGTCCGTTATATTGATGTTGGCGGCGGGTTCCCCGGTCAATATATGAACCAGCGCGCACCGGGGCTTGAGGTCTTCATGGAGGAAATCAAGGACTGCATTCGCTGGCTTGGCCTGCCCGATACCACCTTTATGTGCGAACCGGGCCGCGCCCTTGTGTCGAGTGGCGTGTCGCTGATCACGCAGGTGCATCTGCGTAAAGAGGACCAGCTCTTCATCAATGACGGTGTCTATGGCAGCCTTTCCGAGGCGGTCACCGGGCAGTTGCGTTTCCCGGTGCGACCGATGCGGATCGGCGGCGATTTCAACGAAACCGATACCCTCGACTTCACGATCTATGGCCCGACCTGCGACAATATGGATGTGCTTCCGGCAACGGTAACCCTGCCTGCGGACATCCGCGAAGGGGACTGGATCGAGTTTGGTCATATCGGTGCCTACAGCAACGCGCTGGCCACCCATTTCAACGGTTTTTACCCGGAATTACTGGTGACGGTTGGCGAAACATTCCCGTTCATTGATGGCGAATTTCCGCAGGTCGGCTAGGCAAAACCGGCCATAGCGGTAAAACAGTACTTGTTTGCGGATATTCTTGTGTGCACTATGCTGCCCGGTATGACACCGGGCAGCATGAATGCCCGGCACAAGATCTGAAACAGGGAAGATACGCCGTGACCAACAGCCTTTTCATGCGCATACGAAGCCGATTTCCATCCGACCTGTCCAAGGTCCTGATCGAAACGGCAGAGGGCACAACATACAGTTACGGTGATGCCGATGCTGCGTCCGCACGTATTGCGGGGCTGTTAACAGCCCTTGGTGCCAAAAAAGGTGATCGCGTCGCTGTTCAGGTCGATAAATCCCCCGAAGCCTTGTTCCTTTATTTGGGTTGTATCCGCGCAGGTCTGGTCTATCTGCCGCTGAATACCGCGTATCAGGCAGGTGAACTTGCCTATTTCATGGGGAATGCGGCACCTATTGTTTTTGTCTGCCAGCCACACCGCGAAGATGAAGTAACGGCAATTGCCGACGCACAGGGCGTTGAAAAGGTTCTAACACTTGGCACGTCGGGCGAGGGAACGCTGATCCATCAGGCGGCGGATTTCCCCGCCGAATTTACCCCGGTTGCCTGTGCCGATGATGAACTTGCTGCCATTCTTTATACATCCGGCACGACGGGCAAGCCAAAGGGCGCCATGATGACCCAGACCAATTTATGGTCAAATGCCGCGACCCTGGAAAAGCTTTGGGGCTTTGGCCCGGACGATGTTCTTTTACATGCGCTTCCGATTTTCCATACGCACGGGCTTTTCATTGCGTGTCATTGCGTGATGCTGTCGGGATCGAGAATGTTCTTCCTGCCGAAGTTTGATCGCGATCAGGTCATGGCGCTGTTGCCGCGCAGTACCGTCATGATGGGCGTGCCGACATTCTATGTCCGGCTGTTATCCGATGATGACTTCGATGCCGATGTGACCTCGGGCATGCGGCTGTTCATTTCAGGATCGGCACCCTTGCTGCCCGAAACATTTGTCGCTTTCAGGGAACGGACCGGCAAGGCGTTGCTGGAACGTTACGGCATGACTGAAATGGGAATGGCAACGTCCAACCCGCTCAATGGGGAACGGATCGTCCATACGGTCGGCCCGGCCCTGCCGGATGTGAAAGTCCGGGTCTGTGACGATAAGGGGAATGTGCTTGGAACCGACGAGATCGGCGTTCTGGAGGCACGCGGGCCGAACGTTTTTGCCGGATACTGGCAAATGCCGGAAAAGACGGCCGAGGAATTCCGTGAAGACGGGTTCTTCATTACCGGTGACATCGCGAAAATCGATGCCAAGGGTTATGTCCATATTGTCGGCCGCGCCAAGGATCTTGTGATTTCCGGCGGGTTTAACGTTTATCCCAAAGAAATCGAAACGGTCATCGACAAGATGGATGGTGTTGTCGAAAGTGCCGTGATCGGTGTCGCGCATCCGGATTTCGGCGAGGCGGTTGTCGCCGTTATTGTCCGCAGTAGCGATAAACTGTCCGAAGATGACGTGGTCAATGCGATCAAGGGGCAGCTTGCCAATTTCAAAGTGCCCAAGCGCGTTTTCTTCGTGTCCGAACTTCCGCGTAATGCGATGGGAAAAGTACAGAAGAATATCCTGCGCGAGGATTATAGCGCGGTATTTGCCAACTAGAACGGGGCGCTACAACGGGGCGAGGGACAGCTTGCCCCGTCAGCACATTATCCCGAAAACAAGAAAAGCCCCGGCAATCAATGCCGGGGCTTTTCTTTGGACGGCTACGGTCTGGCTTAGCGACCGAAAGCAACGCGATGTGCGACATCGTCAATCATGTCACGGTTCAGGCCGATATCTGCCAGCTCACGTGCATCAAGTTTACGGAGCGCAGTCTGGGTCTGGTACTGAACACGAAGGGCGCGCAGGAAAGCAAAAATCTTGGTTACGATCATTTCATCACCTATTTCAAACCGGCCAATTTCAAATTGGCACTGTCATTCAGATAACCGGCATGTGCTCACCGAAGATATTCCATTAAGGAATAGTTAACTGGTTTGACGTGTCGGTCTGCTTGATATGTACCGAATGATCATCTGCATTTTTTCGCATCAGCCAGTCGATACATCGTTTTTATTTCGTGAGTGCAAACTACGCCCGGTTGATTGTGAAATCCAATGCATTTTTTGCATGGCTGGAGGCTGGAAAGCGCAGAAAGTCATGTTTTTGCAACGAAAACGCTTAAATAACGTCATAATACAGATTTGCTTCGTTGTTTATTGCTATGTTTTCAGCGCATAGCTAATTAAATTACCAATCGCTTTCCAATTGAAAGCGGAACCGCTACAACAGCAATCGCGATTTTCATACGAACATATCCGGATTGATGCCTTCAGGCGAATTCACGGATGGCTTTCTATCGGACAGGAGACACGGACAGATGAGTATCAACCGCCCGAAGCTCAGCTTTGAGCAGGCAATCGCCGCTTATCTGCAATATGCGCCGCGTTTGCCGCAGGTTGATCCGGCATCTGTTCCTGCAAAAACACAGTATGTTGGAAACCTTCTGGAAATCGCGGACCAATTTGATCTGATCGTGTTCGATGCTTTTGGTGTGCTCAACAGCGGGCCGCAAGCCATTCCCGGCGCGGTTGAAGCCGTTGCAACCCTTCAGAAATCGGGAAAGAAACTTGCCGTTGTCACCAATGATGCATCGAGTTCAGCCGAGGCAATCCTTGCACGGCATCGCGGGCGCGGGTTCGATTTCAACACGACAAACCTGATCAGCAGCCAGCAATTCGTGGCCCCGATGATGGAAACCTACAGGGATCTGTCCCATTGGGGGGCCATGGCACCTGGCCACTGGCCATTTGATATCCTGCCGGGCAGGGTGGAACCGCTTGGCGCGGATCGCGCGCTTTATGATGCGGTTGATGGCTTTGTTCTTATTGATTCTGAAAACTGGTCCGATATCCAGCAGAATCATCTGGAAGAAAGCCTTGCCGCCAATCCGCGCCCCATTCTGGTCGGCAATCCCGATATCTGCGCGCCGATGGGGGCATTCCTGTCGGTTGAGTCCGGATATTTCGCCCATAAGGCAGCGGATCGTTGCAATGTAATACCTGATTGCGTCGGCAAGCCCTACGGTCACGTGTTTGATGAAGTCCTGCACCGTCATCCCGATATCAGCCGGGATCGGGTCCTGATGGTGGGTGATACAATCCATACCGATGTGCTGGGCGGGCTGGCAGCCGGCATCAAGACACTTCTGGTGCATCAGGGGGGATTCCTCGATGGTCAGGACGATATCGAAAGCCTGTTTGAAAAGTCGGGTCTGCGTCCGCATTTTTGTGCGCGCGCCATCGGTCATGGTCTTGCCGTGCCAGATGCAGAAAATGAAGCCTGTTGCGCCTGAGAATGGGTCAAACGGCCCGGTAAGAACGGCCCGCCAAACGGGCCTCAGACCGCTGACAAGGCACTCCTAACCAGATGGTCATTCCCGCAACGGCGGGAATCCAGCCTCTTTCAAAGGGCATGGATTCCGGGTCTGCGCTGCGCTTCGCCCGGAATGACGATTTTGATCAATCGCCAAGCCAATTCAACCCTGCTGCCCTTTGCATCGACAAACGCCACCGACCGGAAGAACCGCGCCCCGGACAAACGCCCGTGGCTCTCGGTTGCGCCAAAACGCACCTCACCCCAAACGCAACAGCGTTGTCGCACGGCAGGCACACCTCCCGCCCTCGATGACCAGCCTTTCGGCATCTTCGAACGCTCCTTCGGCCCACTGGCAATCGATCCCGCTACCCCTCGGCATCGCCAAACGCTACCGACCGGGTAGGCTGGACAGAACTGGATTGCACCAGACCGACCACGCCCCAGTTCCTGTTGCCCCGAACAAACGCCTCGGGCTTTCGTTGGACACTGCAAGCGCACCTCGCCCCTAGGACGAAGGCATTGTCGCAGGGCAGGCACAAATCCCGCCATTGGTGACCAGCCTTTCGGCATCTCCGAATGATCCATCGGCCCCATCGCCAAGCCTACCAATTCAGCCAGCCGATCCAATGCAGACGCAATTCGGGCCTGCTGATCCTCGGCATTGCCAGACTTCACCGACCTGTTGGGTAGCGGCGGGATGGGCTGACCTCAGCCCGGCTCTCGCTGCCCCGAACAAACACCCTTGCCCAAGGGCGCATCTCTCCCGTCATGATAAACCACAGTTTTCGTAAATTTCCCTCGGCCTCACGGCCCAAACGCACCACCGCCGTAATGACTTTTCCATGCGCCAGTGATGCCCATTTGGCGATACCGCCGTCGTCCTTTCAGACGATCAGATAGCTGCTTCATCATCATCCCATTCCCATTTTTGCCGCCCGAAACGCAAAAACCCGCAAAAGCGAATCACGCTTTGCGGGTTTTGTCTCCGGACCCATTTGTCCTGTTGACTTTGTCTTTATGCCACAACACAAAGAACAAATCAAGAACTTTCTTCCAGAAAAACGAAAAAAGTTTCCTTGTTAAATGGCCTCGGCAACGTCAATTGCACTGTATGTCAGGATTCCTGACGCGCCGGCACGTTTGAAACAGGATAGCGTTTCAATGGCGCAGCCAAGATAATCAAGCCAGCCATTCTGGGCCGCAGCCCGCAACATTGCGTATTCACCCGATACCTGATAGGCGAAAACAGGGACGCCAAATTCCTCACGCACCCGATACAGAACGTCAAGATATGGCAGGCCGGGTTTCACAATGACGGAGTCGGCACCTTCCTCAAGATCATAGGCAACTTCGCGCATCGCTTCGCTGCTATTGGCGGGGTCAAGCTGGTAGGTTTTCTTGTCCGCCTTGCCCAAGGCAGAAGCCGATCCGATTGCATCGCGGAACGGGCCATAGAAGGACGAGGCGTACTTTGCCGCATAGGCCATGATCTGGACCTTTTTAAGCCCTTCGGATTCCAGAACATCACGAATGGCACCGATACGGCCATCCATCATGTCGGACGGGGCGACGACATCGCATCCGGCCTGTGCCTGAACCAGTGCCTGGCGCACAAGGGCCTCGGTCGTTTCGTCATTAAGGATTTCACCGTTAATCACGATCCCGTCCTGACCATCCGCATTGAACGGATCAAGGGCAACGTCGGTAATGACACCAAGATTGGGGCAGGCGTCTTTGATCGCCTTTGTCGCACGGCAAACCACATTGTCGGGATTATATGCTTCGCGCGCATCCTTGGTTTTGAGGCTGGCATCAATATACGGGAAAAGCGCAAGGGCAGGTATGCCAAGCTTTTGCGCATGTTTTGCCGTTTCAACAAGCACGTCAACGCTTTGTCGTTCGACACCGGGCATTGATGGGATCGGTGTCCGTTCGTTTTTGCCGTCAATCACAAACACCGGCAGGATCAGATCATGTGCGGTCAATCGGGTTTCCGCCACCATGCGACGCGACCAGTCGCTCATGCGGGTCCGGCGAAGGCGGGTGCGCGGGAAAGTGCCATAGGTGACTGTTTTGGCCATGATCTGTTCTCTTGTCAGTGGGGCGGCATTCTGAATTCAGAAATGAGGTGACAATTTATGGGACAGAATTGACGGCGGATCAACTATTGCTGGCGCGATAAAGGCGTTTACGCATGGTCAGCATATAAACCGGTATGATCAAGGCCAGAAAACTTGCTGTCAGGACAAAAGCCGTAACCAGTCCAAGCTGTTGACCAATCGCCCCAATAGCCGGTGGCCCGGCCATCAAGGCGGTGTAACCGGTTGCCGCAATGGTTGAAACGACCGCACCGCCGCTTCTGCCACTTGCCTCCGCCGCAGCAGAAATCAGAAGCGGCAGGATGACGGCCAGTCCAATCCCGGCGATGGCACACCCGATCCAGGCAACGACGTAGTGCGGCGCAAGTGCCAGCACAAACAGGCCAAAGGATGCGCATGCCGAACTGGACAGCAGGATTTGCGGGCGGCCAAATTTCGTAACCAGCCAGTCTCCCGACAGGCGGGTAATGGCCATGGTCGCCGAATAGCAGGCAAAGCCCACGGCCGCCATCGTCGGGCCGGAATTGAGTTCTGTATTCATCAGAACCGTCGCCCAGTCGGTAATCACGCCCTCGCCAAACTGGCCGATGAAGGCACAGGCCCCAAATGGCAGCAGGGTCAGAAACATCGCGCGCTGTTTGGCAGATGATCCGTCATGCGTTTGGGCGGGATGGGGAACGGCAGCATCTGGCAGCAATTGACGTTGAAGGACCAGATGCAAAATCAGAAATAGGGTCAGCATGACGGGAAGGTGCCATTCAACCGGCAAGGGCAGGGCAAACCATGCCGCTGTCGTGCCCGCACCGGCAAAGCCCCCGAGGCTCCAGAAACCATGCAGGCCGGACATGACGCTGCGTTTCTTGGCCCGTTCAACATTCAGGCCATTGGCATTCATTGATATATCAAGGAAGGCTCCAAAAAAGCCAAGTGCGAACATGGCAATTGCAATCGACATGAAGCTTGGCATGAAGACCGGAATGCCAACGGAAATGAAATAAGCCACCCCGGAATAGCGTGCGACCCGTTCGCTGCCAAACTTGTCCGAAAGCCGACCGGCAACTGGCATGACGGCAAGAACGCCAACCGCGGCAGCCAGCAAGATGGCGCCAAGGTCATCATGACCAAAACCAAGGCGTTCTTGCACCAGCGGAATATGCGGGACCCAGCTTGAAAAGGCGGCACCATGCAAAAAGAAAATGGCACGGATTCTGTTATGGGCAATCTGGTTGGAGATAGGCATTCGGGGCTCCGCCTCCGTCAGGCAAGGATCACATTGATCCCGCGTTCGGCATAGTTGTTCAGATATCCGCTTGATAGTTTCCTGCCCGTGACCAGATGCGAAATCGCATCAAGGTCACAGACCCTGAATGGCAAGCTGGTTTCGAGTTTGTCGGCAGTCGTGACGGCAATGGCTTCGGCAGACTGTGCCAGCATCGCTGCCTTGGTGGCGCGTTCTTCGGCTGTGCTGGTGGTCAAACCCAGTTCTGGATGAAGGGCACAGGTGCCCAGCAGCACAAGATCGGCATTGTAGTTGCGTATTTCATCAATGGCCGTCGGTCCACAGATCGCCAGATCACGTTTCAGAACCATGCCGCCAATCATGATGATATTCGCATTCGAATGATTGGCCAGTTCAACGGCAATCAGGGGATTGACCGTGATCACAGTACCGGAAAATGACGGTTTCAGATTCCGGGCGACTTCATAGATGGTCGTGCCGCTATCAAAAAAGACCACGCCATGATCCGGAACGAGATCATGGGCGACCTTGCGGGCGATTTCGGAGCGTTCCGGCTTTAAATCCTGTGCGCGGTCATGGAATCCTTCGCGGGCAGTGCTTGGTAATGTGGCACCCCCATGAATACGCCGCAGGACCCCGGCATCCTCCATCTGACGCAGGTCGCGTCGAATGGTATCAAGGGACGCATGAAAAAGTGCAGACAGGTCATGAATATGAACTGTGCCCTGGCTGTGAAGCAGTTTTTCGATTTCACGCTGGCGCGAATTGACACTCGACATCGATTTGCCTGTTTTGCCTGTTTTGCCGATAATGCGCGTTTACCTTTGATCGAAAAAATGGTCAATAAAAAACCGGCCCCGCACAAACAGGGCCGGTATCATATTCAACGATATGATGGATCAGGCTTTGTCCAGTGCCTGTTTCAAATCGGCAAGAATGTCATCAATATGTTCGATACCGATCGACAGGCGGACATAACCGTCCGTCACGCCAGATGAAAGGCGATCCTGTTCGGAAAGCTGGCTGTGCGTTGTCGTGGCCGGATGGATGGCAAGCGATCTTGTGTCACCGATATTGGCGACATGATAAAACAGGCCAAGGCTGTTGATGAATTTCTCGCCGGCTGCTTTGCCGCCTGCAAGCTCAAACCCCATAAGCGATCCGTACCCGCCCTTAAGGTAAGTATCGGCACGGCGGCGGCTTTCGCCATCCTGTTTTCCGGGATAAATCACCTTGGAAACCTTGGGATGGGACGACAGGAAGTCGGCAACTTTGGCGCTGTTTTCGCAGTGACGTTCCATGCGCAGCGGCAGTGTTTCCATGCCCTGAATGGTCTGGAACGAGTTGAAAGGCGAGGCGGCCGCGCCAACGTCGCGCAGCAATGTGCAGCGCAGTTTGATCGCATAAGCAACCGGGCCAATCGGTTTGACGGCCTGCGTCCAGACCGCACCGTGATAGCTGGGATCCGGTTCATTCAGTAACGGGAAGCGTTTGACATGCTTTTCCCAGTCAAACTTGCCGGAATCGACGACAATCCCGCCGACAGACGTACCGTGGCCAGCGATAAACTTGGTGGTCGAATACATGACAATCGTCGCGCCATGATCGATGGGGCGGCACAGCACCGGTGCGGCGGTGTTGTCCATAATCAACGGGATGCCAAGCTCGTCACCAATATTGGCGACTTCCCTGATCGGAAAGACCTGAAGTTTAGGGTTTGGCAGGGTTTCGGCGTAATAGGCGCGCGTTTTGTCATCCGTCAGACGCCGGAAGTTTTCCGGGTCAGATGGATCTGCAAAGCGAACTTCGATACCCATCTGTTTGAATGTATTGGCAAAAAGGTTCCAAGTACCGCCGTAAAGGTCTGTGGAACTTACAATATTGTCACCCGCCTGGGCGATATTGAGAACGGAAAAGGTTGATGCAGCCTGACCAGAGCCGACGGCAACGGCTGCTGCGCCACCCTCAAGTGCAGCAATTCGCTGTTCGAGCACATCGTTGGTCGGGTTCATCAGGCGGGTATAGATGTTACCCAGTTCTTTCAGCGCGAAAAGATCGGCCGCGTGTTGGGTATCGCGGAATTGGTAGCTCGTCGTCTGATAAAGCGGTACGGCAACCGATCCGGTTGCCGGGTCTGCGCGGTATCCGGCGTGTAGAACAATAGTTTCCGGTTTCGTGGAATCTGACATGTCGTTTCCCCTGATTTTTAAGTTGCATTGGTTTCACCGGAGTAATGCATATTCGCTGCGAGCCGACAAGAAATTGGAACAAAAATTCGCAAATTCGCCCCTGAAACTGTCGGAGGCGAAATTATTCACATAATTCGGTACTGTTATACCGAATGAATTGACAAAGAACCGAATTCACGTTTACGTAAAGGGAAAATACCAAAACATTCAGAGGTGGCGATCCAATGGAATTCAACCTGTCTGAAGACCAGCAGGCATTTGCACAGGCAGCCCGCGATTTCGCACAAAACGAAATGGCACCGCATGCGGGCGAGTGGGATGCAAAGCATATCTTCCCTGAAGAAACCCTGCGTAAGGCAGCCGAACTTGGCTTTGCTGCTATATACACGCGCGAAGATGTCGGGGGATCGGGCCTTGGTCGCTTGGACGCTGCCGTGATTTTCGAAGAACTGGCAAGCGCGTGCCCGTCAACGGCGGCATATATCTCGATCCACAATATGGCATGCTGGATGATTGACCGTTTCGGGAATGAAGACCAGCGGCAAAAATATCTTCCAAAACTCGTTACCATGGAACATTTCGCCAGCTATTGCCTGACGGAACCGGGAGCGGGATCAGATGCAGGTTCGTTGCGTACGCGTGCTGCGCGCGACGGTGCGCATTACATCCTTAATGGCGAAAAGGCTTTTATTTCCGGGGGATCGCGCAGTGATGTTTACATTGTCATGGCGCGAACCGGCGATGACAGCCCGAAGGGAATATCGACCTTTATCGTTCCAAAAGATGCCGAAGGCCTGTCATTTGGCAAGCTGGAAGAAAAGATGGGATGGAACAGTCAGCCGACATCAGCCGTCATTTTCAGCAATTGCAAAATTCCGGTGGAAAACCGGTTGGGAGAAGAGGGCGAAGGTTTCAAGTTTGCCATGATGGGTCTTGATGGCGGCAGACTTAATATCTCGGCATGCTCCATCGGTGGTGCGCGGGCCGCAATGGAGCATGCGCGCGACCATATCAAGGTTCGCAAGCAATTTGGCAAAACCCTTGATCAGTTTCAGGCATTGCAGTTCAAATATGCCGACATGGTGACAGAGCTCGAAGCGGCACGGCTGATGCTGCACAAAGCGGCCTGGAAACTGGATCACAAGACACCGGACGCCACACAGTTTTGTGCAATGGCGAAACGTTTCGGCACGGATATCGGGTTCAGGGTATGTAATGAAGCGCTACAGCTTCATGGTGGATATGGTTATATCCGCGAATACCCGGTCGAAAGGCTTCTGCGCGACCTTCGGGTTCACCAGATTCTGGAAGGTACCAACGAAATCATGCGCCTGATCATCTCTCGTGCCGCGCTAAAGGATTGATTTATGAGCAGCGAAAACGCGACAAGTTCATCGCATGACAATGAGGCATCCGTCGTTTTCTCGAAGGACGGGGCCATCGGTCATATCTTGTTAAACCGGCCCAAGGCATTGAATGCTCTTGATCTGCCGATGGTTGATGCGATCACAGCCAAACTTCGCGCGTGGGAGACGGACCCGACGGTTGCTGTCGTTGTAATTGAGGGCGCTGGCGAAAAGGCATTCTGTGCCGGGGGCGATATACGGGGGCTTTATGACGCGCGGCAGCGCGACGACGAAGAACTTCTTGATGCCTTTTATCGGCGGGAATATCGCCTTAACCATTACATTGCAAATTATCCCAAGCCGTATGTTGCCTTGATGGACGGCATTACGATGGGGGGAGGTGTCGGCGTTTCCGTGAACGGCCGTTTCCGAGTGGTGACCGAGCGCACCCTGTTTGCAATGCCTGAGACTGGGATCGGGTTCTTTCCCGATGTTGGCGGCGGGTACTTCCTTTCGCGCTGTCCCGGCGAAGTCGGAATGTATCTTGGCCTGACGGGCGCGCGGATCAAAGCGGCAGATTGCATTTATGCGGGTTTGGCTACGCACCGAACGCAAAGTGAAAATATCGCGTCCTTGAAAGGTGAACTGGCAAAGATTTCGGAAGGCGGCGATGACTTCGTGGCCGTTCAACGGATTCTGGATGAACATCATTCTGATGATGGTGCCGGCATTCTTGGATCGGTTCGGAGTGAAGTCGATGACTTGTTTGGCAGCGAAACGGTTAGCGACGTTTTTGCCCGACTTGATACATCTCGGTCAGACTTTGCACGGGAAACGGCCAAAATATTGCGCACCAAATCACCGATAGCAGTTGCTGTTACCTTTGATCAAATCCGTCAAGCGCGCGATATGACACTTGCGCAGGACCTGATGATGGAGTTCCGTCTATCGCAACGGACCGTTCGCAAACCAGATTTGTTTGAAGGGGTTCGTGCCGTGATCGTCGACAAGGATCACAGTCCAAAATGGCAACATGCCGATATCGGGCAAGTCGATCCTCGCGAGGTCGCAGCATATTTTGACCTTTTACCCGAAGATAAAGAGCTAAAACTGCAGTTCTGAACAGTTCTGTAACATCAACAAATCAAAAGATAATCTCGTAATCGAGAGATCAGAGGAGACTCCAAATGGCGAAAATCGGTTTCATTGGTCTGGGTAATATGGGCGGGCCGATGGCGGCCAACCTGATTAAGGCTGGGCATGCACTCAAGGTCTTTGATTTGTCCGAAGCCGCGGTCAGCAAGGCGGTTGCAGAGGGAGCCACCAAGGCATCGACGGTTGCCGATGCGGCAAAGGATGTCGAGTTCGTTGTCACGGTTCTTCCTGCTGGAAAGCACGTGCTGTCGGTTTATGACGGACCAGACGGCGTGATTGCCAACGCCAGGACGGGCACACTTTTGATTGATAGCTCCACCATCGAAGTTGATGCCGCACGCAAAGCTGCCGATCTGGCGAAGGCCAAAGGTCTTGGCTCTGTTGACGCGCCGATCTCTGGCGGGGTTGCGGGGGCTACTGCCGGAACACTGACCTTTATGGTTGGTGGCGATGATGGTGATTTTGATCGTGCGAAACCGGTTCTTGAGGGAATGGGTAGCAATATCATTCACGCAGGCACAAGCGGGGCCGGGCAGGCGGCAAAGATTTGCAACAATATGGTGCTTGGCGTCAGTATGATTGCCGTATCCGAGGCCTTCATGCTTGCAAAGCGTTTGGGGCTGGATGCGCAGAAGCTGTTTGATATTTCATCGAAGGCGTCCGGCCAGTGCTGGTCGCTTACAAGTTATTGTCCCGTGCCGGGACCGGTTCCGACGTCTCCGGCAAATCGTGACTATCAACCGGGATTTGCGGTGGACATGATGCTGAAAGACTTGAAGCTGGCGCAACAGGCGGCGGCATCCGCCGGGGCAACAACGCCAATGGGGGCATTGGCTGAAAGCCTGTATGCGCTTTATTCAAATAGCGGAAATGGCGGGATGGATTTCTCGGCTATTGTCAAAATGCTGGATGGCGACAAGTAACGCTACGGCATTATGAGGTGTATCATTTAGGCCCGGCAAATACCGGGCCTGTTTTTTTATGAATACCGTGGCCTGCATTAATGTTAGATTTGTGCTGTCTAACGGGCAAAGTGCCGAACAGAATTTTCCGGATTGATGAATGACAACCAGAAGCAATGCGCCGCGCGAGGTTTATTTCGAATTGCGACAGATTGGCAGCTATCTGCGCTGCACGGCAATTGATGGCAAAACGGGAATCGAGGTGACCGTGGCAGGGCCGGTTTCAAGGAATCCGGAGCAACTAAAGCGCGTCGCGGTACAAAAACTTGAATACGTCCTTAATAAGGGATAAAATATACAATATAAGGGCCGGTGCATTCGGTGGCGTTGGTGTTTTATTCTAAGAATGAAATACGATTTGGTGTTTTTGACCAATTTATCAAAGCCGCTTGCAGCCTTCGACCTCATGTGTCTAAGGTTTGTGCTCTAATCGCGCTTTTGGATAAAGAACCACAATAAGAATGGTCGTGTCCAAAGGCTAGAACCGGGGAAAACCCGATAACAAAAAGACGGAGGCTTCGGAGGTTTGCTAGGGGGCAATGGGGAGACTTGGTCTCATCCAATCAATACAACTGTATCTTGTTTTGCACCTTCAGCCAGTCGGTCGAAGACCTCGTTTGTCTGTGCCAAATCTAAGGTTGTGCAATGGATTGGGCTTATTTTTTACAACAATTGATCAACGGTCTGACGCTGGGAGCCATCTACGGTTTGATCGCCATCGGCTACACGATGGTTTACGGCATCATCGGTATGATCAACTTTGCGCACGGCGAAATCTATATGCTGGGCGCGTTTCATTCCCTGATCACCTTCCTGATCTGTCAGGCAGCAGGGATTAGCGGTATCCTTCCGCTTACACTTCTTTTGATGCTGTTTGTGTCAATGGTGCTCACTTCGATCTACGGGTGGGGCGTTGAACGGATTGCATACAGGCCGCTGCGCGGGTCATTCCGGCTCGCAGCGCTGATTTCGGCCATCGGCATGTCGATCTTCCTGCAGAACTTTGTTCAGATTTCGCAGGGTGCGCGCGTGAAACCGATGCAGCCATTGATCGAGGGCGGCATCATCCTGATGGAAAGCCCGAATTTCAATGTTCAGCTCAGCTACATGCAGATCGTCATTATCCTTTTGACGTTTGTTCTGATGGCTGTGTTTTCGACACTGATTGCGAAAACGTCGCTTGGTCGTGCTCAGCGCGCCTGTGAGCAGGACCGTACCATGGCTGGCCTGCTTGGCGTTAACGTTGACCGCACCATCTCCACGACCTTTGTCATGGGGGCAGCTCTTGCCGCAGTCGCGGGGATGATGGTGACCCTGTATTACGGTGTGATCGACTTCTATATCGGCTTCCTTGCCGGTGTTAAGGCGTTCACTGCTGCCGTTCTGGGGGGCATCGGATCGCTTCCGGGTGCAATGCTTGGTGGTCTTCTGATTGGTCTGATCGAAGCATTCTGGTCGGGTTATCTCACGATCGAATACAAGGACGTCGCAACGTTCAGTATTCTGGTTCTCGTGCTGATTTTCCGTCCGTGGGGTCTGCTTGGTAAGCCGGAGGTCGAGAAAGTCTGATGTCCGCTCTTATCACTTCTTCACGGATTTCCGGTGCGGAAATTGTCAAGGAACTCGCGTTCTTTGCTGTTATTGCACTGTTGATGTCGGTCATGATCCTTGGTGTCGAGACGGTTGACCGTCCGACCGGGCTTGAACTGGCTGTTCGTTGGGATCTGGTGGTTACCGCCATCATCTCGACAATCATTGGCCGATTGGCATTGATCCTTCGCCGCGAACACATTTCGCGTGTGGGACAGGCTTTGCTGATTACCGCCGCCGCAGTGGCGGTATTCGAGATGTTCGTCCGTTTCCGCGAAATGGATGATCGCTGGGCTTCGCCAGTCTTCCTTGATATGGCGTTTGGCAGTGCAACGAGCGTGATTGTGGCTGTTGCGTTCGTCTCGATCGTTTTTGCAATTGCCTATTTCAGCATGAAAAAGCCAGGTGCCGAAGAGGAAGAAAGCGGCTCCAGGCTTTCGTCAAAAATCCAGATGGCATATCGGACCAACACCAAGAAGATCGGGGCATTGGGGATTGTATTCTTCATTATCTTCCCGTTTCTGTTTGGTGAAAACCGCTCCGCTATCGACCTCGCAACCCTTGTCATGATCTACATCATGCTGGGTTGGGGGCTGAATATCGTGGTCGGTCTGGCCGGTTTGCTTGATCTGGGTTACGTCGCATTTTATGCGGTCGGCGCCTATTCCTATGCACTGTTGTCCCAGCATTTCGATCTGAGCTTCTGGTTGTGCCTGCCGCTGGCCGGTATTTTTGCTGCAAGTTTCGGTATTGTGCTTGGTTTCCCGGTATTGCGACTGCGTGGCGATTATCTGGCGATTGTGACGCTTGGTTTCGGTGAAATCATCCGTGTTGTCCTGATCAACTGGTATGATCTGACCCGTGGACCAGACGGTATTTCGTCGATTGCCCGGCCCAGCTTCTTTGGCTTTGCCGAGTTTGATCGACGCTTGCCGGAAGGGGTGATGGGATTCAACGAATTGTTCGGTCTGGACTATTCGACGATGCATCGCCTGATCTTCCTGTATTACCTGATCCTTGTGCTGGCACTGGTAACCGCATTTGTTACCGTACGCCTTCGCAAACTACCGATTGGTCGTGCATGGGAAGCGTTGCGCGAAGACGAAATCGCCTGCCGCTCGCTGGGAATCAACCCGACGAATACCAAACTTTCGGCATTTGCGATTGGTGCAATGTTCGGTGGTTTTGCTGGCGCGTTCTTTGCGACACGTCAGGGCTTCATCAGCCCGGAAAGTTTTACCTTCCTTGAATCTGCCGTGATCCTGGCCATCGTTGTTCTGGGTGGTATGGGCAGTCAGATCGGGGTGGTTCTTGCCGCGATTGTCATGATCGGTTTCCCGGAAATGTTCCGCGAACTGGCCGAATATCGCATGCTGATTTTCGGAGCTGGTATGGTTGCCATCATGTTGTGGCGTCCGCGCGGTCTTCTGTCTTTCCGTGACCCGACCATTTTGCTGAATATGAGCAAGAAAGAAAAAGTTGCCGGAGAAGTCAAATGACCGACAACGTACAGCTTGAAGTCGAACATCTAACCATGCGCTTTGGCGGTCTGGTCGCGATTGATAATCTTTCGTTCACCGCAAGAAAGCGTGAGATCACGGCAATTATCGGCCCGAACGGGGCAGGGAAGACCACGGTCTTCAACTGTCTTACCGGGTTCTATGTGCCGACCGAGGGACGTCTGACGCTTTATGCCAATGACGGACCGCGTTTGCTGGAGCGTATGGAAGGTTTCCGTATTCCACGCAACAACGGTGTGGCACGTACTTTCCAGAATATCCGCCTGTTCACGGGCATGACCGTTCTGGAAAACCTGGTTGTCGCCCAACATAACCAGCTTATGGAGGCATCCGCCTTTTCGCTGGCAGGGCTTTTCAATCTTGGTCGCTATACCAGTGCCGAGAAAGAAGCGCTTGAAACCGCCAAGTTCTGGCTTAACAAGGTTGGCCTGTATGAACAGGCTGACTGGAATGCCGGGAACCTGCCTTATGGCTCCCAGCGTCGCCTCGAGATTGCGCGTGCAATGTGCGTCAATCCTTCCTTGCTGTGTCTTGACGAGCCGGCAGCAGGCCTTAACCCTCGTGAGTCCGCGGAGCTTAACGTTCTGTTACAGAGCATCCGCGATGATCAGGGAATCGGCCTTCTGTTGATCGAACATGATATGAGCGTCGTCATGAAGATTTCCGATCATGTGATCGTCCTTGATTACGGAAAGAAGATTGCTGATGGCAATCCGGAAGCCGTCAAGAATGATCCGGCTGTTATTCGTGCTTACCTCGGTGAGGATGAAGACGATGAACTGCCGCCGGAAGTCGCCGCCGACCTTCATCTAGATCCGAATGCGTAGCGAGGGAGCAGATCGATATGTCCATGCTGAAGATTGAAGGTGTTCACACCTTCTATGGCAATATCGAAGCCCTCAAGGGCATTGATATGGAAGTCAACGAGGGCGAGATTGTCACCTTGATCGGGGCCAATGGTGCCGGCAAGACGACCTTGCTGATGACATGCTGCGGATCACCGCAGGCGTCAAAAGGGCGCATTCTGTTTGAAGGTCAGGATATCAGTCGCATGCCAACGCATGAGATTTGTCGTCTTGGTATTCAGCAATCCCCTGAAGGGCGTCGGATTTTCCCGCGCATGTCTGTCTATGAAAACCTGCAGATGGGGGCAAGCACCCAGGATCCGAAATATTTCGAAGAGGATCTTGAGATGGTGTTTGATCTGTTCCCGCGTCTGAAAGAACGCATCAACCAGCGTGCGGGAACAATGTCCGGGGGCGAGCAGCAGATGCTGGCAATCGGTCGTGCCCTTATGGGGCGTCCCCGTTTGCTGTTGCTTGATGAGCCTTCTCTTGGGATTGCGCCACTTGTCGTCAAGCAGATTTTCGAGACGATCAAGAAGATCAACCGCGAGAAGAAGGTCACGGTCTTCCTGGTCGAGCAGAACGCGTTCCACGCACTCAAGCTTGCCCATCGCGGCTATGTGATGGTCAATGGCAATATTACTCTCTCGGGTACGGGGGCTGAACTTCTGGCAAATCCGGAAGTTCGTGCAGCCTATCTCGAGGGGGGCCACTAGGAGGACGGATATGGAAGCGATTACAGGTACCAGCATTGGTGTCACAATCGGAATTACCGTCATCCTGATGGGGTTCTGTGCTTTTATGACAGGGCAGGCGATCGCCAATACATGGCGGCCGTTCTACCAGCTTTATCCGTATGCCTTGTTGCTGGGGGCGACGGACCGTTTCATGACGTTTGCGCTGTTCGAGGGTGAGCTTCTTTCGCTTACGGGATATATTTTCGATACGGTTATCCTGTTTGTGATTATGGCGGCCGCCTTCCGCGTAACGCGGGTCAACAAGATGCTGTCGCAATATCCGTGGCTTTATGAACGTGTCGGACCCTTCGGATTTCGCGCACGTGACGGGGCGGACGTCTGATCTTTTCGGGGGTGATGGGCAACTGTCACCACCACATTGCTAAATTGTTGGCAATGCAATGTTTAGTACTATTGCACACCAATTCTGGGGTGTTAAAGTACAGGGAGCCAAAACCGGTAATCGAAAAAAAAGCGAGCCGGTTTAGGGTCCGAAAAAGATGGTTCTGTCATGGTGACGGAACCAACCTTTGGAACAGGGAGACTTCTCTTATGTCGAAAACCAAGCTCGGCCTTCTGGCAACTGCTTCCGCGCTTGTCCTCTCGATGGGTGCAGCAAAAGCAGACATCGTTATCGCGACCGTGGGTCCGATGACCGGCCCTTACGCCGCCTTTGGCGAACAGATGACCCAGGGCGCCCAGAAAGCGGTTGCAGACCTCAATGCTGCTGGTGGCGTTAACGGCGAAAAAGTCGTTCTCGAAATCGGTGATGATGCTTGCGATCCGAAACAGGCTGTTGCTGTTGCAAACCAGCTCGTTAGCAAGGGTGTTGCTCTTGTCGCTGGTCACTTCTGCTCGGGTTCCTCGATCCCGGCTTCGGAAGTTTACTTCGAAGAGGGCATCGTGCAGATTTCCCCGGCTTCGACCAACCCGCAACTGACCGAACGTGACATGGACAACGTTTTCCGTGTTTGCGGTCGTGATGACCAGCAGGGCGAAGTTGCCGGCAAGTATCTTGCTGAAAACTATGGCGACAAGAAAATCGCCATTGTTCATGACAAACAGGCTTATTCCAAAGGTCTTGCAGACGAGACCAAGAAAAACCTGAACGCTGCTGGCGTTGAAGAAGTCATGTACGAAGCCATCACCCCGGGCGAGAAAGATTACTCGGCTCTGGTGACCAAACTGAAATCCGAAGGCGTTGACGTCCTTTATTATGGCGGTTACCACACTGAGCTGGGCCTGATCGTTCGTCAGATGCGCAGTCAGGGTCTTGAGACCGTTGCGATTTCTGGTGATGCGCTCAACTCGCTCGAATACTGGTCGATCACGGGCGATGCCGGTGCCGGAACACTTTTCACCGCCGGTCCGGCGCTTGAAAAAGACCCGCGTAACGCTGAACTCGTAAAATACTTCGAAGGTCAGGGCTACAAGCCGGAAGGTTACACCCTTTACACCTATGGTGCGGTTCAGGCTTGGGCACAGGCAGTTGAAAAGGCCGGTACCACCGACTCTGAGGCTGTTATCGAAGCACTGCATAGCGGTGATACATTCGACACCGTTCTTGGTTCGATTGCGTTCGATGCCAAGGGTGACGTCGCAGCACCGGGTTACGTCTTCTATGAATGGAAAGACGGCGGCTACGATTACGCCAACTAATCAGATATTCTGATCAGCAGAAAGCCCGGCAGCAATGCCGGGCTTTTTTGTTGCCGACCACATAAAAGAAAAGCGTCTTCAGAAATTGCTGAAAACGCTTTTTCTTTTAGGTCAAAGGGCAGGCGATTACTTCGCCTTGCGACCCAGGCCGATTTTCTTGGCAAACTGCGAACGCTGTTTTGCATAGTTCGGCGCAACCATCGGGTAATCTGACGGCAGGCCCCATTTCGCCCGGTATTCTTCCGGGGTCAAATTGTATGTTGTCCGAAGGTGGCGTTTGAGCATTTTGAGCTTTTTGCCGTCTTCAAGGCAGATGATGTAATCATCGCCAATTGATTTGCGGATCGGAACAGCCGGTTTCAGCGGTTCTTCTTCTTCAATGGTTTCGTCTTCACGCAGAACGTCAAGCGAATTGAAAATTGTCGAAATCAATTCCGGAATCTGTGCAGATGCAATTGCATTGTTACTGACATAAGCAGAAACGATATCAACAGTCATCTGTAGCAGTTCGTCTCGGTCCAGAACGCTGTTTTCAGCATCGGTCATCTTAAAATATTTCCTTCGCTATTATGAATAGGCAATGCTTTTTGCATTATTTTACGAATATAGTCAAACAAGACTGTTATTCAATATATCGATTCTACTTAAATTTTCAAAACAAGGAAAACCTATGCGAGATGAGAAACAAATAAAATCTGCAAAGGCATGACCGGTAATGCGGTTTAATTGATAAAGATTCCACACCTTTTGTTTCGTCGATTTTGTTCGATAGCGTATGGTGGGGTTTATATCAATGTATATGCGTCGTTGTTTTTCTTTAGTTGATGATTTTCTAACGCAATGGGTGTGAATGTCTTTTTTAAGTGTAGTCAAGTGTCGTTCTGTGCGCTTAAAAGTTGCTGACTTAAAACTTTGGCAACATAGGCCGCTGTGCGTTGGCAGTTGCAAAGCTATGTGCTAAAAGGCGCTCCAAATTACTGTTTGGCGTATTTACCAAGGGCTCGCATATGACAGCCAAGACCATTGCCATCGCTGCCGATCACGGTGGTGTTGAACTTAAATCCCAAATCATCAAGTCGCTTGCCGGAAATGGCTGGGAGGTTCTCGACCTTGGAACCGACGGTTCTACGTCAGTTGATTACCCGGATTATGCGAAAGCCGTTGCCAAATCGATTATCGATGGCAAGGCTGAACGCGGTATTCTTGTATGCGGTTCCGGGATCGGTATGAGCATCGCTGCCAACCGATATCCTCAAATTCGTGCTGCCTTAGTACATGATCGCCTGTCAGCCGAACTTTGCCGTCAACACAACAACGCCAATGTTCTGTGCCTCGGCGCACGCCTTTTGGGTGATGCGACGGCGCTTGATTGCGTTAACGCGTTTATGATGACGGAATTCGAAGGCGGTCGTCACGAACGGCGTGTTGAAAAACTTTCTTCGCTTACCGACTGATTTTTCGCCACCTGGCAATAACCCGGTACGGGTTTCGAACTTTGCTGCGTTCGGCCCCGCCACATTGTATCGAGAGGCCCCATAATGTCATTCAAAGGCTTTTTCTCTACCAGCTTGTCAGAAGCAGATCCGGCACTGTTCAAATCGATCACCGATGAACTGGATCGCCAGCAGAACCAGATCGAAATGATTGCTTCGGAAAACATTGTTTCCAAGGCTGTGATCGAGGCACAGGGAACGGTTCTGACCAACAAATACGCCGAAGGCTATCCTTCGCGCCGGTATTATGGTGGCTGCGAGTTTGTCGACGTTGCAGAAGAACTTGCGATCAATCGTGCAAAAGAACTGTTTGGGTGTGAATTTGTCAACGTGCAGCCGCATTCTGGCGCGCAGGCAAATGGTGCGGTCATGCTTGCCCTTTGCAAGCCGGGGGATACCATCCTTGGCATGTCGCTTGATGCAGGCGGGCATCTTACCCACGGAGCACGCCCGGCACTTTCTGGCAAATGGTTTAATGCCATCCAGTATGGTGTGCGTGAAGACGATCTGACGCTTGATTACGATCAGGTCGAAGCTCTTGCTGTGGAGCACAAGCCGACACTGATCATTGCAGGTGGTTCAGCCATTCCGCGCCAGATCGATTTCAAACGCTTCCGTGAAATCGCCGACAAGGTCGGTGCGTTGTTGATGGTTGATATGGCGCATTTCGCCGGTCTTGTCGCCGGTGGCGTTCATCCGAGCCCGCTTCCCTATGCCGATGTCGTGACAACCACGACGCATAAAACCCTTCGCGGTCCGCGTGGCGGTATGATCCTGTCGAACAATGTTGAAATCGGCAAAAAGATCAATTCTGCAGTCTTCCCTGGCTTGCAGGGCGGCCCATTGATGCATGTTATCGCTGCCAAGGCGGTTGCCTTTGGCGAAGCCTTGCGCCCCGAATTCAAGGAATATGCGCAGCAGGTCGTCGATAACGCCAAGGCATTGGCCGAAGTTCTGGTCAAGCGTGGTTTCGATATCGTGACCGGAGGCACCGATACTCATCTGATGCTGGTTGACCTGCGTCCGAAAGGCCTCAAAGGCAACAATGCAGAAGTTGCGCTTGAGCGTGCAGGAATCACCTGCAACAAGAACGGCATTCCGTTCGACACCGAAAAACCGACCATCACGTCCGGCGTTCGTTTGGGGACACCGGCAGGCACCACCCGTGGTTTTGGTGTCGAGGAATTCAGGCAGATCGGTGAACTGATTGGCGATGTGCTTGATGCTCTTGTTGATAATCCTGATGGCAATGCCCAGGTCGAAACGGCAGTTCGCACCAAGGTCGAAGACCTTTGCAAACGCTTCCCGATTTATGCCTGATTATATCGGGAGAGAGTAAAAACAATGCGTTGTCCGTTCTGCGGCCATACAGACACCCAGGTCAAGGACTCCCGTCCGACCGAGGAACATCACGCAATTCGCAGACGCCGGTTTTGTCCGGCCTGCGGGTCGCGATTCACGACATTTGAACGTGTTCAGCTGCGTGAATTGATGGTGGTGAAAAAGGACGGGCAACGCGAATTGTTTGATCGTGACAAACTTGCGCGA
Organism: Thalassospira xiamenensis M-5 = DSM 17429; assembly: GCF_000300235.2. NCBI lineage: Bacteria > Pseudomonadati > Pseudomonadota > Alphaproteobacteria > Rhodospirillales > Thalassospiraceae > Thalassospira > Thalassospira xiamenensis. The sequence continues at coordinate 2,145,023 of NZ_CP004388.1, read as the reverse complement.
TCAATCTTTCTTGCCTGCCGGAAGCGCCCGATTGAGGACGAACGTGTCGAAAAGGCGTTAAACGGCATTCAACGACGCCTTGAAAGCAGTGGTGAAAGCGACATTTCCACCGACACAATCGGTGAAATGGTCATGGGAGCTTTGATCGCTCTCGATCAGGTTGCTTATGTCCGTTATGCTTCGGTGTATAAAAATTTCCGAGAAGCCCGCGATTTTGAGCAATTCGTGGAAAACATGCATGATGGGGAAGAAGAGGCGGACACAGAGTAATGACAGCCACCGCGTTTTCAGATGACGACCGGCATTTCATGCGGGTTGCGCTAAGCCTGTCAAAACGTGGTCTGGGAAATGTCTGGCCCAACCCGTCAGTTGGGTGTGTTCTGGTTTCTTCTGAAGGGGCAATCGTCGGTCGTGGTTTTACCAAGCCGGGTGGTCGCCCACATGCAGAGCGTGTCGCACTTGACGAGGCAGGCGATAAAGCACGCAATTCTACGGCCTATGTAACGCTTGAACCCTGTAGTCATTTTGGTAAATCGCCGCCTTGTGCGTTGGGACTGATCGAAGCTGGTGTAAAGCGTGTCGTCAGCGCCCTGGAAGACCCTGATCGTCGAGTTTCAGGCAAAGGGTACAAAATGTTACGTGATGCGGGCATCACAGTTGAAACAGGGCTTTATGGCGACGAAGCCCATCGCATCAATGCCGGGTTCCTATCGCGCATTGTTTCTGGCCGGCCGATCATTACCTTAAAACTGGCATCCACCATCGATGCCCGATCCGCGACGCGCTCTGGTGAGAGCCAGTGGATAACGGAGGATATTGCGCGTGAGTATGGTCACCTGTTGAGGGCCAATCACGATGCGATCCTTGTTGGTGCCAAGACTGTCATTGTTGATAACCCCACTCTCACATGCCGTATCCCCGGACGGGAAGCCCAATCACCTGTTCGTGTTGTCCTTGATCGCAATGGCGATGTACCTGTATCGGCGGAATTGTTCCGTGGTGCCCAAAAAGTTCCTACCTGGATCATTACATCCCAAGACAAATTTGACGAAGTTTTTGAAAAATTTGGGAAAACCGGGGTCAAAGTACTTACTGCCGGGTGCGAGAATGATCATTTCGACCTAAATGACGTGATGAAACATTTGGGCGAGCAGGGTCTGACGCGTGTTTTGGTTGAAAGTGGCGGCAATCTGGCTGCCGACTTGGTGCATCGAGATTTGATTGATCGGGTGGTTCATTTCATTGCACCATCCCTGATCGGGGCAGAAGGCAAGGCGATGATCGCTGAGCTCGGGCTTGATCACCTTTCAGACATGCCACGTTTTCAGCGCACATCTGTTCGTCCAGTTGGCAAAGATATTGCGATAACTTACGAAAAAATAACGGAATAGATAAATGTTCACTGGCATCATTACGGATATAGGATCTGTTCGGAAAATCGAAAAACGCGGCGACACCCGTTTCGAATTCTCGACCGCTTTTGATACCTCTAAAATCGCTCTTGGGGCGTCGATTGCCTGTAATGGTGCGTGCATGACCGTTATCGAAACTGGTTCGGACTGGTTTGCCATCGAGGCATCTGCCGAAAGTCTTGATAAGACGACTTTGGGCGATCTTGAGGTCGGATCGCGCATGAATCTGGAACAGGCCACACGGATCGGGGACGAGTTGGGCGGGCATATCGTATCCGGTCATGTGGACGGTGTTGCGAAGCTGATAAAATGCATTCCCGAAGGTGATTCCCTTCGTTTGACATTCGAGGTTCCTGAAGCTTTTGCGAAATACATTGCGTCAAAAGGCTCGGTAACGCTTGAAGGTGTTTCATTGACTGTCAATGAGGTTGACGGAAACACTTTTGGTATCAATCTGATACCCCATACCCAGACTCACACGACGCTGGGATCGAAACAACCAGGTGACCGGATCAATTTCGAGATTGATATGCTGGCGCGTTATGTCGCGCGCATGCTGGGTAAGGATTGAACGACCATGCCGCATCGTTATCTGTCACCAATTGAAGATGTTATTGAAGAAGCCCGAAATGGCCGGATGTTTATTCTTGTCGATGACGAGGACCGGGAAAACGAGGGTGATCTGGTTATTCCCGCCCAAATGGCAACACCGGATGCCATAAACTTTATGGCAACTTATGGCCGTGGGCTTATTTGTCTGACGCTGGAATCCGAACGTTGCGATCATCTTGGGCTGCCGTTGATGAGCGCGCGAAATGGTACGCGGCATGAAACGGCGTTTACAGTTTCGATCGAAGCGGCAACAGGTGTGACAACCGGTATTTCCGCCCCGGACAGGGCGCGAACAATTTCCGTGGCGATTGATACAAAATCAACTTCCGACGATATAGTGACCCCGGGGCATGTCTTTCCTTTGCGCGCGCGTCCAGGTGGCGTTCTTGTGAGGGCGGGGCACACCGAAGCATCGGTTGATATTTCGCGCCTTGCGGGCCTCAATCCATCTGGCGTTATTTGCGAGATCATGAGCGAAAGCGGCGAAATGGCGCGTTTGCCGGAACTTGTTGAGTTCGCCAAAAAGCATAATCTCAAAATCGCCCAGATTGCCGATTTGATCCGCTATCGCCGGAAGCATGAAAGAGTTGTTCAGCGTAAGGCGACAACAAAAATCAATTCGGTGCATGGCGGCGAGTTTGAGCTCAATCTGTATGTCAACAATGTCACATATGCCGAACATATTGCTTTGGTGAAGGGCGACATTTCTGATGCAAAGCCGGTTCTGACGCGTGTCCACGCATTGAATGTGCTTGAAGATGTGCTTGGCGACCGGCAAGGAGCGCATGGCGGCGAGTTGCAGGCCGCAATGCGGCAGATTGGCGAGGAGGGGCGTGGCGTTATTGTTCTCATCCGTGAACCGCGCCCCAATACGCTTTCATCGTCTATTGCAAAGCTTATCGAGCTCAATGGCGGGGACGGAGATGCTCTGCGTCAGGAAATCGCAAAATCTGCTGACGACTCTGATTTGCGTGACTATGGTGTTGGCGCACAGATCCTGCTTGATCTTGGCGTTCGCGATATGATTTTGCTTTCAAATACCAAAAGACACATCGTAGGACTTGACGGGTTCGGTCTAAATCTGGTTGATCAGCGTCCGCTTGTTGTCTCGGAGGAATAAACATGAGTAACGGTCCGCACATTCTGATCGTTGATGCGCCTTATTACACCCATATCGTCGAAGATCTGGTCAAAGGGGCTGCGTCGACGCTCGAAGCTGGCGGTGCAACCTGGGACCGGATTTCTGTTTCAGGTGCCTTCGAGGTTCCGATAGCAATCCGCTACGCTGTTCAGTCCATGGCTGATCTTGCGACTGGTCCGCGCTATGATGGCTACTTGGCACTTGGCTGCGTTATTCGCGGTGAAACAACGCATTACGACCATATCTGTGAAGAAGCAAATCGCGCATTGATGCAGCTTTGCCTTGATTACCGTCTGGCGATCGGCAATGGCATCCTGACCGTTGAAAATGAAGCCCAGGCACTTGCACGCGCCAAGGCAGATCAGAAGAATAAAGGTGGCGAGGCCGCCCGTGCTGTTCTTCGTATGATTGAAGTTCAAAACCATTTTGGAATACATCACAAGTAATGACTGATAAACCCAAGGCATCAGCCGCCCAACGACGCAGTGCTGCGCGTTTTGCCGCCATTCAGGCGCTATACCAGGCAGAGCTTTCCCAGCTTTCGGCAGGTGACGTCGTGCGCGAATATTCGGATTTCCGTCTTGATGGCGAAGGTATTCGCGACCTTGATGAGCCCAATGACAATCTGATTGATCCGGATCGCGGATTTTTTGCCGACCTGGTTCAGGGGGTTACTGCGCGCACGGTCGATCTTGACGGGCTGATCGACTCAGCTCTGGAAAAGGGTTGGACAACCAAACGTCTTGAAACTGTTTTGCGCTGTATTCTGCGTGCAGGAACCTATGAGTTGATGATGCGCGAAGATGTACCGATGCGCGTTGTCATCACTGAATATGTGGACGCTGCCCATTCGTTCTTTGACGAAACCGAGCCGAAGCTTGTAAACGCTGTCCTTGACCGGATCGGCAAAACGCTTCGTGCGGGTGAAGCTGGTAAGAATTGATATGGTTGCGCGATCAGGAGAATTCGATCTGATCGCACGTCATTTTGCGCCCATCGCGCAAAAGTCAAAAGCCGCATTGTCCCTTCTGGACGATGCGGCTCTTTTGTCTCCACCTGATGGGCACGAAATTGTTGTTACGGTCGACGCACTTGTGGCCGATGTACATTTTCGCAGTCAGGATGATCCGGCCGACATCGCGCGCAAGGTTATGCGTGTCAATCTGTCTGACCTTGCAGCTATGGGGGCTTATCCTTTGGGGGTGCTGCTAACGGCTGGTTATAATCGCGACCTTTCCGAAGACTGGATCGCTTCCTTTGCGAACGGTTTGGGGCAGGATTGTGCTACCTATGATACCCCGCTTCTGGGGGGCGATACTGTTGGAACACCAGGTCCCACATTTTTCAGCCTGACGGCGTTCGGTGCCGTGCCAATTGGGCGCGCCATGCGGCGGGATGCGGCCAAACCGGGTGATTTGATTGCGGTTACCGGTACATTGGGCGATGGCGCACTCGGCTTAAAGGTCTTACAGGGCAACCTTATGGGGCTGGACGCCGCCGATAGTGCCTATCTTTCGTCGCGATACCTGTTACCGCAACCACGCCTGACGATTGGCAGAAAATGCGCTGATGCTTATGGCCGCTATGCTGCGATGGATATTTCGGACGGATTGGCCGGGGATTGTCGCAAGATTTGTTTGGCGTCTGGTGTCGGCATGGTTTTTGACAAGGATCTTATTCCATTATCAAAGGCAGCGATGAATGCGGTAAATACCGATCCCGCCCTATGGGCGTCTGTGCTGGGGGGCGGGGATGATTACGAACTTCTGATTTGCGCCGATCAAGCAGATATCAAAACCTTGGGTAACGATGTCACGGTCATTGGCAAGGTGACGGACCAGCCTGGACAGGTCGACCTCATCGGAGCCGACAAAAAAATAGTCGAACTCGCCAATGACGGGTTCGACCATTTCAAAGCCTGAAAACGAATTTGGAATTTATTTGGTTTCGCTGAAGCGACCAAGGTTGCCAAACAGCTGCTGCAGAACTGTAATTTCCTTGCCTGCGGTTGGCGTGATCCGATCCGTCGGAATGACCGGTTTACCGTCTTCAAGGTCATATTCGCTTAGGATATCGACCCGGTTTGCCGCATCAAAGCTGACGAGAATGACCTTTTGCTCAACGACATCCGGTGCCAGAAACGCAATTGTTTCGGTTCTGCGCGAAATATAAAGCCAGACATTTTCGTCAAAGGCCGCAACGCTTGATGGCGATCCCAAAAGGTCGGTCACATCACCCTTTGTGGATTGCCCGACGATGATTTGTTCGAGAACTTCGGGTTCAGGAGCATTACCGCGCGTTGCGATACGCGGGCTGCAGGCAGCAACAAATGCCACTGCCAATCCGGCCAGCATCATAAGGGAAAGGCGTGTTGTTCTTGTATGCATGGAACTCACCAAAGCGATCAGCCAGTTAAAGTCATTAAGGAATTGCCTTGAGTTTCAGCGCTGGGCGCATGATATTGCCGGGCAATGTTGGGGCGATGCCGCCCCGGGAAATTTACGGCATTCTGCGTGCCATGGCTGGAATGTCAACGAAGGAGTGTTACTGTTGTTCGGCTGGTTGAAGAAAAAAGACCGCAAACAAAGTGCTGCCTTTGCGCTGTACACCGCAATGGTGGGGCAGGCGCGCAAGCCAGAATTCTATACACGCCTTGGCGTCGCAGATACCATGGAAGGGCGATTTGACCTGATTCTGGTGCATGCCTTTGTTCTGTTTCGGCGTCTGAAAAAAGACAATGAAAGTCGTGAACTGGCGCAGGAAATCTTTGACGTGATGTTTTCCGATCTTGACCAGAATATGCGTGAGATGGGAATTGGTGATGTCGGAATCCTGAAGCGCATCCGAAAAATGTCGGAGTCCTATCACGGTCGCATTGTCGCATACGAAGAGGGTGTTCAATCCGGTGCAATAGAACTTGCCGCCGCACTCAACCGCAATCTATATGCCGACAACGAGGCTAGTGATACGCAATTGATGGCCATGGTCGGTTATATCAATGATGCCCTTGCACACCTTGACCGTCAGAAAACCGAAGAATTACACAATGGCGTTATCCATTTTCCGGCTGTGCCGGAAGTCGCCGTTGCACCAACCGAATAGAAAGAGGCCCCAATGCCTGAACAGATTACACCCGAATTTTCCCGCATCGTTAATACGGACGAACAGGTCGGGAAAAAAAGCAAGATCGAGATCGAAGCAAATGAAAAGGAGCGCAAGGCGCTTGCTGAACGTTTCGAACTGATTGCTATTAATAGCTTAAAAGCAACCCTGACGACTACGACGGCAGGCAATGGCGAAGTCACCCTTCGTGGTCCCATGCATGCCGATATTGTTCAGCGTTGTGTTGCGACACTCGAGCCGGTCCCCGAAACCATCGAAGACGAGGTGGAGGTTCTGTTTTCTCCGCACGTATCCGAAGATGACCTGCCTTCGAATCCCGATGATCTGGATGATCTTTCCGAAGAAGAGCTTATGGCGCTTCTGGATCAGCCAGAGCCATTGGTAGATGGCAAAATTGATGTTGGTGAAGTTGTCGCACAGTTTCTTGCTGTCGCAATGAACCCTTATCCGCGCAAGGACGGCGCGAAAGTTGCGGACGTGGTCAAATCGGAAGACGAAGAAGAGCGTCCCAACCCGTTTGCAAAACTCGCAGGTCTTAAGGACAAGCTAGAGAAGAAAAACTAAATTACCATTCTGGTTGCGTTTTTCGTCACGTAAAATGTCAGAAAAATGCCGGTAACGACCGGCATTTTACGCTTTTGACCGAAAAGACGAAGAGCAAGCCGGATACTGGTCGCTTTTGATTGCATATCGGCTTTACCTTGTATCTGGCTGAGAATTCCGGTAATTACGGGCTTTCCGGCATGCCGAAGACAAGTTTAGCCGATAGGCAAGCCTGCCGGTAAATTCCGGTTCAGATGTTTTAGAACAACCATAAGAGAATACATTGCCTGAACAGGTCTGCATATCACTTGACGCGATGGGAGGAGACCACGCGCCTGAGATGGTCGTGGCGGGTGCAGAAATTGCCCTGAAACGGTTGCCTCATCTTAAATTTTTGATGTTTGGGGATGAAGCGCGGCTTAAACCGCTGCTCGCCAAATATCCGGGGCTCGAAACCGTCAGTCAAATTCGTCATGCCTCTCAAGAAGTGACGATGGATGACAAACCGTCTGTTGCCTTGCGGCAGCGTCGGGATTCCAGCATGCGACTGGCCATCAATGCTGTTAAAGAGGGGGACGCACAAGGCGTCGTATCTGCCGGAAATACCGGTGCTCTGATGGCTATGGCCAAATTCGTCCTTAAAACCGTACGTGGTATCGACCGGCCTGCAATTGCGACCTATATGCCAACCCAGCGCGGCGAGACTGTCATGCTCGATCTTGGCGCCAACATTGAATGTGATGAGAACAACCTGGTGCAGTTCGCGCTTATGGGCGAGGTTTTCGCACGCATTCTGTTTGGTATTGAAAGGCCTTCTGTGGGCTTGCTCAATGTCGGGATTGAAGAACTAAAAGGCAATGAGTCGGTCAAGAAAGCCGCAGCGATACTTCGTGAAATCGACCTTCCGATCCGCTTCGAAGGATTTGTTGAAGGCGATGACCTTGCCAAGGGTACCGTGGACGTGATTGTGACCGACGGCTTTACCGGTAACGTTGCACTTAAAACCGCCGAAGGAACGGCGCGACTGCTGGTGCACTTTCTGCGTGAAACTTTCAAAAGTTCATTCTGGGCGAAGGTCGGCTATCTGTTGGCCCGTCGTTCATTGCAGCGTTTCCGGGAACGTATGGACCCGCGTCGTTACAATGGTGCGATGCTGCTGGGGCTGAACGGGATTGCCGTCAAAAGCCACGGTGGCACCGATGCGCTGGGGTTCTCGAATGCCATTGGCGTTTGTCACGACCTTATTGCGAACCGGCTGAACGAAACGATCAAGGGTGAACTTGCCGCCTTCGAAGAAGCGATTTCCAAAGCTCCGATCGATGAGGAAACCATCGCCCTCGCAGCTGGCCAGGTCGACTGATACTGTCCCAACTATTCCCACTAAAACTGGCGGTTCTTAAATCATGACTGTTCGTTCTCGCATTATTGGTTGCGGTTCTTATCTTCCTTCGAATGTTGTAACCAATGATGAACTGGCAAAGCGCGTCGATACATCTGATGAATGGATCGTTGCGCGGACGGGAATACGACAGCGTCATATCGCTGCCGAAGGGGAAACCACCAGTGATCTTGCGGTTGCTGCTGCAACACGTGCAATGGAACATGCCGGTGTAACTGCCGCGGACATTGACATGATTATCGTTGCGACCGCGACACCCGATAATACCTTTCCGGCAACGGCAACAAAGGTTCAGCATCGACTGGGCGTTGTCGGTTTTGCCTTCGACGTTCAGGCGGTTTGCTCGGGCTTCGTTTACGCCCTTACCACTGCGGACATGTATATCCGGAACGGTCAGGCAAAAACGGTTCTCGTGATCGGGGCAGAAACATTTTCGCGTATTCTGGATTGGGAAGACCGCCGGACATGCGTTTTGTTCGGGGACGGAGCAGGGGCGGTTGTTGTTCAGGCCGTTGAAGGCAAGGGCACCGTCGAGGATCAGGGTATTCTCGCAAGTCGATTGCATTCGGATGGTGGGAAATACGAACTGCTGTATGTCAATGGCGGTCCATCGACGACCCAGACTGTTGGTTTTCTTCAGATGGAAGGCAAGGAAGTTTTCCGCCATGCAGTGACCAACCTTGCAGGCGTTATTCGCGAAGTTCTTGCCGATACGGGGCTTGAAGCCGCGGATATTGATTGGCTGGTGCCACATCAGGCCAATCGTCGCATTCTTGACAGCACTGCCAGAAAGTTTGGCATTTCCGAAGACAAGGTGGTCATCACGGTTGATCGTCACGCGAACACGTCCGCGGCGTCGATTCCCCTGGCACTTGCCGAAGCCGTTCATGATGGCCGGATCAAGCGTGGTGATATTGTAATTCTGGAAGCGATGGGCGGCGGTTTCACTTGGGGCGCTGCACTGGTTCGCTGGTAAGCTCTGGATTCTGTGGGATATCTGACAAAAACAAAGCATTTGCTTAAAAAACACAACATTCTGCCGCAAAGCGATGTATCCTGTTGATATTGACTGATTTCGCCACCAGATATAGCCTTGTGTATAAAGTCCCGTTTTAAGGAGGCGGCCTGTTATGTCGGAAGCTACGATTACCCGCGCTGATCTTGCCGAAGCCGTTTATCAGGAAGTCGGTTTGTCGCGTAACGAGTCCGCCCAGTTGCTGGAAACGGTTCTCGACGAAATTTCATCTGCCTTGATCAAGGATGAAGTCGTAAAGATTTCCTCGTTTGGCAGTTTTTCCGTTCGCCAGAAGGGACAGCGCATTGGTCGCAATCCCAAGACAGGTGAAGAAGTGCCAATCCTGCCGCGCAAAGTGCTTGTGTTCCGGCCGTCGCAGGTGTTGAAAGCACGCATTAACGCTTAAGAACTGAACTCATGAAAAATAACTTGGGGGCTGAGGCGGAAAACCGCCGCACAGCAAAGTCTGACTCTGCGTTTCGTACAATTAGCGAAGCAGCAAAAGAGCTGGGGCTGCAGCAGCATGTCCTGCGTTTTTGGGAATCCAAGTTTCCTCAGATCAAACCAATGAAACGTGCTGGCGGGCGACGTTATTATCGCCCGGAAGATCTGGTGTTGCTGGCTGATATTCGTTCACTGCTCCATGATCAGGGCTACACCATCAAGGGTGTGCAAAAGCTGCTTGATCAGAACAAGGGGCAGTTGCCTTCGGAGGTCGCGGTGGCGTCGCTGGCTGAAACCGTCGATGGTCCATCGGATGAAGCATCAGATATGGCTTATTCGACAGGCACATCAGGAACACCAGATAAGACTGTTCTTGCAAACCTGTTAGGTGAATTGGAAGAGCTTCAAGGCATCCTCAGGTCGGCCCTGCAACAGTCGGAAAAAAATACGTAAAAACCATTTGCGTCTTTGGGCTTGCGCGGCTATTTATCGAGCCGCGTCAAACGACGCATTCTTTACGGTCGGAGCGTGGCGCAGCCTGGTAGCGCACCTGCATGGGGTGCAGGGGGTCGGAGGTTCGAATCCTCTCGCTCCGACCAATTTATTCTCCATCAAAATCTGATATGCGATCATTGGTACTGGCGAGGCTACGGCATCAGTCGGGCAAGCATTTCCACAGTGTTATTTTCGTCAACACGGATCAAAATGATTTCGCCTGATCTCGGATAGATGCCGGTTAATGCGGTGATATTCACCTGATGGGTAATCAACAGGGCCTTGATTCCTTCAGGAAGTGCACCAAGTCGGTCAATGATTTGGTCTGTTTGAGTTTTCTTGGTACCGCTATCACGGAAAAACGAATTAAGTGCCGGTTCTTCTGTCACGGGGCCAAGGCCAAGCAAGCTGGCGGTTTCCAAACAGCGACACCACTGACTGCTGAGAATTACATCCAACTCAATGCCCGCTTCACGGACGCGTTCGCCGATGGCGCGCGCCTGATTGCGGCCGGTCTCGTCAAGATTTCGTTGGGTGCTGCAATCGCCAATGGTGAAGTTTTCCGGATCGCCAGTACCCGGCGCAATGGCATGACGCATTAGCGCATGCACATCTGGCTGATGCCATATATCCCACGCGTGCTCGGTTTCTGACCCTCTGGCACTGTGTGCGACAAAGGAGCATGCGAGGGTGAGGGCAGCAACCGTATTTCTGATAAATGAACACATGATTCGGCACAGTCAGTGGCAAAAGGTGATTAACCTTGATACCCGTGGACATGCTGATTAGATCAGTGGAGTGTTTCGGGATCGCGACCGGATGTCCTTATGCGTTTTTATCAGCAACAGAGGTCGCAACCCTACGACCTTCATCGGTCAGTTTGCAAATCAGCCAGTCCGGTTTGATCGGGTTGTCAAACCATGGGGCAGCCCATCCATGATCAATGCAGCTTTTGACTGTTTTTTCACTGATTTGCTTGCCATTGGTGTCAAAGAGCGGCAACTTTCCACCCGGCTGGCTAAGGCCACGGCGCAACCAATCGAGTTGTGTTTGTGTCGGTTTCACCTGCTTTTTCCCCGTCATGGCATCCCTGAATTGATAGAATAGGTTTGTGTGTGGCGCGATGTGATGATGAAGCTATATATTGCAGGTAAGTGTGACGGATAATCAACCGAGGGGCAATCACCATGACATCGAAGTCCTTTGATCGTAGTGACATGGTCTTTCTTTATGTGACATCGCCGGACATGGAAGTCGCCCGCTTGATTGCGGGAGGTGCCGTTCGAGAAAGATTGGCGGCCTGCGCGAATATCATGCCCCAAATGACGGCAATCTATGAATGGGATGGCGATATCGAAGAAGAAAACGAGATAGTTATCATTCTGAAATCGACCAGCGCAGCGGCAACGGCGCTTTCGGAATGGATCACAGATCATCACCCCTATGATGTTCCCTGTATTTTGGAAATTCCATTAGGCAGGGGAAATGGACCATATGTCGATTGGTTGCGCGGTCAGGTCGCAGGGGCAACAATCCCGAATTGATTGCATCAATGGCCTTTGGCCCCTAGGATGGCCGAAATTTTACATTTAACGAAGTGACCAATGAACCAGCTTACAAAACTTGCCCTTGAAATGGGGCCGCTGATCCTGTTTTTCGCAGTCAATGCGACAACCAATCTTATGACTGCAACAGCGGTTTTTGTAACGGCAACAGTGGTTGCGCTGGTAGTATCGTATGCTATTGCCCGAACCATTCCGGTGATGCCGTTGATTGGCGGCGCTTTCGTGATCGTGTTTGGCGGCTTAACGCTTTATCTCGACAATGATCTGTTCATTAAAATCAAGCCGACGATTGTCAATCTGCTGTTTGCAGCGATCCTGTTTGGCGGTTTGATTGCTGGAAAGCTGTTTTTGAAATTGGTTTTGGAAAGTGCATTCAAGGCGACGGACGAAGGATGGCGCATCCTGACCTGGCGCTGGAGCATTTTCTTCGTCGTTCTTGCCGTGATCAATGAAATTGTCTGGCGCAATTTTTCGACCGATACATGGGTTGCGTTCAAGGTATGGGGGATTATGCCGCTGACCATGGTGTTTGGCATGGCCCAGGTTCCAGTCCTGATGAAACATCAATTGCCAGAAAAAGAGAACGGTTCATCTCCGGCATAAGGTCTGAACGAAAATAAGAAAGGAGGGATTTTCATCCTGCCTTTCTTATTGAATGGAAGAACACGCTATTTGACGGGTAGGGCGACGCTGACCGCAGCCTGAGCCGCGATACCTTCCTCGCGTCCGGTGAAGCCCAGGCGCTCTGTCGTCGTCGCCTTCACATTGACGCGATCAACTTCAACACCAAGAATTTCAGCAACCTTTTCGCGCATGGCCGGTGTATGCGGTCCTATTTTGGGCCGTTCACAAATCAGGGTGATATCCGCATTGACGATGCGTCCGCCGCGTTCGCGGATCAGATTGACTGCGTGAAGAACAAACTGATCCGATGCTGCCCCCTTCCATTTCATGTCAGAAGGCGGGAAATGTTGGCCGATATCGCCGGCACCAATGGCACCCAACAATGCGTCTGTTAACGTATGCAGGCCGACATCCGCATCGGAATGGCCTTCAAGGCGTGCGGAATGGGGGACTTTGACACCGCAAAGGATACAATGGTCACCTTGGGCAAATCGATGAACGTCAAAACCGGTACCGGCCCGGAACTCTTCGTGGGTCATATCGCTGTCTTTCTCTGAGGCTGGAACAGGGTTAATCCAGTCACGGGCGCGTCCGATATCGTCGGGGCGCGTAATCTTGTCGTTTGAAACAGCCCCCTCTACGCAGACCACATCCAGGCCAAGTTGTTCCAGCAGGGCGGCATCATCAGTGAATTCGTGCCCCTCAAACTGTTGGTGAGCGTCAAGGATCGTTTTGAAATGAAACCCCTGAGGTGTCTGGGCGCGATGAAGCTGTTCTCGTGGAATGGTTCGTCTAATTATCCCGGTGGATTCCGTCTGCTTGATGGTGTCGAGAACGGGAAGGGTGGGAATGGCACCCTGATATATCGCCAGAGCTGAGATGACGCGGTCGATAACATCGTCTGAAATGCCCGGCCTTGCCGCATCATGAATAAGCACATGGTCAGGGTTTTCATTTTCCAGTGAACGTAATCCGTTCAGGACAGATTGTTGTCTTGTCAATCCGCCGGGCACCGGGGCGTCCAAGGATAGGCCTTCAACCGAATTATCGTACAAATCCTGATGGTCAGGATTATAAATGACCCTGATCAGTTCGGACGGCACATGCTTGGCGAAGCTCTCAATGCAGTGACGCAGCAATGTCTTTGCGCCAAGCAGATGATATTGTTTTGGTATCGGATCACCAAATCTGCTACCGCTGCCCGCTGCAACGATGACAACTGCGATTTTTTTGGTCATAAACGTGATGCCGTGACTTGTCTGAATTGCGCCGCAGGCTATCTTTCTGCGATGACTTTGCCAAGTCGCCATTTGCCTGATGTTATGATGTAAACGCCTTTAGGCCGGATCCGAACATGATTGCTGCCGCCTTACATATCTTATGTTTGCTACCGCTAACCACGCAAATCATGCGGCGCGACCCGCAGCGCGACATATGGCTGTTTTTGTCCATATTTGTTGCCGCGGCTGGTACGGTGATCGTGCTTGGCCTGACGGGCGAGGAAGTGCAATCGCGCGGATTTACAGCGGCTTTGCATTGGTCGGAACTTTCCGTGATCCTGATCTTTGGCGGGCTTGTCATATGCAACGGGCCGAAACAAATCTGGCGTCTTGCCGGTTATATCGGTGGATATCTTTTGGCATTCGGCGGAGTTGCAGCTGTTTTTAACGTCTTTGAACCGGTTGCTGCCCCGTCGGTTGCAGAACCGGTTCTTTATTCTGGCTGGCTTTGGGTTCATATCGGAACGTCACTTGTAACCTATGCGCTTGTGACACTGTCTGCAATTGCGGCCATGGGCTATGTTGTTCAGGAAGATGCACTTAAAAACCGCCGTCCAAACCGCTGGAGCCGTCGCCTGCCGCCGTTGCGCGACAGCGAACACATGCTTGTGAGTTTTCTGAAATGGTCGGCATGGGTCCTTGTGATCGGAATTATTACCGGTTTTGCATTGCGCCAGGTCGAGGGGCAATCGCTGCTCTATCTTGATCACAAGATGCTTCTTACCCTGCTTGGTTTTGCCGTGATTTGCGGCCTGATATTCATTCATGAAAAATCCACTCTGCGCGGGCGTATGGCTGTTCGGTTTGTGCTGGGGGCATGGCTGCTGCTTACCTTGGCATTCCCGGGCGTTCGATTTGTTTCGGGATATCTGATCGGATGAATATTCCGGGCCTTGTTTAAAGGTGGCGGCCGTGTTGGTTGGCTTATATTCGCCAATTCGCTTAGAGTTGTTGCAACGCCGAGCCAGTTTCATTAATCTGCCCAAGTTTTAGGCAATCGGATTTCCTTCATGTCTTTGCAGATCGGTTCTGTAAATGTGCCAGAGAATGTCATCCTGGCACCAATGTCAGGTGTGACTGACCTTCCTTTTCGGCAACAGGTGCGCCAGTTTGGCGGGCATCTGGTTGTCTCGGAAATGATTGCGTCTGATGCCATGACACGTATTCAGCGCCATCAAAAAGAAGTGCGCAAAATGCACGGCGATTGTGCAGCCGAAAGCCCGCTTTCCGTTCAGCTTGCCGGAACTGAACCCGATGAGATGGCGCTTGCCGCAAAGATGAACGAAGACCGCGGTGCTATGATCATTGACATCAATATGGGCTGTCCTGCCAAAAAGGTCACAAAGGGCTATGCCGGATCGGCCCTGATGCGTGATGAGAATCTTGCTGCCGATATCATTGAGGCAACCGTCAATGCCGTTTCCGTACCCGTGACGCTTAAGATGCGTTTGGGATGGGACGATGACAATCGTAATGCGCCGCGTCTGGCAAAAATCGCCGAGGGTCTGGGAATTGCGATGTTGACCATCCATGGTCGGACACGCTGCCAGTTTTATAAAGGCGATGCGGACTGGGACGCAATTGCACTGGTCAAACAGGCTGTATCGATCCCGGTTATCGGCAATGGGGACGTCAATAGCGAGGAAGATGCGGCAGAGCTTCTGAAACGTTCCGGTGCTGATGGTGTAATGGTGGGGCGTGGCGCGCAGGGACGACCGTGGTTTCTGGCACAGGTATCACATTATTTGAAGACCGGTCAGAAACTGTCAGCGCCGTCGCTTGCTGTGCAACTGCAAACGATCCTTAGTCATTATGATGCGATGATTGAGCATCACGGTCAGCAAGGTGTCCGTATCGCAAGAAAACATTTGGCGTGGTATTGCAACAGTTTACGCAACGCGACTGAATTCCGTCGTATTGTGAATGAGTTAAGTGACCCATTTGAAGTCAAGGATCAGATAAGGGCATTCTACGAGCCATTGATCGAAAATGCGGACAAACAGGCCGCGGCCTGAGAAAAACAAGAATTAAATAGCGATATTATCGGGGAAACTTTGAATGAGACTTGGATTTGGCAAAGGAAACGGGGTAGACCCGACTGGCGTGCTTAATGCAATTGCCAGTGCGGTCGTCGTTTCTGATCGGGATGGCAAAATCCGCTTCGTCAATCAGGCGACGGAACAGCTGTTCAATACCAGCGCCGCCGTTTTGTGCCGCAGCAACCTCAAGGACTTCATTCCCGGTGACAGCCCGGTTTTCTCGTTGATCAGTCAGGCTATCGACGAAGCAACCTTGGTGGCGGATCATAATCTTCTGATCGAAAGCCCGAAGATTGGCAAACATACCGTCAATCTGACAGTGGGCTCGATGCCAGATGAACCTGATTGCGCTGTTCTGACGTTCGAGCTGCGCTCTATCGCTCAGAAGATTGATAATCAGTTGTTAAGCCGGAACTCGGCACGTTCGGTAAGTGCGATGGCAGCGATCCTTGCGCACGAGATTAAAAATCCGCTATCGGGTATTCGTGGCGCGGCACAGTTGCTTGAACAAACATCGAATGAAGACGACCGGGTACTAACGCGGTTGATCTGTGATGAGGCCGACCGGATCGTTGACCTTGTTGACCGCATGGAAATCTTTTCCGACAAGCCGATGGAACGCGGTGCGGTTAACATTCATACCGTGCTTGAACATGTCCGCAGGCTTGCTGAAAACGGTTTTGGCAAACACCTTGCCTTCGAAGAAATCTATGACCCGTCGTTGCCACCGGTATTTGGCAACCGCGATCAGCTGATTCAGGTATTTCTGAACCTTCTTAAAAATGCAGGCGAGGCTGTCGACCATGACAGCGGTCATATTGTGATTTCAACGCGTTACCAGCATGGTATCCGTCTGGCTGTGGCTGGCGGAGATGCACGTGTGCATTTGCCACTGGTTGTTTCGGTGCGCGACAATGGACCGGGCATTGCGCCCGATATGCGCGAAAGCCTGTTTGATCCGTTTGTGACCACCAAACCAACCGGTTCCGGACTGGGATTGGCGTTGGTGGCAAAAATTATCAATGACCATGGTGGTGTTATAGAAGTGAAAGACGCACCGGGGGGCGGTGCCGAATTTCAGATCATGCTGCCGATCTATAACCGCACGTTGGCCGAAGACGTCAGTGCGGATAATATAATGAAAAACAAGGAAGAAACCGTATGAGCCCGAGCCCGGCCAGAATTCTTGTTGCTGATGATGACCGTGCGATCCGTACTGTTCTGACGCAGGCTCTGTCGCGTCAGGGGCACGAGGTCCGCAGTACAGGTCACGGACGTACCTTGTGGGACTGGATTGCCGATGGGGACGGCGATCTGGTGATTACGGATGTCATGATGCCAGATGAAAACGGGCTTGATATGGTGCCGCGTATCCGCAAGCTTCGACCGGATTTACGCGTTATCGTCATGAGCGCGCAGAACACCCTGATGACAGCCGTAAAAGCAGCACAGCGCGGTGCATTTGAATATCTTCCAAAACCTTTTGATTTAAATGAGTTGATCAGCATTGTTGATCGTGCGCTTGAAACACCACAAGCCGCCGACAATGCCAAATCATCAGATGATGAAGGTGATGACCGTCTGCCATTGATCGGTCGTTCCGCGGCAATGCAGGAAATCTATCGTGCGCTGGCCCGGTTGATGAACACCGACCTGACAGTGATGGTGACTGGTGAAAGTGGTACCGGCAAGGAGCTGGTAGCGCGTGCACTTCATGAATATGGCGGTCGTCGTCATGGGCCGTTCGTTGCCATTAACATGGCAGCAATCCCGCGTGAACTGATCGAAAGCGAGTTGTTCGGTCATGAAAAGGGTGCTTTCACCGGTGCCAACGAACGCAAGGTTGGCCGCTTTGAGCAGGCCGAGGGCGGTACGCTGTTTCTCGATGAAATCGGTGATATGCCGCTTGAAGCCCAAACCCGTTTGCTTCGTGTCCTTCAGGAAGGCGAATATACCCGTGTTGGCGGGCGCACGCCAATCCGCGTTAATGTTCGTATTGTTGCGGCAACACATCGCGATCTGCGCAAACTGATCCGCGAAGGAACTTTCCGCGAGGATTTATTCTATCGCCTGAATGTCGTGCCGATCCGTTTGCCATCCCTTCGGGAGCGGCTTGAAGATATCCCGGAACTGGTCAATCACTTCCTGATGCAGGCAAGCGAAGAGGGACTTCCTCGCAAGACGCTTTCTTCCGATGCGATGGCGCGTTTGAAGGTGCATCGCTGGCCGGGCAACATCCGCGAACTGGAAAACATGGTTCGCCGTCTGACGGCTCTATATTCGCATGATGTGATTGGTGTCGATGTTATCGAAACCGAGTTTTCCGAAAATAACATCAGCGAGTCAGCCCCAGTCGGAGAGCCCCAGTCACTTGCTGAATCGATCGAACGTCATGTTCGCGAGTATTACGATGCCCATGACGAGGATTTGCCATCAAGTGGTCTCTATGATCGTATTCTGCGTGAAATGGAACGCCCGCTTTTGACCGTTACACTGGAAGCGACCAGAGGCAATCAGGTGAAGGCAGCCGAGGTTCTTGGGCTTAATCGCAATACCCTGCGCAAGAAAATTCGTGATCTCGGACTGGAAGTTGTCAGGGGCGCCAAATGACCGAAGCCGGACGACCCGTCACCAGTCGTCTTATGCAGTCGTGGTTTGTCAGGTTCCTGGGGCGACTTAGCCAATCGCGAAAGTTTGCGATAGGTTTGGTCTGTGCCGCGCTTGTATCTGTTCTTGCGACCTATCTCGCGATGACCGGTACCGCGCCGCTAAGGCCTGAACCCCGTCTGATCATCCTTTTGCTGAATATTGACCTTGTTCTTGTTCTTGCTCTTGCCACGTTGGTTGCCCGCAAACTCGTCCAGATATGGGCAGAGCGACGTCGTGGTACGGCCGGTGCCAAACTGCATACAAGAATGGTTCTGCTGTTTTCGCTGGTCGCGGTAACGCCAGCGATTATCGTTGCCGTATTTTCCGCGTTGTTCCTGCATTTCGGTATTCAGGGATGGTTCAGTGATCGCATTCGAACCGCCGTCGAAGAAAGTATGGTGATTGCCGAAGCATATCTGAAAGAACATCAGGAATTGATCCGGGCCGATGTTCTGGCAACGGCCAATGACCTTCAACGTCTTGGCGTCAACTTTGCAACTGACCGGGAGCGGATCAACAGAATTCTGACGGCCCAGGCAGATGCACGTGGTTTGCCCGAAGCCGTCATTATTGATGGAAGCGGAGCCGTTCTGGCGCAATCCGATTACAGTTTCTCATACGATCCGGTTTTGTCGCCAATCCCGCAGGAAGTATATGATCGCGCTCGAAATAATGATGTGGTTCTGATTTTGGGCAATACCGATAATCGCATCCGCGCAATGACGCATCTTGATAGCTTCATTGACGGGTATCTTCTTGTTGGCCGGTTCGTTGATCCCAACGTGCTGGAGCGTATCGATAAGGCCCGCAAAGCGGTTACCGCATACGAAAACCTTGAAGGCGAACGGTCAGGGATCGTGATCACCTTTGTCATGATCTTTGTTCTGATCGCGGTTGTTCTGCTTTTGGCGGCGGTTACGCTAGGGCTGATGGTCGCAACGCGATTGGTTGAACCGATTTCTCAGTTGATCATCGGTGCCGAAAAAGTCAGCGATGGCGATTTAACCTTCCGCGTTCCACTTGCGGGGCAGGAGGACGAGCTTGAGGCATTAACCCGTGCCTTCAACCGCATGACGTCCCAGCTTGACACGCAGCGGACGGAACTGGTGGCAGCCAACCGCCTGAATGATGAACGTCGGCGCTTTACAGAAGCAATTTTGGGTGGTGTGACGGCAGGCGTTATCGGACTGGATGCAGAGTGTCACATCAATCTTCCAAACCGCAGTGCATCGGACCTGATGGGAATTGATCTGGATGGGGCTATCGGGCAGTCGATCTGCGAGGTTATCCCGGAATTTTCCGTGCTGTTCGAAGATCTCAGCAAGGAAGGGGATCGCAGTAAATCACGGCAGATCGAAATACGGCGCGATGGTTTGAACCTTATGCTTTTGGCGCGCGTCACGATCGAGCGTGCGGAAGACCGGTCTATTTTCGGATATGTCGTAACTTTTGACGATGTCACTGAACTTCAAACCGCGCAACGGATGGCCGCATGGGCCGATGTTGCCCGCCGTATCGCCCACGAGATCAAGAACCCGCTAACTCCGATACAGCTTTCAGCAGAACGTCTTAAACGTCGATATCTGAAGGAAATTCAAAGCGATACCGAGGTATTTAAAACCTGTACCGACACGATTATTCGTCAGGTTGGAGATATCGGACGCATGGTTGACGAATTTTCAAGCTTTGCCCGAATGCCATCGCCAAAGATGAAATCGGAAAAGATTGTTGATCTGGTGAAAGGTGCCGTGTTCCTGCAAAAACAGGCCTACACCAAAATCATCTATGACTTCGACGCAAAGGCAGGTCGTGAAATTGAGGTATCCTGTGATGCGCGTCAGGTTAACCAATGTCTGACCAACACCCTTAAAAACGCCGCAGAGGCGATCGAGGGGCGGGCAGGTGATGTTACCGAGCTTCCACAAGGACGTATCGAAATTTCTGTGACACGTTCTGATGAAAATCAACGTATCTATGTGACAGTTTCGGATAATGGCAAAGGTCTACCGGTTGAAAACCGCGAAAGGCTTACCGAGCCCTACGTCACCACACGATCAAAAGGTACTGGTCTTGGTCTTGCAATCGTCAAGAAAATCATGGAAGACCATGGCGGAGAGCTTATACTTGCCGACGGTGTCGAGAGCGGTGCAACCGTTACGCTGGCGTTTCCGACCGGAGGCAAACACATAACTGCAGAAGATACTGCGGACAGCAATTCTTTGAACAACTGATCTGGTTGTTTCATCAGCAATAATTTAAATACGGGCATATTGGTCAAGACATGGCGCACGATATTCTGATCGTCGATGATGAAGAAGATATCCGGGCTCTGATTGCCGGAATTCTGGAAGATGAAGGACACAAGACCCGTCAGGCAGGCTCCAGCCAGGAAGCGCTTTCCGAGGTTGCTGCACGCCGTCCGAGCCTTGTAATCCTCGATATCTGGATGGATGAAAGCGATCACGACGGTATCGAGACTCTCAAGCTGATCAAACGTGAGCATAGCGAAGTTCCTGTAGTCATGATTTCCGGCCACGGAAATATTGAAACCGCGCTCGAAGCTTCGCGCAACGGGGCATATGATTTCATCGAAAAACCGTTCAATACGGATCGGCTTTTGCTGGTGGTTGAACGTGCCATCGACGATGCGCGCCTGCGCCGTGAAAACCGCGAACTAACCATGCGGGCAGGGGGCGATACCGAACTTGTCGGCAGTTCAAGTGCCATCAACGGATTGCGCCAGGCCATTGATCGGGTTGCCCGCACAGGAAGCCGTATCCTGATTTCAGGTCCCGCTGGTTCGGGAAAAGAGGTTGTCGCGCGTCTGATCCACAAAAATTCCGCCCGTTCAGATGCACCATTCGTTGTGCTGAACTGCGCAAATATTTCGCCGGAAACGATGGAGGAATCCCTGTTTGGTGCGGTTGCGGCTGCCAATCGGGAAGCCCGCACCGGGGTGCTCGAACTCGCACATGGCGGTACGCTTTTGCTTGATGAAGTGGCTGATATGCCACTGGAAACGCAAGGAAAAATTGTTCGTGTGCTTCAGGAACAAACCTTTGAACGTGTTGGTGGTTCTGTTCCGGTCAGTGTTGATGTCCGTGTCGTTGCGACGACTGCGCGCGACCTGGAAGAGCGTATTGCCGAACAGCGTTTCCGTCAGGATTTATACTACCGGCTGAATGTTGTACCCTTGCAGGTGCCGTCGTTGCAGCAACGTCGCGATGATATCCCGGATCTTGCCGAGTGGTTCCTTGTGCGTTACGCCGAAGCGACCGGCCTGCCAAAGCGTAAATTGTCGGGGGAAGCATTGGCTGCGTTGCATTCCTATGACTGGCCGGGAAATGTCCGTCAGCTGCGAAATGTGATTGAACGACTGATGATCATGGCGCCGGATGACAGTACGGATATTATCAGCGGTAAAATGCTGCCAGCCGAGCTGTTTGAAGATGTGCCTGTATCTTTGAATTTTGATAAAACCAGTGAAATCATGGCATTGCCACTGCGTGAAGCCCGCGAGATGTTCGAAAAGGAATATCTTCAGACACAGGTGGAACGCTTTGGCGGGAATATTTCCAAAACCGCAAGTTTTGTAGGAATGGAACGTTCGGCCTTGCATCGAAAACTCAAAAGTCTGGGCGTGAATGGAGAACGTGCTGAATAAGCCGCTTCATACGATCCGGAACTTTTGAACGGGAGACGAAACAATGAAGGTCATCATTTGCGGCGCCGGGCAGGTGGGGTTCCATATTGCCAAATATCTTGCTGCCGAAAACAATGATGTGACGGTTATCGACCAGTCGGAAGAATTGGTTCGCAAGATTTCCGATACACTGGAAGTCAAGGGTATCATTGGCTTTGGATCACATCCTGATGTCTTGCAGCAGGCAGGTGCCGATGAAGCAGATATGCTGATCGCGGTGACCTTTGCCGACGAAGTCAACATGACGGCCTGTCAGGTGGCGCATTCGCTGTTTAATGTGCCGACGAAAATCGCCCGTATTCGCAGCCAGACCTATCTGCAACCGGAATGGGCAAGCCTGTTTGGCCGTGAAAAGTTGCCGATCGACGTTGTGATTTCCCCTGAAATGGAAGTTGCCCGCGCCGTCGCACGGCGTTTGCGGGCACCCGGTGCATTCGACATGATCCCGTTTGCGGATGACAAGGTCAAAATCCTTGGTCTGCGATGCAACGAAGATTGTCCGGTGATCAATACACCACTTCGGCAGTTGCACCAGTTGTTCCCGGACCTAAATATTTCGATCCTTGGCATGATCCGTAATGATAAACCGGTTTATCCCAAGGGCGATGATCAGATGCTGGCTGGTGATCTGGTCTATCTGGCAGTATCCAGCGATCAGGTGGATCGCGCGATGTCGGCCTTTGGTCACGAAGACCCGGAAGCACGACGCATTGTTATTTTTGGGGGCGGGAATATTGCACTTTTCCTGGCCGAGGAAATCAATCAGAACTTCCCAGGTGTCACCACCCGCCTGATCGAGGCGGATCCGGAACGTGCCCGTTTCGTAGCTCAGAAACTGCCAAAGAAAAGCGTGGTTCTGCGCGGGGATGTGCTTGATCCTGAACTGCTGGAAGAGGCCAATGTCGGCAATGCCGAGGCGGTTGTCGCGCTAACTAACGATGATGAAACCAACATTCTGTCATCGCTTCTGGCGAAACGGTATGGCTGCCCGCGCGCGCTGACCCTGATTAACAAAAGCACCTATACATCCTTGGTTTCCGAGCTTGGGATTGACGTTGTCATCAGCCCGCGCATGACGACGGTGTCGACCATTCTGCACCATGTTCGCCGTGGGCGAATTCGTGCGGTGCACAGTCTTTCCGAAGGATTTGGAGAAGTTCTGGAAGCCGAAGCACTTGAGACAGCACCAATTGTCGGCAAGGCGATCAAGGATATCGCCATGCCGGCAGGCGTCGTGTTTGGTGCAATCCTGCGCGATGGCGAAGTCGTGATGCCACGCGCCAATACGGTAATCGAAGCCAATGACCGGATTGTGGTCTTTGCGGGCTCCGAGCAAATCAAAAAGGTCGAAAAGATGTTTGCCGTACGGCTGGAATATTTCTAAAAATTCAAAGGCTTGCAGTATTATTATTGTAAATCAGATTAACGTGCGTTCCGGATATATTCATGTCAGAAAAAATGCTATTGCCGCCCAAAGCCGTTATTTTCGACTGGGACAACACGCTGGTCGATAGCTGGGAAACCATTCAGGCGGCTCTTAATCTGACATTTGATGATTTTGGCAAGGATCGGTGGGACCTTGCCGAGACAAAAACACGGGTCGCGCGTTCATTGCGGGACAGTTTCCCAACCCTTTTTGGCGACGACCGCTGGGAAGAAGCCAAAGATCGTTTCTATGCCCATTTCAAGGCGATACACTTGGAAACCCTTACGCCACTCGCGGGCGCGCATGATCTTTTGGGTGCGCTTCGTGATACTGGTGCCTATATGGGGGTGGTCAGCAACAAGAACGGTGATTTTCTGCGCTCGGAAGTTGACTATCTTGGTTGGGGGCATTTTTTCGGTGGTGTGGTCGGGGCTACAGATGCAAAAAAAGACAAACCGGCGGCTGATCCGGTGCATCTGGCGATGGGCGACTCTGCTGCGGCGCAATATGAGAATCTGTGGTTTGTGGGTGATAGCGTGGTCGATATTCAGTGCGCGCGCAATGTTGGTGCAACCGCGATACTGATCGGCGACGAAGTTACCGGCCACGGGGACACCACGAATTCCGCGAATCTTGGACCAGATTGGCATTTCCCCGATTGCGAAGCGCTTGTAAGGCTTGTAAAAAGCTTTGCGAAAGTCTTATAGTTCAATCAGGTCATAAAAATGGGGCCGGAGCCGTAATTGACAGAAAAGTCGTCGGTTCTGCATTTTCCTTGACCGCCCGAAACGATAAAAACGCTCATAAAAGAAGGCTAGGTCTAACCAATGGCGGAAAAATCACAAAATGTTCAGGACGTATTCCTGAATTATTGCCGTAAAAACAAAACGCCGGTTACCGTGTTTCTGGTCAACGGAGTCAAATTGCAGGGCATTATTACCTGGTTTGACAATTTCTCTGTTTTGCTGCGGCGCGATGCTCACACCCAGCTCGTTTACAAACACGCGATTTCGACGGTAATGCCGACGACACCGATTAAACTGTTTGATCCGAGCCAGCCTGCGACGGACGAAGAAAATAGCTGATGAATCTCTGACTGCGGGGGCTAACGGCGACGATGACAGCCCCCGGGTCCTCGTTTTCCATCCGGAACTGAAACGTGCGGATCAAGCTGGATCTTGGCGCGACGCATCCTCGCGACTGGAAGAAGCCGTCAGCCTGACCGGCGCACTGGATTTTGAAGTTGTGGGCGCAGAGGTTGTGCCCATAGCAAAGACACGTCCGGCCACCCTGTTTGGGACCGGTGTCGTTGAACGCCTTGGAAATCAGATCAAAGCCGAAGAAGCCGACATTGTCATGATCAATGGCCAGCTTTCCCCGATCCAGCAACGTAATCTGGAACGGGAATGGAAATGCAAGGTTATTGATCGGACCGGTCTTATTCTTGAAATCTTTGCTGATCGTGCGCGCACCCGTGAAGGGCGCCTGCAGGTTCAACTGGCGTTGCTGAGCTATCAAAAGTCCCGTCTGGTTCGCACATGGACGCACCTTGAACGCCAGCGTGGCGGTCGCGGGTTCCTTGCCGGTCCTGGGGAACGCCAGATCGAGATCGACCGTCGTTTGATTGGCGACAAGCTGGCCAAACTTCGCCGTGAGCTTGAGGAAGTCAAGCGGACACGCGAACTTCATCGCGAGGCACGTCGACGCGTTCCTTATCCGATTGTGGCACTTGTCGGCTATACCAACGCTGGCAAATCAACGCTGTTCAACCAGTTGACCGTTTCGGACGTCTTTGCCGAGGATATGCTGTTTGCAACCCTCGATCCGACCATGCGCGGTCTTGAACTGCCAAGTGGTCGCAAGGTGATCCTGTCCGATACTGTCGGATTTGTTTCAGACCTGCCGCACGATCTTGTGGCAGCGTTCAGGGCGACACTTGAAGAAGTTCTCGAAGCTGACTTGATCGTGCATGTGCGTGATGCCTCCTCGCACGAGGCGGAAGCCCAGAAGCTTGACGTGCTGGAAGTTCTAAAAGCGCTTGGTCTGCAAAAGGCAATTGACGGCGAAGAGCTGGTCGAGGCGCTGAACAAATGCGATCAGCTTGAAGGCGAAGATTTGACCGCTGTGCAGGAATATTCGGCACGTAATGCCAATACGATTGCAATATCAGCGATCAAAGGCACCAACTGTGATGCGTTGCTGGCTCTGATCGAGGATAGGCTGACCGAAGACATGCCTGTTTTCGAGCTGCTTGTCCCTTATTCGGATGGCAAGGCGTTGGCTCGGCTCTATGAACAGGGCGAAGTGCTAAAACGGATTGACGGTGAGGACGGCATTTCGGTGCAGGTCAGAATTGATGACAGTCGCGTCGGTCGTTTCGAAGATTGGTGCGCCAAATCCGGGTTTGATCTGCATTTGGTCTAGAATTGCCTGTTAGAACTCAGACTGGAAAGGAACAAGGTGTGCTTAGTGTCGATATGGATAAGGTGACTGAGATTATCCGCGAAGTATCGGCAGAAGAGATCGCACCGCGTTTTGGGCAGCTGCAAAAAGGCGATATCGATACCAAAACCCATGCAATGGATCTGGTAACGATTGCGGATACCGAGGCAGAACGTGTTCTAACAAAGAGGTTTTGCGATCTTTTGCCCGGCAGTGTCGCACTGGGTGAAGAGGCCGCGCATGCCGACCCGAAACTGCCGGAACGTGTGTTTGGTGAAGATGCCCCGATCTGGATCATCGATCCGGTAGACGGCACCAAAAATTTCGCCCACCACAAACAGCCGTTTCGCTGCATGGTTGCCCTTTATCACGGTGGCGAAACTATTGCTGCGTGGATCGTTGACCCTATTGAGGGTTCGGCAACTGTCGCGGAAAAAGGGGCGGGGACGTATCATAATGCCACCCCCGTCCGGGTTCGCTCAGACATTCAGGCAGCCAAAGATGCCAAGGGATTTCTGATCTCGTTCGCGCGTGATCGTATTCGCAAGCATTATGGTCATATCGATTTCTTTGACGAGATTGCCCACTATTCCTGTTGTGGGGCCGAATATCAGGAAATTGCCCGGGGACTTTTTGATTTCTGCGCCTATCGCAACCTGAAACCCTGGGATCATGCGCCCGGCACCTTGCTTGTGCGGGAGGCTGGTGGTGTTGCCAAATATATCACCGCTGACAGATCGAATGAATATCACGCCAATGGCAATGCGCCAGGTTTACTGTGTGCATCCTCACCTGAACTTTGGGCGGAAATGAACGAGTTATTGCTGCCTTTGTTCGAGTAGTTTTCGCTCTTTATCCTTCAACCGCTATTGCGCTCCGCCTGTTTGGCGGCGTTCCAAAGCGCATCCATTTCTTCCAGATCGGATTGCCCTGCACTTCGCCCGTCGCGTGCCAATTCGTTTTCGATGAAATGAAAACGTCGTGTGAATTTGTGGTTTGCGCGACGCAAGGCAACTTCGGGATCAACACCCAGCTTGCGCGACAGGTTGGCCATGACGAACAGCATGTCACCGAGTTCGTCCTCAATCCGATCCTGATCAGGGTTTTCAGTCAGTTCGGCCTGCAGCTCGCCGATTTCTTCATGCAGTTTATCAAAAACTTCATCCGTGGATGGCCAGTCAAACCCCACACGCGCAGCCCGTTTCGTCAGTTTCTCGGCACGCATCAGCGCGGGCAGGGCGCTTGCCACACCGTCAAGGGCGCTATGGCGTTGCTGCCCTTTTGTTTCAGCCTTTTGCGCACGTTCTTCGGCCTTGATCTTTTCCCATGTCTGATTGACACCATCCGTGTTTATGGCATCACCATCGCCAAAGACATGCGGATGACGATCAATCATTTTCGAAACAATGCTGTTTGCGACATCTTCAAAGGTGAAATGACCTTCTTCGGTGGCCATCTGCGAATGAAAAACGACCTGAAGCAACAGATCGCCAAGTTCCTCGCGCAGTTCGCTCATATCATTCTGGGCAATCGCATCGGCAACTTCATATGCCTCCTCGATTGTGTAGGGGGCGATGGTCGCAAAATTCTGTTCCAGGTCCCAAGGGCAGCCGCCATCGGGATCACGTAATCTGGCCATGACATCCAGTAATGCATTGATTGCCTTGCTGTTATGGTTCGCCATGTCCGTAATGTCCTGCTTATTCGTTGTGACTTGTTCATTCTGTCGTAACGCGACATACCCTGCATGGCAAGCTCGCGGAAAAGCAAGGCAAAACAAAAACCGCCAGAAGATGACTGGCGGTTTTCGATTTGTAATTGCCGCTTGATTTAATCAGGCTGCGGCACGCTCTTCGGGTTTGGCAACGCTTTTATCGTCAGCTTTGCTATGCTTGCCTTCGACAAGCCCCCGATGCAATGCCTTAATTGCCTTGTTGAAGTCGCCTTCGGCAACCACGAACTGAAGATCAACACGGCGACTTGGATAGTGGCTGGCGACCAGTTCAATGCCGTCGGCGTCAAGAATGCCAACCGCACGGGCAAATAGGCCCGGCTGATCAATATTGGCACCGATCACAGAAACAATTGCAACCTTGCGGGTTTTCACACTCGCTTCGGGTTGTTTCTCTTCGATCTCATCCACACAGCGGCGGATTTGCTTAAGCGGTGCGGATACATAATGCGTGATCGTGTTTGCATTCAGGTTCTTGGTGACGGTTGGAACCTTGAAGCGTTTCAGGACACTCAGAATTGTTTCTTCACCACCGGCAACACCAACCATGTCCTGATTGAACACTTCGATCTCGAATGCTGTCGGTACGCCAGTCACGATTTCGACACGGCTGTCATCCGGGTCCCAATGATCGTCAATGACGGTCCCCGGATGTTCCGGCTCAAACGTATTGGCAATACGAAGTGGGATATCATTCTGACGCAGCCCCTTTGCTGCGCGCGGATGAATGGCTTCCATGCCCATATTTGACAACTGATCGGCGACATCATAGCTGGTGCGACCAATCGGACGCACGGCATCCTCACCGACGATGCGAGGATCAGCACTCGACAGGTGGAATTCCTTGTGAATGATCGCTTCGCGGGCCTGTGTCAGGCAGGCGATACGCGAAAACGTTACTTCGCTGTATCCGCGACCATAGATGCTCATCAAACCTTCGCTGCACTGGGCATAGCCAGTGGCAATCGGAAGCTGTTTGGCGATGTCGATATCGGAAAATACCTTTTCGATACGGCCATCAAGCGTTGATGCTTCCGGCTCACGCCAGCCAGAAAGGTCGGCAAAAACAGCATTAACACCCTTGGCACGGAGCAACAGCATGGTGTTGTGGGCACTATGCGATTCACCAATCGCGCTGAGCATTTCGCGAACAGTCAGCAAATGCTTTTCAAGTTTGAAATGCCCAAAGCTGCACAGGCGATGCAGGTCCATCAGACAACTGCGCGTGCCTTCGATACGCTCTTGAACGAATGCATTTGCCAGCTTGAGCTCCGGCGCATCGCCAAAGATTTCTTCGTTAATCGCACACATCTTTTCAGAAACCTTGGTCAGGGAATCGCCCCATGCCCAATCGGTTTCCGAACCCGCATAAAGCTGATAAACGCCGGCTTCACCGGTCTTTTTGTTTTCCAGCAGCATGTCAGTGAAACCGCCATAAGCCGAAACCACAAAAACGCGGTTATAAAGTTCTTCATCGCTACGATTGCCGACAAGGATGTTGTCCATTACGGCATTGACCTGCGACATCGATGTTCCGCCGATCTTGTGAACGCTATGCCCAGCGTCCGTTTTTGCGACAGTCTTTTTCTGGGCTGAAAGCATGTTGCCTCCTTTGGGGGCGTTTCCTTGAAAAGTCTATTCATTCAAAGCTTGGGGCGGTCCGTAATGGCCGCCCCAAAGCAAAAGCCCTAGCTGGCGAGTGCATCACCATCAAGCGGGTAAACCCCGTTTTCATCGTGGGTTTCGCGCCCGTTAAGCGGCGGGTTGAACGCACAGGCAACCACCATATCCTCAGTGCCACCACGCAGATAATGACGATCGTGCTTATTGAGTATGTAAACTGTGCCAGGCACGATCTTGTATTTCTTGCCGTCCGCGATGGTTTCGACTTCGCCATTACCAGAAATGCAATACACGGTCTCGAAATGGTTGGCGTAGCAAATTTCGGTCTCGGTGCCGGCATAGATCGTGGTGATGTGGAACGAGAAACCCATGCCATCATCAGCAAGCGACAGACGAGTGCTTTCCCAGTTATCGGCGACGATACGGCGACCGGATGCTTCACATTCTTTCAGTGTACGAACAATCATGTATAACTCTTTGATTTAATTAGAACCGTGGGGCAGGGCGACACCGTGATGTCGCCCAGATAAAATCATTCAGCAGCAGCCTTTGGTGCAACAATTTCCTTGTCCATTGCCTTGGCGGTCGCCATTTCCAGAATATCAAGGCCGTGGGCCAGATCTTCTTTGGAAATGATCAAGGGCACCAGGCATTTGACGACTTCGTCTTCCGGGCCACTGGTTTCGATAACCAGATTGTGCGCGAAACATTCCTTGGTAACCTTGGATGCGACCTCGCCACTTTCAAAGCAGATACCCTGCATCAAGCCGCGACCTTTGCGATAGATTTTCCCATCGCCATAGCGTTCGGCAATCTGTTCAAGGCGCTTGCCAAGGAAGTCGGCCTTGTCTCGGATATCGCTAGCGAACCTGTCATCCGACCAGAAATGATCAAGTGCAGCCGCCGCCGTCACAAATGCATGGTTATTGCCGCGGAACGTGCCATTGTGTTCACCCGGATGCCATACATCATATTCCGGTTTGATCAGAACAACCGCCAGCGGCAAACCATAAGCCGAAAGCGATTTAGAAAGCGTCACCATATCGGGCTTGATCCCGGCTGGCTCAAAGCTGAAGAAGGTGCCTGTTCGGCCACAACCCGCCTGAATATCATCAACGATCAGCAGGATATCGTGCTTACGGCAGACCTGTTCCAGCTTTCTCAGCCAGTCAAAATCAGCAGCGTTCAGCCCGCCTTCGCCCTGAACGGTTTCAACGATGATGGCAGCTGGCAGGGCGATACCACTTGAATTGTCGCCCAGAACACGGTCCAGATATTCAGTCGTGTCGGCACCGTCACCCATGTAACCATCGAAGGGGACCGCCACGGCATTATCAAGAGATACCCCGGCAGCACCACGATGATGCTCGTTACCTGTAATTGCCAGTGCACCAAGTGTTACACCGTGGAAACCATTGGTGAATGAAATCACGGTTTCGCGTCCTTTTACACGGCGCGCAAGCTTAAGGGCCGCCTCAACCGCGTTGGTACCGGTTGGGCCGGTAAACTGGATTTTATAATCCATGTTGCGTGGTTTCAGGACTTTGCTTTCCATTGCATTCAGGAAAGCAGCCTTGGCCTTGGTGTGCATATCCAAGCCATGAGTAATGCCGTTCGATTTGATATAATCGATCAGTTTTTCCTGCAACACAGGGTGATTATGCCCATAGTTAAGGCTACCTGCACCAGCAAGGAAGTCGAGATAACGTTTGCCATCGGTATCGGTCAGCCAAGCACCTTCCGCTTTTTCAAAGGTAACAGGAAAGGAGCGAGCATAGCTCTGGACTTCCGATTCAAGACGATCAAATACAGTCATAATTCCCTCTTTTGATTGGGAAAATAAAAAAATGGTCCTGTCATAGCAAACGTCCGGGCAAGCCGGTTTGTTCCAACTAAATGACAGCAGAAAGCAGGAAAATGATGATCTGGCGATCAGGCTGCTACGCGCGCAACGTCCTCACGCTCGAACGGGCCGATCTGCCAAAGTATTTCACTTGCGGATGCGCCATCGAAATGCGTTTCGCGTTCGAACAGGACCTTGCGTTTGACCTCGGTCTCCAGTTCGCGTGCCACGGAACGGAAAACACCCTGTGACGGTGCATTCGACGACGTGATGGTCGTCTGCAGTTCGGTTACGTCATGGCAAATCGGGCGATCAAGTATTTCAAGAATCATGGACTTCGCAAGCTTCAGGCCGCGCGCCTTTGGTGAAACGGCAACCTGCCAGATAAACAGACGTTCCGGATTTTCCGGAACAATGTAGCCGGAAACGAACCCTACGGGCTCGCCGTTAAGTTCTGCGATCACGCAGGTATCTGCGAAATGCGAACATTGCAAAAGGTTGCAATAAACAGAATTTTCGTCCAGCGGCTTGCATTCAGCAATCAATTCATTGACTGCTGCACCGTCTGTGGCCTTGGGTTTCCGGATCATCAAATTGGCTTTACGGCCGTTATTGCCGTTTGTGGTGGCAATTTTCATCGGTCTATCTGCTCTATTATTTCGATACACGATCTTTCATGTCGCGATAAATATATAGAATATCGATGCAAAAAGGTCAACATGCGCTCTGTGATGAAATCGTGATATCTCTCAATACATTGATATCATTTGATATTTTATTTTTTGTGGGCCCATTCGCTTTATGGGGGAATCAAAGAAATTTGCATAGATGATACAACGGATTTCGATTGAAATATATTTCGATCATCTATGTAAAGAGTCCGGAAAACGTTGCAGAGTATCAGTTTTATGGGGTATTAGTTGGTCAAATCAGAACAACAAATTCCGGAAATTGCCGCATGGACAAGTTGCACGAAGCGCTCATTTCAATTCGACGCATTTTACGTGCCAGCGACATTCACGCCAAAAAGCTTGGAAAAGTCACCGGCCTCAAGACATCGCAACTTATTGTCCTCCAGTCTCTTGAAGAATTCGGGGAAATGACCGTTGGGGAAATCGCCGGGAAGGTCAATCTTGCCCAGGCTTCCGCAACGGCGCTTGTCGATAGGCTTCAGGCGATGAACCTCGTGATGCGTGCGCGCGGAAATACAGACAAACGAAAGGTCTTTGTGCAATTGACCGAGCATGGTCGAAATGTTCTGGGTCGTGCACCAATGGCACTTCATGATCGGTTTTCTGATAAGTTCAAGGCGCTTGACGAGTGGGAGCAAAGCTTCCTCATCGCAGCCCTGCAGCGTGTCTCCGGTATGATGGACGCCAGCGACTATGACGTCGCACCACTGCTTGATCATGAGGTAATCGTAGAGAAGGGTGGTGAACCACCCAGATCCGCTCATTGATTGGTCTGCACTGCAGCCAAGAGGTTCGCGTACGAAAATACAGACGACAGGCGCAAAAAGAAAAGCTTGGAATGTGTCACGATGATAGTCGAGCAGAAATTTAACAACGCCAATCATGAAAAAGTATTATGTTTTATAACAACAGCTTGACTGAACTTTCTCATTAAACAGATAACGTTTAATTTGTCATAATATATATTATAGAACTTTTTAGTGTAGGAGAATGAGCAACCTTTCCGTCCTTCAATCCAGATCAATAACCAGCCCATCATACGCTGGCGCGACATGATCCGGCGTATCTGCCATTGCTTCATCGTAATCAAAAAGAATGCTCATATGCGTGAAGTAAGTTTGTTTGGGTTTGAATTCCTCAACCCACTGCAATGCCTTTTCAAGATGTGCGTGCGTCGCATGCGGTTTATGACGAAGGCAATCAACAACCCAGACATCCAGCCCGTAAAGATGTTCTCGAGATTCTTCCGGGAAATTGACCACGTCCGTTGAATAGGCAAATTTCCCAACTTTGAAGCCAAGTGTTTCACCGTAACCGTGATCCTGACGGAAAACGGTTATCGGAACCCCTGCCGCTTCAAACGGCCCGGATATCACATGCGGGATCAGCACAGGTTTGTAATAAAAGTCTGTGCCGTTGGCCAATGGTTCAAACACATAGGCAAAACGATGATCAATGTCAGAGATGGTTTCGGCAGACGCGTAAATATTGATCGGTCGATGCATCGCGACATTGATCCAGCGAAGCTCATCTATGCCATGGACATGATCTGCATGTGCATGTGTGAACAGCACCGCATCAACATGATTGATGTCATGGCGCAATGCCTGCTCACGAAAATCCGGTGTCACATCGACCAGGATTTTTTTACCTGCCTGCTCGATCAGGATTGAACTTCTCAGACGACGGTTTTTCGGATTTTTCGGATTGCACTTTCCCCATCCCAAGCCAACGGATGGGACACCGTTTGATGATCCGCAGCCCAGAATGGTGATTTTTGTCACTGTTCGCCTGCCTCCAGGGACAGAAGATTCTTGCAATCAGCTTTCTTGAATAGTGTGAAGAAATTATCGCTGGTTATCCGAGCTATTTCTTGAACATCAACGCCCTTGATCTGAGCAAGTTTTGCCGCTGTATGTGCGACATAGCTTGGTTCGTTTGGTTTACCGCGCTTCGGGACTGGTGCCAGATATGGCGCATCGGTTTCCACAAGCAAACGGTCAAGCGGAACATCAGCGACCGCTGCCTGGATTTCTTTTGCGGAATTGAAGGTAATAATCCCGGAGCACGAGATATAAAAACCAATCTTCAAGGCACGTTGCGCCAGCGTCGCCGAACTTGAAAAGCAATGAATGACACCAGTAAACGGCCCCTTTTCATATTCCTCTTCAAGGATATCCATCGTGTCATCGTCTGCGTCACGTGTGTGGACAATCAATGGCAGACCGGTTTCGCGACATGCGGCAATATGGGCGCGAAAGCTTTGGCGCTGTGCTTCGCGGGGGGCATGATCGTAATAATAATCAAGGCCGCTTTCGCCGATACCGATAATCTTCGGATCGGATGCCATTTCGATCAGGCGATCAGGTGATGAAAGCCCCTCCTCGCCCGCCTCGTGCGGATGGACACCGACCGTGCAGTAAATGTGGTCAGCTTTGGCAGCGACGGCGCGAACATTTTCGAAAGTCGAAAGCTTGACGCCGATACTGACCATCATACCGACACCAGCATTCCTGGCACGTTCAATTGTGCCCGGAAGGTCTTCGGAAAACTGGGGATAATCCAGATGGCAGTGGCTGTCGACAAGTGCGACATTCATGCCTTCTCTCCTTCGTCTTCGGCTTCGACATAGCGCGGGAATACGCCTTCCGGCTTTGGCAGTTCGGAGCCTGAGACCAGGGCGTGATCTGCGCCAAGCTGTTCAAATCCGCGCTGATCGACCGGCAGAACAAGCTGGTCAAGGATTTTGGCAGCAGATGCGGGCATCAACGGCTGCACCAGAATACCGACATGACGAATGACTTCGGCCAGGACATACAGGACAGTTTCCATGCGCGCCGGGTCGGTCTTCTTCAAGCCCCAAGGAGCCATTTCATCGACGTAGCGGTTCGCGTCACCAACCAATTCCCAAATTGCTTCGATGCCTTTATGAAATGCCTGTGCATCAAATAGCGGACGAACGTTATCAAGCATGCCATAGGCCTTGCCAAGGATGGCCTGATCAGCCTCGGTAAAGTCACCTGCGGTCGGGACAGAAGCGTTGCAATTCTTGTGGATCATCGAAAGGACGCGCTGGCACATATTGCCAAGATCGTTGGCCAGCTCGCTATTCATGCGGTTGACCATCGAACGATGCGAGAAGTCACCGTCGTTACCGAAAGGAACTTCGCGCAGCAGGAAATAACGTGTCTGATCCAAACCATACCGATCTGTAAGGTCGTAGGGATCAATCACATTTCCAAGCGATTTAGAGATTTTCTGCCCCTCATTGGTCCACCAGCCATGCGCAAAGACCCGTTTCGGCGGCGTGATCCCGGCGGCCAAAAGGAATGCTGGCCAATAAACAGCATGGAACCTAAGGATATCCTTGCCAACCATATGCAGATCTGCAGGCCAGAACTTTGCAAGTTTCGCCGGATCCGCATCCGGATAACCGATCGCGGTCAGATAGTTGGTCAACGCGTCAAGCCAGACATACATGACATGATCTTCGTCGCCCGGTACCGGTACGCCCCATTTAAAGCTGGTCCGCGATACCGACAAATCATGCATGCCACCCTTTACAAAGCTGATCACCTCGTTACGGCGTGACTGTGGCGCAATGAAACTGGGATTGTCGTCATAGAATTTCAGCAAGCGATCGCCCCAGGCGGACAGCTTGAAGAAATAGCTGGGCTCGGAAACCCACTCGACGGGGGCACCGGTTGGTGCAACCTTTTCCCCATCCTTTTCAATCAGTTCCTTTTCGCCGTAGAACGCCTCATCGCGAACGGAATACCAACCGTCATAAGAGCCAAGATAAATTTCGCCCTTTTCAAGCAATGTATTCCAGAGTGCCTGACAGGCTTTCTTGTGGCGTTCTTCGGTCGTGCGAATGAAATCGTCATTTGAATAATTCATATGAACGGCAAGATCGCGAAAATTCTGCGAGACCTGATCGGTAAAGGTTTGCGGATCGATCCCCTTGGCCGCAGCCGATTTGTCGACCTTCTGGCCATGTTCATCGGTGCCGGTCAGGAACATCACGTCATAACCGTCCAGGCGCTTGAAGCGGGCCAGAACGTCGCAGGCAAGCGTGGTATAGGCATGTCCTATATGCGGCTTGTCATTAACGTAATAGATCGGTGTTGTGATGTAATAGGGCTGTTTGTGCCCGGTCATGATCGCAAATCCTTCGCGCAAGTCGTGAAACAAAACGGCCCGAAATGGGCCGTTATGGTCATAATTCCGGTTGATTGGTGCTTTTTTCAGTTTCGCATGGTTTCTTCAAGCATGAAGAACGCATTGAGCAGAGCCTGTTTGCGATCAAGATGCAAACCACGCGTGGCACTCATCAGTTCGCTGATCTTTTCCCACACCTCAATCCATTGATCAAGCGGTTGCGCAGCGGCCATGCGCTGCATCGCGGGCAATTCCCCCGTAATCACTTCGCGCGGCGCCTGCCCTGTTGCCGCAAAGCGTATCAGACGACCGAGCCACCAATGCAGGAGGTTCGTCACCGTGGCAAAGGCGGCATCACGATCCGCCAGGGAAAACCGTTCTGAAAATTTATGCTGTGCCAGCACGTCCGCATCCGGCAATGCCGCGAGCAAACGGACCATTTCGGTATAAAACTCAAGCCCGCCAACATCGTGCAGTTGCAATGCCCGGCCAATACTGCCTTCTGCCAGACCAGACAACGCATCACGGTCATCAAGATCAAGGTCCGAGCAATAGCGCCCCAGAAGATCGATCACCTGATGGTCTTCAAGAACACCAAGATTAAGACGGCGACAGCGCGATCGGATCGTCGGCAAAAGCTTGCCGGGTTGATGCGCAACCAGGATCATCATTGCGTTCGCAGGCGGTTCTTCAAGAACCTTGAGAATCGCATTGGCCGCGTTCCGGTTCAATTCATCGGCAGCATCGACAATGACAATCCGCCAGCCGCCTTCGGCAGCGGTTTTTGACATGAAATTGCCAACCGTACGAACGCTATCAACGGTAATTTCCCCCTGCAGACGCTTTTTCTTTTCGTCATACTGGCGTTCAATAACCTTGAGATCGCCATGCCCACCCCCTGCAATCCGACGGAAAACAGGGTTTTCAGGATCAACATGTAGTCCTTCGGGAGCATCTCCAAACAACCCGCCGCCCTGTTCATTGCCACCAGAAAGAACGAAACGCGCCATACGATAGGCGAGTGTTGCCTTGCCGACCCCGCGGGGGCCGCATAACAACCATGCATGATGCATGCGTTTACTGTTCCAAGCGTCCAGAATGGTCTTTTCAGCGTCGTCATGACCTACGAAATGGCCATTGCGACGGGGCGTTGGGAAAGTACCGTTTTCTTCCTGATCATCAACAGCCATTATCCGATCCCCTGCGCGGATAATCTGGAAGAAACCGCCGAAATCATGCGTTCGGAAACGGTATCGATGTCACTGTCGGCGTCGATAATTTTACAGCGTTCCGGATTTTCACGGGCAATATCGATAAAGCCCTGTCTAAGCCGTTGATGGAAATCTGATCCCATACGCTCAAAGCGGTCTTCTGCCGCACTAACATTGGCAAATCTAGCCCCCGCCCGTTTCAGACCGACATCAACCGGTAGATCAAAAATAAGTGTCAGATCAGGTTTGAAATCGCCAATCGCGACGTGCCAAAGATTGCGGATATATTCTGCGCCAAGACCATGACCATATCCCTGATAGGCGACTGAGGAATCGGCAAAGCGATCACACAGTACAACCTTGCCTTCGCAAAGTGCAGGGCGAATGGTGCGTTCAACATGGTCGCGACGCGATGCAAACATCAGCAACGCCTCCGTCACGGCATCCCAACGTCCCGGGTCGCCGGTGAGCAAAAGATTTCTGATTTCCTCAGCTCCCGGTGAACCACCGGGTTCTCGGGTTACGACAACGGCGCGTCCGCGCTGACTGAACCAGCTCTCAAGCCGACGTATCTGGGTTGTTTTGCCACTGCCTTCACCACCTTCAAAGCTGATGAATAAACCGGGCACCACACTCACCCGTTTGCTCCCCAAAGCAGGTATTTGATTGCCGCACCGATGCGACCAATAAAGCCAAGGCGATCAACTTCGGTTGCCGCGTAAAGTGGGAATTCATGCGGCTCTCCGCCTGGAAGTTCGACTTTAAGCGTTGCAACCTGCTGTCCCGCAGCAATTGGAGCCGGAATTGGGCCTTCGTAAACGACCGAAACTTTCATGTCGTCACGATTGGTGCGCGGCAGAGTCAAAAGAATGTCCTGATCGGTGACCAGATCGACTTTTGCTTCAGAACCAAGCCAGACGTTGGCTGAGCTTACAACTTCGCCGGAATCAAACAGGTCGTAATTGTCAAATTCGCGGAAGCCCCAATCGAGCAATTTTTGGGACTCTGTCCGGCGTTCACGTACGGAACCCAGACCATTCACCACAAGAATAAGGCGTCGACCATCACGTTCTGCTGTCGCGGTCAGGCCATAGCCAGCCGTTTCAGTGTGACCGGTTTTCATGCCATCCACGCCGGCACTGGTGCCCAAAAGCGGATTCCTGTTTGGCTGGCGAATACCGTTATACGTGAATTCCTTTACGGCATAGAGCTTATAAAGCTCGGGAAAATTCCGGATGGTGTCGCGTGCAAGAATAGCGAGATCGTGCACCGTGACCAGATGGCTTTCATCTGGCCAGCCGGTTGCGTTTTTAAACACGGATTTTGTCATACCGATTTTGCGGGCTTCGGCGGTCATTTCCTCAGCAAAGGCTTCTTCGGTTCCAGCCAGTCCTTCGGCGACGACAATGGCGGCGTCATTTCCCGACTGAACAATAATGCCATGCAGCAAATCGTTGACCGAAACATCGGAGTTTACCTCGACGAACATTTTCGATCCGCCCTTGCGCCATGCTTTCTCGCTAACATGAAACGTGTCATCAAGCGATACGCTGCCACTTTTGATGCGATCAAACAGCATATGAACCGTCATCATTTTGGTCATTGATGCCGGTTCGGTAAGCGCGTCACCATTCTTGTCAAGCAAGACCGTACCGGTGTCGAAATCCATCAGATAGGCTTCGCGTGCAGTTGTCTCGAGGGCGTATGCACTGGTCAGGGATATCGCCATGGCCGAGCCGAATATCGCGGCCCCGGCCACTACCCGGTTCAGTTTTGTCTTGAACGGAATTGGCGGCATCAAACTCATAACGTCCTAACCTTATTCTTTAAATTCAAAAATCGTACCGCCGTTGCTGCGGCGGACAAAGATCGGTCTCTATGTCGCAAATCCGGCAAAATTGTGCAACCGCTTCGACTTTTCGACAAATTCCTAGCAACCTGAAACGCTGCTTTGCAAAGCGCCATCGGCGCATTCGACGACAACTTTTGCACCATTTTGCCCCGTGGCAATGACCCGCTCGAGCAAAATGTCAGCTTCCGGAACGGTATTTAACGGTCCAAGGCGAACGCGGTAAAAGGTGGTTCCCTTTACGTCAACCGGCTCTATTTTGCTTGGTGCCATGTCATACAGGCGGTTCCGAAGGTTAAGGGCATTGTCATAAACAGAAAACGCACCTGCCTGCACATAGATTGAAGACGGTGAAACAGGCTCAACCCTGACGACTTCGCCCTCATCAACCGTACCGTCAAGTGCGGTTTGCTCAACAGATTGTGTGGTTGCTCTCTTCTCAACTGGCGGCGTTAACCGGATGGTCGACTTTGTTGGTTCCCCGCTGTCCGTAATCGGCCCGTCATTATCAAGCTGAACCGTCTCCACCGTATCGCGGGGGGCTGCGGAAACAGTCTGCTGTTCTGCTACTGTCACAGCAGGCGCAGCCTTACCCTGCGCAATTGCAGCCATCTGCCGGCTTTCATCTTCGATCACTTCAACCATAACCTTGGCCGTTCCTTTTTGCTCGAACCCAAGAAGTTGGGCGGCGCGGCGCGACATATCAATGATACGGCTATGCGCAAACGGTCCGCGATCGTTGATGCGCACCTTAAGCGAGCGTCCATTTTCAAGATTGGTCACACGCACCACACTTGGCATTGGAAGTGTACGGTGGGCTGCAGATACCTCGTACTGGTCAAAGATTTCGCCATTCGCGGTCTTCTTGCCATGGAATTTCGGGCCATACCAGGATGCAATACCGGTTTCCTTGTACTCGTAATCGGCCGCCGGGTAATACCATTGCCCTGCTATCTCGTAAGGATTGCCAATTTTGTAAGAGCCAACTTGCACTGGTGCCTGCTGTTGGGAGCCTCCAATACGTTTGACGCCATGGACAGCAAGTTGCGTTTCAGCACAACCGGCCAATAAAACGGTCATGGCAAGTGCACCAGCAGCCCAACGGCCTTTGTTCCAGCCCTGTACAAGCGCCTTGCGCGCGTTTCTCGGCATTCAGTTGTCCCCGTCCAGATATTGAACCTGTATTTGATAAATCCAGAATAACTAGCGACCCGCAATCGCATCAGCAAGTGTACCAACTGCAATTGCAAAATAGGTAGATCGATTCCAATGCATGATGGTGTGGAAATTGTTATAAACCATATAAGCAGGTCCGACACCGTCATTTACAATGACAATTGCGGCTTCCATATCGGCTGATGGCAGGCTGGAACCGTCGGGCATCCGCACACCAAGCTTCTGCCATTCGCTGATCGGTTTGCGAATTTCGCGCCCTGTCATTGATTTATCAAGATTTTCGGGAATGCTGACCTTGCGGCCCCAGCGTTCATCCGTTTTCCAGCCAACGGTCGACAGATAATTCGCAGCAGAGGCAAACACGTCTTCCTTGGCACCCCAAAGATCAATCTTTCCATCGCCATTTCCATCGCGCGCATAATTCAGGAAGGTAGAGGGCATAAATTGCGCCTGCCCCATGGCACCGGCCCAGGACCCTTCCATCTTTTCTGCCGCGATATGTCCTGCATCAATGATTTTAAGCGCATTGATCAGTTCAGTGCGGAAATATTCTGCGCGCCGACCTTCAAAGGCCAGGGTTGCGAGAGAGTCAACAACCGAATATCCACCAGTATGACGTCCAAACCCGGTTTCAATTCCCCAGAACGCCGTCAGGTAATGCCCCGGAACACCGTATTTCTTGGCAGCAGCATCAATGACGGTACGGTTCTCGGCATATTTGCGGCGTCCCTCATCTATTCGAGACTGCGGGACCACACGCTGTAAATACTGTTCGAAGGTCAGTTTGAATTCTGGCTGGCTGCGATCATACTCGATAACTTTCGGGATCGGCTGTGTGTTTGCAAAGGCAACATCCAATGTAGATTGGGAAATGCCCTTTGACGCGGCATCCTTTTTGAAATCAGCCAGCCACACATCAAAACCCTCGGTCGTAAAGGCCGGTAATTCATCGGTATTGGTTTGAGCAAGAACAGGTGAAGCCGTCACGAGCATGCCAATAATTGACGCTAAAGTCCCGATGGTCCGATAATTCATTTTGCTCGCCTCGTGCCGGTTCAATTTAAAATTCCCAATCAGTTTGAAAGGGGATCCTGTCATCTTTGTATCTGCACTCATTTTGTGCGCTTCATAATGCTGATACCGTCTTACACGTTAAGACTTGTTAAATGTCTCGAGCATGCCTGAGCGTAAATTACCCCCCTAAGAAATTTAACAAAGCCGGCACTGGCATATTGACAGGTGCATCCCGGCAATTTATTGAGAGCGCGCAGGGCGATAACCGCCACCACAATGCGGAGAGATGGCAGAGTGGTTGAATGCACCGGTCTTGAAAACCGGCGTGCCTTTACGGGTACCCAGGGTTCGAATCCCTGTCTCTCCGCCACCTCCCTTATTATTAGCCGAATTTTGAACAGCGCTAAGACAAGTGTTTGTCATCGCGTTTATTCGCACGCATGAGTCGGTTCAGTTCAATCACACGATTAAGCCAGATAAAATCAAACGCCTTTTACTAATATTTGGGGTGCTTAAGTTCTCTTGTAACCGGGGTACATGATGCCAACCTGATAAAACAGGGTGGAGTGTATCAGCGGAGAAAACCTGATGTCACTGAATATTGGCAGCCGTATTCTTTTGGCAGCGGCACTGATTGTTGTGACCACATTTGTGGCATTCATTCTGTATTTCGACCTTCAACAAAGATCTGCAATTCAGGATTCACTTCAATCCAAGCTGATTGAAACGGGTTCTCTG
Source organism: Thalassospira xiamenensis M-5 = DSM 17429 (assembly GCF_000300235.2). Taxonomy (NCBI): domain Bacteria; kingdom Pseudomonadati; phylum Pseudomonadota; class Alphaproteobacteria; order Rhodospirillales; family Thalassospiraceae; genus Thalassospira; species Thalassospira xiamenensis. The sequence continues at coordinate 2,103,072 of NZ_CP004388.1, read as the reverse complement.
GCAACAACCGGGATCGCAAATTGGATTGAGGGCCGAAAGTTGCTGGTAGAGAGCCTTGGGCAAAACATTGCCCGGAAGAATGACAGTGACAGTGTGAAGGATCTGGTCAGCCGCCCTGCCCTCGCCAATACATTCATGTTCTCGTATTTTGGCAGTGCATCTGGAGAAATGCTGATGTTTCCACCGGACGAACTGCCTGCCGATTACGATCCACGTAAACGACCATGGTATTCGGACGCAGTTACCGCAGGTGGCAGTACGCTTACCGAACCTTATACGGATGCCTCAACTGGAAAGCTGATTGTGACAGCGACTACACCGGTTTCTTCTGATGGGAAAATCGTTGGCGTCGTAGGGGGAGATATTGACATCACCACCTTGGGGGAACTGGTGCGGAGCGTTGATCTGGGCGGGATCGGGTACGGATTTCTGGTTAACGACCAAGGAACTATCCTGATCCATCCTGATACCAATTTAACCCTCAAACCAATTGCAGAAGCCTTTCCGGAGAGTACCCCGACTGTTCAGGAAGGCATAGATGACGTCCTGAATGGAAGTGGTGATCAAATTTTCACTTTCTTCAAGGTTGAAGGTCTGCCTGCCGTAAGCTGGTACCTTGGCTTTGCCATCGACCGTGACCTTGCTTACCTGTCACTGACAAACTTCCGGCAGACATCCGTTATCACAGCCATTATCGCGGTCCTTGCCATAATGGGACTTCTGGGGATTTTGGTGCGCCAATGGGTATCGAGACCCGTTCTAAGCATGACAGATGCCATGACACGCCTTGCAAATGGTGATCGCAGCGTAGAAGTACCGGGTACCGAACTCAAGGATGAAATCGGTTCAATGGCTGCTGCTGTTGTTGTATTCAAGGACAATGCTATCGAAATGGAACGCCTTGCCGAAGAGAACGAGGCCGCCACAAAACGGCTGGCGGAGGAACGCAGACGCGCACTCAACCAAATGGCAGACAATTTCGAGAAAAATGTCCTTTCGATCGTTGAAACTGTCGCACATGCGTCCGAGCAGACCCAGCATGTAGCCAAACAGCTGACAGCAAGTGCCGAAGAATCCAATGCGCGGGCAGCTGCCGTTTCCAAAGCCGCAGCCGAGACGACTGAAAGCGTTCAGACCGTCGCATCCGCCACCGAGGAATTATCTGCCGCCATCAGGGAAATCGCAGCGCAAGTTACGCAATCGATCCAGGTTGCGAGCATGGCAGTTGACGGTGTGAATAATACCAGCCAGACGATTACGGAGCTTGCCGATGCAGCAGAACGGATTGGAAAGGTTGTCGGCTTAATTCAAGATATTGCAGGGCAGACAAACCTTTTGGCCCTGAACGCCACCATCGAAGCTGCTCGCGCCGGAGATGCAGGCAAAGGTTTTGCCGTTGTCGCCGGCGAGGTCAAATCTCTTGCCAATCAGACAGACAAGGCGACCGGCGACATTCAGACGCAGGTCCATGGCATACAGTCCTCGTCTACCCGCTCGGTAACAGAGATCGGCGATATCACCACAACAATCGAACGGATTAACGAGTTCTGCAATGCGATCGCCGCGGCTGTTGAGCAACAGGGAGCTGCGACGCAGGAAATTGCAGATAGCGTGCAACGAGCCGCATCGGGAACGCAGGATGTTTCGCGTAACGTATCGGCAGTTTCCGATGCTTCTACCATGGTCAGTGACGAAGCCCGTGCCCTTTTGCAGTCGTCAAATGAAATGCAGGCTTTGGCTGGAAAGCTTCGTCAGGAAGTGATTGGCTTCCTTAAAACGGTTCGCGACAATTGACCCTTTGTCATAATTGGTCCCCGCATCGTGTGTTAATCATGGTGCAGGCTTTTAATTTGCCATTTGGCTGCCGTAAAAATGGTCGAAAATCAAATCGCCAAGATTTATGTGCAAAAATTTACTGCAGATCCATGGGTGATTCGGTGCCCTTGGCAATGGCGGGAATTTTTATTGCGTAAAACCACTTGGCACAGCAGTATATTTGCCAAGCTTTCCAAAGCCCGACCAAATATAATGCCGTGACGACCGTTTTCTTCATATAACTGCAAAAAATCAGTAGAATTACGGTGCCCAGACAGGCAATTATTCAGGGGAAAATGTGATTGGGATTGTCCAAAGGGGTGAAGCATCGATTTGATGCGGATCGGACTGGCCCGACACAACAAGAACTTTCAACAGGGGACTTTTTATCTCGATATGAGCACAAACATACCCGCCCTAAAGGTCGAAGGGATGTTCAAAAGCTTTGGGGAGCATGAAGTCCTCAAAGGTATTGATCTGACCGCGAATACCGGTGACGTGATTTCGATCATCGGTTCGTCCGGTTCTGGCAAAAGTACCTTTTTGCGTTGTATCAACCTTCTTGAAACACCGAATTCCGGTGCCGTGCATGTCCACGGCGAACTGATCAAAATGCGCGGCCTGAAAGACGGAAGTCAGGAGCCCGCCGATAAGAAACAGCTTCAACGCATTCGCACCAAATTAGCCATGGTCTTTCAAAGCTTCAATCTTTGGAGCCATCTGACCATTCTTGAAAACGTGATCGAAGCACCGGTGCATGTTCTTGGCATTCCCAAAACAGAAGCAATAGAACGTGCTGATGCACTGCTTCACAAAGTAGGGATGTATGAACGCCGCGACTATTATCCCGGCCATATTTCCGGCGGACAGCAACAACGCGCTGCCATTGCCCGTGCTTTGGCGATAGAGCCCGAAGTTCTGCTGTTTGACGAACCGACATCGGCTCTTGACCCCGAATTGGTTGGCGAGGTTCTGCACGTTATGACGGGCCTTGCCGAAGAAGGCCGAACCATGCTCGTTGTAACCCACGAGATGGGATTTGCCAAAGGCGTATCAAGCCACGTTATGTATCTTCATCAGGGACTGGTCGAAGAGTTTGGTGCCCCGAAAGAAGTTTTCGAAAATCCAAAATCAGAGCGCATGAAGCAATTCCTTCAGCGAGATTTCTGATCTGGAAAGGACGGTTCCCTTAAAGAACCTTCCGAAAAGGACAGTGTCGACACGGCCTGTTCTCAACAACAAGGGAGACTATGAATGAAAAACTGGATCAAGGTTGCAACCGCTGCAGCCATGGGTGTCGCACTGAGTGCATCGGCAGCAAGTGCAGCCTGGGAAAAAGTCGTCATCGCAACCGAAGGTGCATACCCTCCGTTCAACTATGTCGACAAGGATGGCAAACTGCAGGGGTTTGACGTCGATTTCGCGGTAAAACTTTGTGAAACGGCTGGTATCGAATGTGAAATCGTAGCCCAGGACTGGGACGGGATCATTCCGGGTCTTTTGGCGAAAAAATACGATGCGATTATCGCCCAGATGTCGATCACCGAAGAACGTAAACGTTCCATTGACTTCACCAACTACTACAGCACCACACCGGCAGTCTTTGTTGGTAAGGAAGGCATGTCTGTCGAGGCTTGGAAAGATGGCGCGGTTGTCGAAGACGCGCTTGATGGTCTCGTAATAGGCGTTCAGCGTTCGACCACTCACTCTGCATTCCTCGAAGACAATTTCCCGAACGCCGAAATTCGTATGTATGACACGCAGGACAATGCCCTGCTTGATCTTACGGCTGGCCGCATTGATGCAACACTGGCCGATTCCGGTGTTCTCGTTGAATGGGTCAAATCCGATGAAGGTAAAGGCTATGCTTTCGTGTCGGATACTTTTGCTCCCAAAGAATTCTTTGGCGAGGGTGCCGGTATCGGCATTCGCAAAGAAGATCAGGACCTGAAGGAAATCCTGAACAAGGCACTGGCTGAGATGCTTGCTAATGGTTCCTATCAGGAAATCAACAAAAAATATTTCGAAGAAATCAACCTACACCCGAATTGATCGGAAAGCAGTTTAGGGCGGCACCTCTGTGCCGCCCTTCCCTTATTGCCCGACGTTGATGTGGCATGAAGGTTTGCAGGAGATACCATGTTTGATTTATACGGCCGCGGTTGGCAGATGCTTGAAGGGGGACTGGTTACAGTTCAACTTTGCCTCACCGTTTTGCCATTCATGATTATTCTTGGTTTGCTGGGCGCTTCGGCAAAATTGTCACGTTACCGGAGCTTTCGGATAATTGGGGAAAGCTACACCGTTCTTATCCGCGGCATTCCCGAGCTTTTGGTTATTTTATTGATCTATTTTGGCGGTACAATTGCCGTTCAGAACCTCGCCGAACTGATCGGCGGTGAGGCGGTTCGCGTTGACATTCCTGCATTTTGGTCGGGGGTTGCTGCCCTTGCGCTTGTTCAGGGGGCCTTTGCATCCGAGGTATTCCGGGCTGCAATGCAGTCCATTCCACTTGGCCAGATAGAAGCGGCAACCGCATGCGGCATGACACCCACGCAGATATTCATTCGCATCAAATTGCCGCAGCTCTGGCGATTTGCCCTGCCCGGCCTTAACAATCTGTTTCAGGTTCTGATCAAAGATACGGCATTGATATCCGTCGTGGGCGTCGAAGAAATCCTGCGTAAGGCCGCGGTCGGTGCGGGTACAGAAAAAGCGCCCTTTACGTTTTATCTGGTCGCCATGGCAATGTTTCTGGCCTTCACCACCGTATCGCTATTTGTCTTCAATCGACTTGAAAAGCGGGCTTCCCGCGGCATTGCGAGGGCGTGATCGATGTTTGAAGATCTGATATACGTCCTTACCAAGTACGATGCATGGCTTTGGCAGGGCTTCCTTCTGACCCTGCAATTGCTTGTCGTTTCGGTTGTTTTTGGCACCTTGCTTGCCATTCCGCTTGCGATTGCGCGGGTGTCAAAGCTGATCTGGGTTCAGGCTCTTCCGTTTGCCTTTATTTATGTGTTTCGCGGCACGCCGCTAATTGCTCAGCTGTTCATGATGTATTATGGCTGCGGGCAGCTGATCGCCAGCATTGATGGTATTCAGGATCACTGGTCCTGGACGTATCTGCGTGATCCTTACTGGTACTGTCTGTTGACGTTTGTTCTTAACACGGCGGCCTATATGGCCGAGATCATGCGTGGCGGCATACAGAACGTTCCGAATGGCGAGATTGAGGCGGCGCGCGCGTGCGGAATGGCCCCCGCCATCATTTATCGCCGGATCATCTTCCCGCGTATGTGGCAGATTATCTGGCCCGCCTACACCAACGATGTAATTTTCACGCTTAAAGCAACGTCACTGGCGTCAACGGTGACAATGATGGAACTAACCGGAGCCGCGCGCAAAATTGTTGCTCGCACTGCATTGCCATATGAAGCCTTTATTTCGGCCGGCGTGATCTACCTGATCATTGTTTACGTTCTCACCTTTGGCTTCAAGGGGATCGAGAAGCACCTTCGCCGAAACGAAAACCGGAAAGAAAAAAAATCCGTTCCGGCCAAAGCTGGCGGACATATTTGATTCAGCCTTTTGTGCCTGCCCCCAGAAGCGATAAAGCATCGCTAGGGGGCCACGCGCCCCAACCAGCCATGCAAAACCCAGTAGTTTGCAAGTGCTGTTGATAATGCCACCACCAACTCCCACAGGAATATCATGCAACAAGAACGCATTGAACTGATTCGCCCCCAAATGGGTACTGCCCGCGCGCTTACCGTCCGTCGCTATGGCAAAGTCGGGCAAGGACCAAAAGCTTATCTGCAGGCAGCCCTTCATGCCGACGAGCTCCCTGGTGTAATCGCCCTGCACCATTTGGAAATGCTCCTGAAAGCTGCCGAAGAAAAAGGCCAGATCAACGGTGAAATCGTGGTTGTACCGTTCGCCAATCCGATCGGTTTCACCCAGTATGTTGATATGAAACCGCTCGGGCGTTTTGAAATGCGCACCGGACAGAACTTCAACCGTCACTATCCCGACCTGTGTAAGGAACTGATTGCGGCTGTTGATGGTAAGCTTGGTCAGGATCCGGATGTCAATGTTGAATGTGCGCGTGTCGAACTTCGTCGCTTGATCAAGGAACACCGCAGCAATGCAGGGCCTTTGACCGATCTTGAGGATTTGCGTCTGACACTGGCGGAACTGGCAATTGATGCGGACTATGTTCTTGACCTGCATTGCGACTGGGAAGCAGCCATGCATCTTTATACCAGCGATTCCAGCTGGCCGGATGCAGCAGATCTATCGGCTCAAATCGGTGCAGAAGCCTGCCTGATTGCCGAAGAAAGCGGCGCCAACCCGTTCGACGAAGCTTTCAGCCGCCCCTGGGTCGAATTGCGCCGCGTTTATGGCGACAAGTTTCCGATCCCGATGGCAACACTTTCAACCACAATCGAATTGCGCGGTGAACAGGACGTTTATGATCACCTTGCCAGTCAGGATGCGAAGAACCTGTTTGCATTCCTGCAACGTCGTGGCGTTATCGCAGGTGATCCCGGCCCCCTGCCCCAGGCAAAATGCACGGCCACACCGCTTGCAGGTGTTGATCGCGTAACGGCAACCCATGGCGGGATGATCGTGTTTTCCGTCGATGCCGGTGTCCATGTAAAAGCAGGTCAGGAACTGGGCTATGTTCTTGATTGCGAAACAGGTGACAAAACACCGTTTTCCAGTCGTACAGACGGTTTCATGTACGCACGTGTCGGTGGGCGTCTTGTGGTCCCCGGCGGTTTGCTTTGCTCTGTCGCAGGGCCCGAAGCATTGCCTGGTCGCGAAGGGCTTCTTTTGACCGCACGTTGACCTTCTTTACGGGACGCGATAGCAAGAGTTCGGTATAATCCGTGCCGAATTCAACACTTCGCGTCCCGCGCGTTTTAAGGATATCGACATGTTCGACCCGAATTCTGTTTCAGAAGTCATTACAGCTGCCAAAGCAGCAGCAAGAAGCGATGCGGAAACCGCGCGACTGGCCATTTCCGTTCTTGATCTGACCAGCCTGAATGACGATGACACGGTCGAAAAGATCGAAGCACTGTGTGAGCGCGCACAAAGCCCGGCCGGGAATACCGCCGCTGTTTGTGTGTATGCGCCATTTATCGAAACCGCATGGCGGGCGCTGGGCCAAAGCGGTGTTAAAACTGCTACTGTTGTCAATTTCCCGGACGGTGACACCAATGCGCAGCGTGTGGGCGACGAAACAGCAGACGCCGTTGCCAAGGGTGCGGACGAGGTTGATCTGGTTTTGCCTTACAAGGCTTTTATAGCCGGGGATATCCAGACTGTCGTTGATGTTATTGAAGCAACCCGCATGGCTTGCGGTCCGATGACCACGATGAAGGTCATTCTTGAAAGCGGCGAATTTGACGATCTTTCCAAGGTCTATGATGCCGCCCGCCTTGCGATCAAACATGGTGCGAATTTCGTCAAAACCTCGACCGGGAAAGTGCCAGTTGGCGCGACGCCCGAGGCGGCGGTAGCAATGATTTCGGCCATTCGCGATGCCCGGGAGGAAGATGGTCTTGCTTGTGGCTTCAAGGCATCTGGCGGCGTCAAAACGGCTGATGACGCAGCATTGTTTCTTGCAATTGCGGATGAAATAATGGGTGAAGGCTGGGCAGAGCCAAGCACGTTCCGTTTCGGTGCCAGCGGGGTTTTGACAGCCTTGTTGGAAACTTGTGGTATTGATCAGTCTGTTGCGCCAAAGACGACTGGCAACTACTGAGAATTATGACTATCTACCAATCAATCCAAATGGCAGACACAGCTGAAGGAAGACGGAATGGCCCGCGCCATAATCATTGTTGCAGACAGTTTCGGTATCGGCGCAGCCCCAGATGCAGCCAAGTTTGGTGATCAGGGCTCAGACACCTTGGGTCACATTGCAGAAAACTGTGCTAATGGTCTGGCAGACAATGATATTCGCAAGGGAGAACTGAATATTCCCAACATGACCGCGTTAGGTCTTGGCGAAGCCGCCAGGGATGCAACCGGTCGTGTCCCACCGGGACTTGAACATGGTGGCGCGATGATTGGCGCCTATGGCCATGCCCAGGAACTGTCACGCGGTAAGGATACGCCAAGCGGCCATTGGGAAATTGCGGGTGTGCCCGTTGATTTTGATTGGGGCTATTTCCCGCTTGAAGTGCCGACCTTCCCCAGAGAATTGACCGATAAGCTGATCAAGCAGGCAAAGTTGCCCGGTATTCTTGGCAATTGTCATGCATCTGGTACAACAATCATTGCCGAACTCGGGGAAGAACACATCAAAACCGGCATGCCGATTTGCTATACTTCGGCCGATAGCGTGTTTCAGATTGCCGCCCACGAAGAGCATTTTGGTCTGGATCGGTTGTACAAGGTTTGCGAGATCGCCTTTAAACTGGTTGAACCATATAATATTGGCCGTGTCATCGCCCGCCCGTTTGTCGGCTGCAGTCCGGCTGATTTCAAGCGAACGGCAAATCGTCGTGATATAGCGATCCCGCCGCATAGACCGACCCTACTGGATAAGTTTAGCGAGGCTGGCGGCACGGTCATCTCGGTGGGCAAAATTGCCGATATCTATGCGCAGCGCGGCATTTCAAAGAAGGTAAAGGCATCGGGTAATATGGCCCTTTTTGATGCCATGATGACTGAAATTGATCAGGCGCCTGATAACAGCATCGTTTTCACCAATCTTGTCGATTTTGATATGGAGTTTGGTCATCGTCGCGATGTGCCGGGTTATGCCAATGCCCTTGAAGAGTTCGATACCCGCATTCCCGAACTGCGCGCGATTTTAAAGCCGGGCGACCTTGTCATCATCACCGCGGATCATGGCTGCGATCCAACTTGGCGCGGCAATGACCACACACGCGAATTCGTGCCGATTCTGGCATTCGGTCCAGCCATTCAACCCGGGCCGATTGGCATGCGTGACAGTTTTGCCGATATTGGCCAAACCGTTGCGGATCACCTTGGCATCGCGCCGCTGGCCGCGGGTACTTCGTTCCTGAATGGATAAAACATGAACTGGCAACCCGGTCATAGCAAAGCACCGATGGCGCCGATCCGTATCGAGGCGATCATCGATACCGTGTGTCCATGGTGTTACATCGGCAAGAAACGTTTGGAAAAGGCACTTGTCCGGGAAAAACTTGACCATATGCCAATTACCTGGCGTCCATTCCTTTTGAACCCCGATATGCCAACGGGCGGGATAGACCGGAAATTATATCTGTCGGCCAAATTTGGCGGCACTGAAAGTGCAACTCGGGTTTACAAGGCGATTGAGGCTGCGGGTGCGGCTGTCGGGATCGATTTCAATTTCGATGCCATTCGTCTGACGCCGGATTCAACAGATTCCCATCGCCTGATCTATAAAGTTTGCGCCGAACGCCCTGCTGTCGGGAATGATCTGGTTGAAGACCTGTTTACGGCTTACTTCCTTGATGGACGCGACATTGGTGATCTTGATGTTCTGGTTGAGATTGCCGTCACCCATGGTGAAGACAGAAACGAAATCCTTGATTACCTTGGGGGTGACATGGATCGCGAATTCGTATCGCAGGAAAACCGGGTTGCCCATCAAATGGGCGTAACCGGGGTCCCATGCTTCCTGTTTAATGGCCGCCATGCTCTTTCGGGCGCGCAGGAACCGGAAATCCTGCAACGCATGATCCGTCTGGCGCGTCAGGAAGAAACACCCATCTGACATGTATTCCGTCTGGGAATAAAAAAGACAGGTCTTGAACGGGTACCTGCCTTTTTCGTTATGCTTTTGCAGCAATGTCGGCCAAGCGACGCATCAGGCGCTTTAAACCTTCCAATCGATCTGTCGGACCATCCCACCCCGCAGCATAAACGATCTTGTGATCCGGGCGCAAACGGGCCACGCCAACCTGTTGCTGGATAAAACCAACCAGACCGGCCGGGTTCGGGAATTCATTATTCCGAAGCGTGATAAGCGCCCCTTTGGGGCCGGCATCAAGTTTTTCAACATTGGATGTACGGCACCATTGTTTGATCGTGACCACGTCCAAAAGGTTTTCGACCTCTTTTGGCAGCTTGCCAAAGCGGTCAATCATCTCGGCGGCAAATTGGTCAACTTCCTCGCGGGGACGCAGTTCCGAAATCCGTCGATACAGGCCAAGTCGTACGCCAAGGTCAGGCACATAACGATCCGGTATCAGCACCGGCATTCCGACATTGATCTGCGGAACGAATGATGCCGCGTCATCGGCCTCTATCTCACCCTTGGCCTCGGCCACGGCTTCTTCGATCATCTGCTGATAAAGTTCGATCCCGACTTCCTTGATATGGCCTGATTGTTCCTCGCCAAGCAGGTTTCCTGCTCCGCGAATATCAAGGTCATGGCTGGCAAGATTGAAACCGGCACCAAGACTGTCAAGCGTCTGCATGACTTCAAGTCGCTTTAATGCAGTTGCTGTAAGCTTCTTGCCATTTGGCAATGTCAGATAGGCATAAGCGCGCTGTTTTGATCGACCGATACGCCCGCGCAACTGATAAAGCTGCGCCAAACCAAACATGTCGGCGCGATGTATGATCATGGTATTGGCGTTCGGAACATCGATTCCGGACTCGATAATATTGGTCGCAAGCAACAGATCAAATTTGCGATCAGTGAAATCGGTCATCACCTGTTCAAGGTCACGAGGCCCCATCTGGCCATGTGCAACGTCAAACTTGATTTCAGGCACAAGTGTTTCTAGTTCCTTGGCAACCCGCCCAAGTTCATTGACCCGTGGGCAGACATAGAAGATTTGCCCGCCACGATGACGTTCACGCAATATCGCTTCGCGCACAACAACCGGATCATATGGCGTGATATAAGTCCGAACAGCAAGACGGTCGACCGGCGGGGTTGCAATAATCGAAAGTTCTTTTACCCCGGTCAGGGCAAGCTGCAATGTGCGTGGGATCGGCGTCGCTGTTAATGTCAGCACATGGACATCGGTTTTAAGCTCTTTCAGGCGTTCCTTATGCTTGACGCCGAAATGCTGCTCTTCATCGATGATCAGAAGCCCAAGATCTTTGAACTTTACACCGTTACCCAAAAGCGCGTGTGTCCCACACACGATGTCTACATGCCCGCTTTCAAGGTTGTCCTTGACCAGCTTGGCATTCTTGCCGGTCACCAGACGCGACAGTTGCTCTACCCGCACCGGAAGCCCGTCAAAGCGCTGCTTGAAGGTCAGGTAATGCTGACGGCATAGCAATGTGGTCGGTGCAACAATCGCAACCTGTTTGCCCGACATTACGGCGGCAAAGGCTGCGCGCAATGCGACCTCTGTTTTGCCAAAGCCAACGTCCCCGCATACAAGACGATCCATCGGCTTTCCTGCGGCCAGATCGTCAAGCGTATCGCGAATGGCACGTGCCTGATCTTCGGTTTCAGCAAACGGGAAGCTTGCACAGAATTCGTCATAACTTCCCTCGGGGGCGGTCAAGGCCGCCCCTTTGCGCAGATGGCGTTCGGCGGCAACCTTTATCAGCTTGCCTGCCATATCGCGAATGCGCTCGCGCAATTTGGCCTTGCGGGCCTGCCAGGCAACGCCGCCAAGTTTATCAAGGATCGACAGCCCCTCGTCCGAGCCATAGCGCGATAGAACTTCGATATTCTCAACCGGAACAAAAAGCTTGTCACCGCCATCATATTCCAGTTCCAGACAATCGTGAGGCGCACCACCCGCCGTAACGGTCCGAAGACCAAGATAACGACCGATCCCGTGGTCAAGATGGACGACAAGGTCCCCCTCTGAAATCTCGGATGCTTCACGCAGGAAGTTTTCAGCCTTGCGACGTCGTCCGCCTGGACGGCTCATACGATCGCCCAGAATATCCTGTTCCGAAAGTATCCAAAGACCGTCACGGCGGAACCCGTGTTCAAGATCGAGAATAACAACAGCAAGCTGTTCTGGCGTCAGATCGTCAGTAACATCTTCCCAGCATTCTGCCGTAACAACCTTTGCAACTCCATGTTCGCGCAGAACCGAAACCATACGGTCACGTGATCCATCGGAATAAGCTGCGATAACAACCTGTTGATTCTTTCCACGTTGGGCGACGATGAAATCACGCAATTCATCATAAAGATTGGTATCGGCCCGTGCCCGAACATCACCAAAGTCGCGCCCGGGACGCGCCCCCATGTCAAAAACGGCACGCTCAGCACTTTCTTCTTCGTAGTAAGGTGAAAGTTCTAGAACCGTGCGATCATTCAGCATCCGGTCAAATTCGGCCTGATCAAGGTAAAGCCGCTCGGGCGGCACAGGTTTATAAACATTGTCCCCCGAAAGCCCGCCGCCCTTTATATTCAGGCGTGCCTGATAATAATCGTCAATCATCTCAAGGCGGTTTTCGATGACCTCGCCATATTGATGATCAAGGCTGACCATTACACCCGGAAGATAGGCAAATACAGTGTCCATACCGTCGTGGAACAACGGCAGCCAATGCTCCATGCCACCATATTTCAAGCCGTTACTGATCGATTCATAAAGTGGATCAGTTTGCGATACGACGCCAAAAAGTTCGCGATATCCGCTGCGGAACCGGGAAATGCTTTCGTGATCCAGAAACACTTCGCCAACGGGCAGAAGGGCGATTTCGTTGATCCGTCCGACAGTGCGCTGGGTTTCAACGTCAAACCGGCGAATGCTTTCGATCTCGTCACCAAAGAAGTCAAGTCGCACAGGCTCTTTCATGCCCGGCGCAAAGATATCAACAATATCACCACGAACCGCGTAATCACCGGGCTCCATAACCTGTTCGGCACGATTATAGCCCATCCGATCAAAATAGCCGGTCAGATCGGCGCGGGAATGCTCCTGTCCTGATTTAAAGGTCAGTTTGCCATCGCGCATAACATCTACCCGCGGGACGCGTTGCATGACCGCCGCTGCTGTTGCCAGAACGATACGTCCCTGCCCGCTGGCCGGTTTGATATCCTCAGCCAGTGTCGTCAATGTTTCAACCCTGCATGCCGTAACTTCGGCAATCGGTGAAACCCGGTCGTAAGGCAAGCAATCCCATGCCGGAAGGGTCAAGACTTCGACCTCGCCCGCAAAGAAAGCAAGTGCCTCGGCAAGCTGGGCCATGCGTTTGTCATCGCGCACGATATGCAGGATTGTGGCGTCGTTTGCCGATGCATCCAGCAATTCGCGCAACAATAAAGCGTCGGCACCCTCGGGAACACCACACAGCCGCTTGCGACCTTTTGTTGAAATGATTTCTTTTAATTTATTCAATGTTTTATCTGGCGTTGCTAAGTTCCTGAATCATGTGCAGCACGTCGGTATCATATTCCTCCGGTGCCTGCTCTTTGCCCGTTGCCCACTTAAAGAAATCGGCATCGGGAACATCATTCATCAGGATTTCAAAACGTTCGAGCTGTTCTTCTGACAGGGTGGCAAGGTGCGCCTCCATGAAACGACCGATCAGGATATCGTTTTCCTTGGTCCCGCGATGGCCGCCGCGAAACAGCAATTTCTTGCGTCGGACTTCAAGTTCTTTGCTGTCGATACTCACGTTCGATCTCCTGTCTTTTCTGGTCACTGTGCATCGGCATAAAACCAAAGGCACAGTTTGTCTTTTGTGGCATGGTTTGTACGGTAAATTCGCCAATTGGTCCATGCTGTCATCCATCCAATTTGCATTGGCTCGTGACTTGTCGGTTGTCGCACGATAATTTTGTTGTATACCCAGCACCTAAACCGATTTGTTCTATTAACGTTCTTACCCGAAAACACAACGAAAACCGTCATGCGCCCGGAAATATTGTTCCCGCTTTTTGCTGAAATCGACAGCTTGCCTGGCATTGGCCCGCGCCTGAAGCCTTTGCTTGCGCGGTTGATCGGCGGCGAACATGTGGTCGATTTGCTGTGGCATCTGCCATCGGGGCTGATTGATCGACGTTTTTCTCCGCCTCTAACAGAAACAATTGATGGATCGATTGTTACGCTGGATGTCTGGATCGAACGCCATGATGCCCCGCCAAATCGGCGCCGCCCGTATCGGGTCATTTGCAAAACTCAAAGTGGCCCTCTGGTTTTGGCATTTTTCAATGCCAGGGCCAAATATCTGAACGAAGTTCTGCCGGTTGGTGAAAAGCGTATCATCTCGGGCAAAATTGATCATTATCGCGGTGAATACCAGATCACCCATCCTGACCGAATTGGTACCGAGGCCGAGCGTGATGAAATTCAAACCGTGGAGCCTGTGTACCCGATGTCAGCTGGTGTCACGGGTAAAACTCTTACCAAATCAACTCGTGCGGCTCTTGCGATGGTACCGGAGCTCCCGGAATGGCATGACCCCGCCCTACAGGCGCGGCACAAATGGCCTGATCTGAAGTCCGCCCTGCATCAGGTTCATAACCCTGAAAATGATGGCGACCTGTCACCTGACCACCCTGCCCGCAAACGACTTGCCTATGATGAACTGCTGGCAAACCAGCTTGCCCTTGCGCTTATTCGAGCAAAGATGCGGAAGCTGGGCGGACGAGCAACAAATGGTGATGGCCGTTTGCGCAAGGCACTTGAAGCAGAACTTCCCTTTGCCATGACAGGTGCGCAGCAACGCGCACTGAAAGACATTTACGAAGACATGGGTGGCAACGGACGCATGCTACGCCTGCTTCAGGGGGATGTTGGCTCTGGAAAAACGGTTGTCGCCCTGATGGCCATGCTGAATGCAATCGAAACAGGCAGTCAGGCTGCTTTGATGGCGCCGACTGAAATTCTTGCCCGTCAGCATTTTGAAACGATCACCCCGCTTCTTGAAAAGATCGGTGTGACCTGCGCAATCCTGACGGGTCGTGATAAAGGCAAAAGTCGTAAAGCTGCGCTCGAAGGTTTTGCAGATGGCACTTTTCAGATTGCCGTTGGTACGCATGCACTGTTTCAGGAAGACGTGAAATTCCGCGATCTGGCTTTCGCCGTTGTCGATGAACAACATCGATTTGGCGTCCATCAACGTTTGATGCTGGCTGGCAAAGGACAGGCTGTCGACGTACTGGTCATGACGGCAACACCGATCCCCAGAACCCTGACCCTAACGGCCTTTGGGGATATGGAAGTATCGCGATTGGATGAAAAACCACCAGGAAGAAAGCCCGTTGATACACGTGTCCTGCCCGCTGACAAAGCGGATGACGTGATATCAGGCATCGGGCGTGCCATGCGCACCGGAACCAAGATTTACTGGGTATGCCCATTGGTCGAGGATTCCGAAATCCTTGACCTGCAGGCAGCAGAAGAACGTTATCGCATTCTGGTCGAACTTTTTGGCGAAAGTCGTGTCGGGCTTGTCCACGGCAAAATGAAAGCCAAGGACAAGGACGCCGTGATGGAACGCTTCGCCCACGGTGATCTGTCAATTCTTGTCGCAACCACCGTGATTGAGGTTGGTGTCAACGTCCCGGAAGCGACAATCATGGTCATAGAACATGCTGAACGCTTTGGGTTGGCACAGTTGCATCAGCTACGCGGACGAATCGGACGTGGAAACGCGGCATCAACCTGTCTGCTGCTTTACGGTTCACCATTAGGCGAAATTTCAAAAGCTCGTCTGAAAATCATGCGCGAAACCGAAGACGGTTTTATCATTGCCGAAGAAGATCTTCGTTTGAGAGGCGCTGGCGAAGTATTGGGCACCCGGCAAAGCGGTTTGCAAGCCTATCGCCTAGCCAGTCTCGAGATGCATGGGGATTTGCTTGCAATTGCACGTGATGATGCCCGACTGATTGTCGAACTTGATCCCGATCTGCAAAAACCGCGCGGCGAAGCATTGCGGTTGTTGCTGTATCTTTTCGAGCGCGACGAAGCCGTTCGCTATTTCCGGTCCGGCTAAAAAACAAGGGCGCTTGCAAATTGCGGCGCCCTTGTTTTTTGTTTTCCATTAAACCGCTTCACGCATCCTCGCGGCTTTTGTCATCGGTATTCTCGTTCCCCGGTTCGGGATGTTTGGAAACCAGAACCGGTATGTTTTCTTTTTCACGCAAAACATCGACGTCTTCGTATGTCTTTGCGGAAACACGCGGCTTGGCCTGAAGTTCAGCACTGCGACGATCAGTTGGTGTGACAATCCCGCCTGACATAACCATTTTGATCGCCTCTTCGACCGTCATATCAAGGATCACGATATCCCGGCGTGGCACGAACAAAAGGAACCCCGATGTCGGGTTTGGTGTGGTTGGCAAAAAGATATTGATAACTGTATCTTCCGTCAGGTTCTGCACTTCACCCTTTGTCTCGCCGGTAATAAAGCCAATAGCCCACATGCCGCGGCGCGGATATTCCAGCAAAACAGCCTGACGGAATGCATTGGACTGATTGGCCAGCACCGTTTCAAGTATCTGTTTGACCGCGCCATAAATGCTGCGAACCGCAGGAATACGCGCCAGAATACGTTCATAAAGCTTGATCAGCGCGCGTCCGGCAAAGTTGGTGGTGAACCAGCCGACAACCGTAATGAAAATCAGGATCACCAACAAACCAAATCCCGGGATACCGTATTCCTGATAACCTTCGGGCAGGTAATAGACCGGGTTGTAATGCCCCGGAATCAGCGGCATGACCTTACTGTCGACGAATTCTATAAACCACCATGCCAGACCAAATGTTATAACAAGTGGCGCACTGACGAGAACACCTGTCAGAAAATAAGCACGCACACGGGCAAAAAAGCCCGGACTGGGAAGGGCATGTCCGGCGTTTTCGCTATCCGAATCATGTTGGTTATCGTGATTGGCGGTCATTGATCACCTGTGAAGAGACGTCGCATTACATCTTTTGACCTGTAATACATATTTGCATTCACCATTTGTCATTAACAGTATGGCAATGCTGCGACTATTAAGCTGGGAAATTCCCATTTATAGAGTGATAGCAGCATTCAAGTTTGTGGCGCAACCAAACAAAACAGGCGACATCAACCGCCATTGAAAAGGAGTTGTTTTGCAGGTCTGGATTGTTGAATACATATACGATGATAATGGCTCTGTCGGTATCCGCACAGCGAAGGTAACAGCGCCCGATTATGAGACTGCACGGCAATTTGCCCTGGGTGACGCACCAGCAGTCGATTTCGTGATGTCTTTGCGTCCGGAATCCGAAGATCAGTTTCTTGGCCGACCTGCCATAAGGGCGCGGGAAATGACAGGAAAAGTCGCCCATGACGTTCCTGATCCGGATGAAGACATAGAAGATGAGGATGATGTCTGATATCGACGATAAGCGAGATTACCTTGCCAGACCGATCATCGGAGTTGGTGCTGTTATTTGGAATGACGAAAATGTTTTACTGATCAAACGGGGCAAGGCGCCAAGTAAAGGCAGTTGGAGCATTCCCGGCGGCGCACAGGAGCTTGGTGAAACATTGCGTGATGCGGTTCGGCGGGAAGTCCTGGAGGAAGCCGGTATCATCGTATCAACCCCGGTTCTGATTGATACAGTCGACCTGATCACGCCAGATGGCAATGGGCAGGTTCAATATCACTATACCCTGATCGACTTCGTCGCCGAAGCACAAGAAACCGATTTAAAGACTGGCGGCGATGCTGCCGATGCCCGCTGGGTGCCTTTCGTGCAGCTTGATGACTACAGGCTTTGGGACAAAACCAAAGACATCATTACCCGCTCGCGCGCTTTACGTCGGTAAATTCACCCCCCACGAAAACAAAAAGGCGACATCAGAAGATGCCGCCTTTTGATCGATTAGTGGAAATCTGATCACGCTGCAGCATGCTGCGTCAGAACAGATTCCTGAATTTTTTTGAATGCGCGCGCCTCAAGCTGACGAACACGTTCGCGACTTACGCCAAAGCGTTCGCCAAGTTTTTCAAGCGTAATCGGATCATCACTCAGGAAACGGGCTTCGATAATCTCACGCTCACGCTCTGGCAACTCACCCATCGCGCTTTTCAGCATGTCGTTATGTAAAACACGCTCCTCGGCATCTGCAACGATGCTTTCCGGGCTTGGTGCATCCGACGACAGAGTATCAAGATACTCCATGCCTTCGTCTTTCGGCATTGGTGTGTTAAGCGAGAAATCACGCGCTGCAAGGCGACGGTTCATTTCAAGCGCTTCTTTACCGGTCACGCCAAGCTTCTCGGCAACGGCATCTGCCTGTTCGGGTGACAGTTCGCCATTGTCATAGATGTTAAGCTGCTTTTTGGCTTTACGCAGGCTGAAAAACAGCTTTTTCTGCGCTGCCATGGTGCCAAGTTTCACCATCGACCAGCTGTGAAGGATATATTCGGTCACTGCCGCCTTGATCCACCACATTGCATAGGTCGACAGACGGAAACCACGTTCCGGATCGAATTTTTGAACAGCCCGCATCAAGCCGGTATTGCCCTCGGCCACCAGATCAGCCATTGGAAGGCCATAGCCCCGATAGCCGAACGCAATTTTTGCGACAAGACGCAAGTGACTTGTGACCAGCTTGTGAGCTGCATCCGTGTCATCATGCTCGTGATAGCGGCGTGCAAGCATATATTCTTCGTCTACGCTGAGCATCGGAAACTTCCAGACCTGTCTCAGGTAACCGGAGAAACCGTCGTCCTGCGGTACTGCAGGTAATTTAATCGTGCTCATATCATGTCCTCCAGAGAGGTTTACGCACCACGCCTGACAATTCTTCCTACGAATTCAAACAGACTTTAGATGACGCGCAAACACTGTCAGTTGTGACTTAAATCACGTGGACGACCGGCATTCATTTGGGGAAATGGTTTCGTCCGGTCGCAATTTCATCCCATAGGCCCTATGGGAGAGGACAGCAGACGCAAAGATAACGTATATTCATCGTGTCTCTTCCTTCCTCGAAGCAAATCGACAATTTACATGTCCGCCATTAGGCCGGAACATCATCCGGCGGTGCCATTGGGCCCCCACCCGCAAAAGTTAATATACCTAAATCCGACTAAATTCGTCAAGATAAACCTGACTGGATTTCAGCTATATTTAACTTTCAATATCAGTATTTTACATAATTTACCCGATAAACGCAGTCGGGAATTATCAATACCAATATCTTCACGCTAAAATCGATATACGGCAAAAAGAAGGCATACTGATTGTTTTTTGCAGCGTTTTAAGGCACCCCATAAAATGTGGTAATGGGACTGGTCGATACCCGCTCCTGTTGGGGCTGGTATGACACGACATTAACAATGCGTTTGAGCGAAAATGATTTATGTGACCAATGGACAGTTGCGATGTGCGATGCATAAACCTGCAGCCATAGGCCCCTGCCCTTGTGGAAAAGGCGAAAGTTTCGACAATTGCTGCGGGGCAATCCTGGCTGGAAAGCGAAAAGCCTCAACTGCCGAACAATTGATGCGTGCTCGTTACAGCGCATTTGTTTGCCGAGACGCGGATTACCTTCTGGCAACACTGGCTCCGGAAAAGGCATCAGGATTTGATCAGGATCAGATCAGGTCGGACAGATGCGAATGGACTGGACTGGAAATAATTGCGACGGATAAAGGCGGCATTCTTGATCAGAATGGTATTGTCGAATTCGTTGCCCGGTTTCGCGATAGGGGTACCGATCATGTCTTGCACGAAATATCCCGATTTGAACGCCGCAACGGGAACTGGCTTTATATAGATGGTAAATTTCCCGAACAACGAAACCTAAAAACTGTTCTTAACTCCGTCAACATTGGCCGCAATGATCCCTGCCCTTGTGGTTCGGGCAAGAAATATAAAAAGTGTTGCGGTTAAGGCGATGCCTGCTCTCCCGCAAACCCTACTTCAAGCGCCCAACGATGAAATGGCCGGATCAATTTTTGATGCGCATCATCATAGGCAAGCCAGATCAGTTCATGATCCGGTTCAACCGGCGGCCCAAGTCGTTCGGTGAACTCGCACAGGAAGAACACACCGCGCTTGAGCCGAAACCGGCCTTTGGTAAAATTGCTGACATATTGTGAAGCAATTCCAAGACGATTGCGAATATCTATCCTGTAACCGGATTCTTCATATGCTTCGCGATGCAAGGCATCACGCTCACTTTCGCCACGCTCGACCCCGCCCCCGATGAGAACAACGCCTTTGGGAGTGCGCGCAACCGCAACCTCACCGGCATCGTTGAGGATGACGGCATAGACACAGTCCTGCACGATGTAGTTTCTACCCATGTCCGGGTTACCAAAGATCGGTCCGACCAAATTTATATTCCCGGATTTGAATACCGCGCAAATGTTCAAACGAACACATTATATGTTTGAAGTTACAACAATTTCAAATTGCTCGCGCCTGATCAAGCAGCAATTGACAACGAACAGCATCCAGCCGTAATTCGCTTTGCCGGGCGGCGGCGAAGTGTCTTTTAAGGTCATCATTTGATACCGGCATTTCAAGACCGCCGAACTCGGATATCAGACGTTTGGCATGGTTTTCAGGCAATACCCGATCTTGAAACCTGCCCTTGGTCAGGAACCTCTCCGCTAACGCGAAATCGAGTTGCATATTGCGATACAGGATCGTCTGGTAATTCGCATGCGCTTCGGGCTTCCCGTCCGCCGAAACAAAGAAGATCGGGAACATAACGGCCAATTCAGGCAAAAGCCGGTTTGGATAGATATTACCCTTCCAGTATTTCTCAGCGAGCCCGGCATAGGTGTCATAGTCCGAGATCGAATAGAATCGGGCCTTGGCCAGCGGAAGGATTTCCACCTTTGGCTTGGTGATCGTCACTGTATCATTGGAAACATCGACGTAAAGATCGCCGAACTGGAAAGCATTCTGAAAATATTCGTGTCGAAGATTGCCCCAAACACGTTTGGTTATTCCACCATTCAGACAAAAATCTCGTAACGCGCCAATCCCCACGGTCTGTGGCGCCTGCAACTCATGCTCCAAAAGCTCTTTGACGCCTTTGGTGATTTCATAGCAGTATCCTTGGGGATATTCGCCTTTTTTCGGGTGCCGGGCCTGATCAAACTCACGATCAAACTGCAATCTCAGACGTAGCAAGTCGTCTTGCAATTTCCGGATGTGCGGCAACAGAAACTTCTTTGTCAGCTTCACCTGCTTGAAGTTCGTCGGCATTAGCTGTTCTTCTTCTGCCTGCTGCTTTATGAAGTCAAGGGTCAACTTGCCATTCGATGTCATGGGAATGCTACTTTTCACAGATGCGAGGCTGGGAACCGGAAGATCGGCTGGGTGGCTTATTCAGATGCACTCTTCTGGCATGAACAAAAATGCCCCCGGAAAAGCAAGTTCCCGAGGGCATCAACAAGTCTTGCAACCAACCGCGTCTTAGAACGGAATTTCGTCATCAAGGTCCGGTGCTCCGGCAGGCGCAGAACCGCCGCCCGACGAGCTACCATTGCCCCAACCGGCATCCGATCCGCCGCCATAACCGCCACCATTGTCCGATCCATAGCTGCCGCCAGAGCTTGCGCCGCCGCCACCCATGCCGCCGCCTTCGCCGCGGTTGTCGAGCATGGTCAGGTTCGAGTTGAATCCTTCAAGCACGATTTCAGTGGTGTAATTGTCCTTGCCGTCCTGCCCCTGCCATTTGCGGGTGCGAAGCTGGCCTTCGATATAAAGCTTGCTGCCTTTTTTCACAAAGCGTTCAACCACATCGGCCAAACCTTCGTTGAAAACGACGATGCGATGCCATTCGGTGCGCTCGCGACGCTCGCCCGACTGGCGGTCTCGCCACTGTTCCGAGGTCGCAATGCTGAAATTGGCAATCTTTTTGCCAGCCTGGGTGAAACGAATTTCAGGATCGCGGCCGAGGTTCCCGACGAGAATGACTTTATTGACACTGCCAGCCATGGGTTATCTTCCAAAGTTTGTGTTGTCCGCCGTTTCGTATGAACGAAACTGGTGAGTTATCATTGCGCAAAAATGCGCTGCATTAAAGTTTCAAGTGCGATGCGATCAGTATCGTCGAACGAACCAGCCTCGACACTATCGACGTCGAGCACCGCAATCAACTGTCCTTGCGCATTCAGCACCGGCACGACAATCTCGGAGTTCGACCGGCTGTCACAGGCGATATGCCCCGGAAAAGCGTGAACATCTTCAACAACCTGGGTTTTGAGCGTCGCAGCAGCTGTGCCGCAAACACCGCGACCAAACGGAATGCGCAGGCACCCCAAAGTCCCCTGATAAGGCCCGACGACCAGTTCATTTTCTTTCGCTGGATCAACGATATAAAAGCCAGTCCAGAAATAATAGTCGAACTTTTGTGCAAGAATACAGCTGATTGTCGCCATCAGCGCGGTGACGTTGGTTTCACCCTCGGTGATGCTGATCAGTTCTTTTTCAGCTTCCTGATAAAGAACCTGTTTCTGTTCGGCGTTCACATGATGCTCCTGCGTTGTATGGCCAAGGAACTACCTGCTTGGCTGTATCGAAACAAGGACAAAATTAACCCGGTTACGCATTCCCTCCGTCTAAAAAACAGCCCCGGCACGATAGACGCACCGGGGCCGCTGCAGACCGGCTTGCGACGAACCAGAGATCAAATCAAGATCAGAGACGCTTGCCACTGTCCCTGTCAAACAGATGCACCTGATCGGTTGTGGTCGAAAGTGCCAGTTCCTGTCCTTTGGCAAACTGATGCGTGCCCTGCATGCGCAACGTCACACTTTCATTCTTTTCACCGAATTCAAGATAGACCAGCGTTTCCGCACCAAGCGATTCAATCATTCGAACCCTGGCCTTCAATGCACCACTGCCATCGACAGTCAGGGTAAAGTGTTCTGGACGGACCCCGACCACCAGTTCTCGACCGGCCTCGATCTGATGATCAAGATCGATCTTGCTGCCATCGCCGATAACGACGTGGCTTTTGTCATCCGAAACCGTCCCGTTCAGGAAGTTCATTGACGGCGATCCGATGAAGCTTGCGACAAAGAGGCTGGCCGGTTTTTCATATATTTCAATCGGCGTACCAATTTGTTCGGCAACGCCGGCATTCATGACAATCAGGCGATCTGCCAGTGTCATGGCTTCGACCTGATCATGCGTCACATAAACTGACGTAATTCCAAGACGTTGCTGAAGGTTCTTGATCTCAAGTCTCATATCGACACGAAGCTTTGCATCAAGGTTCGACAGCGGCTCATCAAACAGAAAAACCTTTGGTTCGCGCACAATTGCACGCCCCATTGCCACACGCTGGCGCTGCCCGCCCGAAAGCTGCTGCGGTTTGCGTTCCAGATAATCGTCAAGCTGAAGAATCTTGGCGGCATCTCGAACGCGGGTGTCGATTTCCACCTTGCTGTATCCGCGATTTTTAAGACCATACGCCATATTGGCATAGTTGGTCATATGCGGATAAAGCGCATAGTTCTGAAACACCATCGCGATGTCACGATCAGCCGGCGCAACATTGTTGACAACCCGGTCATCGATTTTGATCTCGCCACCTGTAATGCTTTCAAGGCCCGCGATCATTCGCAGAAGTGTTGATTTGCCACAGCCCGACGGGCCGACCAGAACGGTGAATTCCCCGTCACCAATATGAAGATCGATACCATGCAAAGCCTTGAAGCCATTGTCATAGGTTTTTTCAGCCCGATTAAGGGTAACAGTTGCCATTTTCGTATCCTGTATGCGGATCTGTGTATCTTTAAATCACTGATATCAAATGGTTGATCGAGCCTATTTTTCGGTTTCGACCAGACCTTTTACGAACATTCGCTGGAAAATCACCACCACCAGTACCGGCGGGATGGTTGCCATGATTGTCAGTGCAAATGCCTTGGGGAACTGCGGAATCTGGCCGCCTTCATAAAGCGAATTATAAACCTGCTTGATCCCGATCACGATGGTGTAAAGCTGATCATCAGTAGTCATCAGCAACGGCCAAAGATACTGGTTCCAGCCAACCACAAACATGATGATAAAGATCGCGGCAATCATGGTGACCGAAAGCGGCACCAGAATATCGATGAAGAAACGAAGCGGCCCTGCCCCATCCAGACGCGCGGCTTCCAAAAGCTCATCCGGAACAGACCGGAAAAACTGACGGAAGAAAAACGTACCTGTTGCCGACGCAATCAGCGGCAGGATCAAGCCGGTATAGGTATTGAGTAGCCCAAGGCTTGATACCACCTCGTAGGATGGCACAATTCGCACTTCAAGAGGCAGCAAAAGGGTCGAGAAAATGACCCAGAATATCGGCACCGCGAGCCGGAAGCGGAAATAGACGATCGCATATGCCGCCATCATTGAAATGATGACTTTGCCAATCGCAAAGCCAAGTCCAAGAACCATGCTGTTAAACAGCATTTCAAGCGCCGTAACACGGCCTTTTGTTGCTGCCGTGTCAAACAGGATCGCGCCATAATTTTCAAGGAAATGTCCGCCAAACCAGAACTGCAAGCCGTTCTGGAACAGAAATTCACGCGTATGGGTCGATGAAACGAACGCAATCCATACCGGCAGGATCATAAAGAGCGATCCAAGAATAAGGATCACATGATTGGTAATAGAACGCCATTTTGACTGATACATGACGCGTCCCCCCTAATAATGCACTTTGCGTTCGATAAATCGGAACTGGAACACAGTCAGCACGCTGACCATGATCATAAGCAGCACGGATTGCGCCGAACTACCGCCCATATCCGCTCCAAGGAATCCGTCGACATAAACCTTGTAAACAAGGGTTGCTGTCGCACCGCCCGGTGATCCCTTGGTGGAAACATCGATGATCCCGAACGTTTCAAAGAACGCATAGGTCAGGTTGATCACCATCAGGAAGAATGTGGTTGGCGCCAGCAGAGGGAAGGTAATCGTCCAGAAACGACGTTCCGCACTTTTGCAATCCAGCGTCGCGGCTTCAGTTACCGATTTCGGAATTCCCTGCAAACCTGACAGGAAGAAAATGAAATTCACACTGACCTGTTTCCACACGGCAATCAGTGTCACGACAAATGCCGCATCATTGGCATTCTGGATGTGATTGAACTCAAACCCGAAGCTGTTGAACAGCTTGTATAGATCGCCCATCAAAGGGTTGAACAACATATTGCCCAGCAAGCCAGCCACGGGCGGCGCAACGGCATATCCCCACATCAAAAGCGTTTTATATGATTTGGCTCCACGGATCACTTCATCGGCCCGAACGGCAAGAAACAGCGAAATCGCGATGGAAATGAATGCCACAAGGAAGGAAAAGACAGCTGTGAAAATGGCTGACTTCAGCCAGCTGCTGCTCGAAAGCACATCCTCAAAATTTCGGAACCAAACAAATTGCGAGGACATGCCAAAGGCGTCCTCAAGCAGGAAAGACTGATAAACTGCCTGTGCGGCAGGCCACAGGAAAAATATCGCAATAATCAGAATTTGCGGTGCCACAAAAAAGTATGGCACCGGGCTGTGCCCGAATTGTACGCGTTTCATTGCTGACGCAACCCCAAGACCGGTCCAGGAATCGAAAAACAGGGCGGCCGGTAAAAGCCGCCCTGTCAGCGAGATAATGCTTAGTTCGAATAGGTATCGTGGAAGCGCTTCAGAAGCGCATTGCCTTCTTCCTCGATCGTAGCAAAAGCTTGATCGATGGTTGCTTCACCATTCATCATCTTGTCGACTTCGCGATAGATGACTTCACGGATCTGAACGTAGAAACCAAGGCGATAACCTTTGGTCCACTCTCCACCTTCTTCGGAAAGCTGCTGAATGCCGACTTCTGCGTCCGGGCTTTCGTTATAGTAGCCTTCTTTCTTGGCAAGCTCGTAGGCCGCGGTGGTGATCGGAACATAACCGGTTTCTTTGTGCCAGTAGAACTGGGTTTCCGGTTTGGTCAGGAACTCGAAGAATTTCGCAACGCCAGCATCTTCTTCTGCACTGTGGCCAGAGAATGCGAACAGCGAGGCACCACCGATGAAGGTCGATTTCGGCGCGTCACCAACGCCTTCCCAATATGGAAGGGTCGAAGTGCCAAATTCAAACTGTGCAGATTTTTTCAGACCACCGAACGAGCCGGAAGAACCGAGCCACATTGCAGCTTTCTGCTGCAGGAAGGCGTCCTGGTTGGCGCCCCATGCGCGGCCATAGTAACCGAAATAACCGGCATCTTTCCATTCTTTGACGTGCTTCCAGTGATCTTTGAGCGCGTCATTGTTGTATAGAAGTTCAACATCCGTGCTATCATAACCATTGTTGGCGGTTGCCATCTGAAGGTTGTGACGCGACATGAAGTTTTCAAAGAATATCCACGGGCTGTGTGATTCGGCAAGGCCTTCGAAACCGGCTTCTTTCAGCTTAGGTGCGATTTCTTCGAATTCCTGCCAGGTTTTCGGCACCTCAACACCGGCTTTGGCCAACGCATCTTTGTTGAAATAAAGCAGCGGGGTCGAGCTGTTGAACGGCATGCCAATCATCTTGCCGTCGGAATCGGCATAGAAGTAGCGAACCCCCGGGATGTAATCATTGATGTCAAACTTGACACCATTTGACTGCATAAGGTCCTGAACCGGTTTAACAGCGCCTTTGGCGTTAATGATGGTTGCAGCACCGGCATCGAAGATCTGGATGATGTTCGGCTGGTTTTTCGCGCGGAAAGCAGCAATACCGGCCGTCATCGTGTCTTCGTAACCGCCTTTGTTCACAGCAACCAGTTGGTATTCGTCCTGGCTGGCGTTGAAGTCGGCAGTGATCTGATTGACGACATCGCCCAGTGCGCCGTCCATGGCATGCCACCAGGTGATCTCGGTCGCAGCATTCGCTGTGCCGCCCAGTGCGAACACAGCTGCTGCTGCCATCAGGGTTTTGCGAAACATGATCTTCTATCTCCCAAATAAAAACTCGTTCGCGCCAACCGCCTGTTGATCGGTCGACACAACGCATTCGTTTTCATTCGAGGGGGACGTTTCCTCAAGTGACAGTTTTCGGAAATTTACTTTTGATGCGCGAAATGACCTTAAAAACTGTCAGTTTTTGATTTTTAGTGTGTATTCGACCCCTTCAAATGTTCATATGAACATCTCATAAATCGAACAGCTTGCAAAGGCTTTCAATCCTGATGAATGGCATAAATGTCTTTCACATGCGCACATTTAACATTTCCCCAGATTTTTCGGCACTTTCACAAATATTACAAAGTCATGCACTTGCAACAATGCATTGCAACAACTCCATTTGCATATGCAAAACGGGTACCCAAAGGATACCCGTTCAATGTTCATTTGCGAACATGGATCGCTGCATCTTGACGCCGTAATCTCAGGTGGAATTCCTGTCACGCTGAACAAAAACGGAAAGCAATGCCAAGCCGCCAGAAACCACCATAAGCAGCAGGGACAGCGCGTTCAGAACCGGTGTTGATCCCTGTTTGAGGCGGTCAAACATGGCAATGGTCAACGGCGCATCAGATCCGACTAGCATCAGTGTTGTGTTGAAATTTTCAAACGACATCAGGAATGCAACGATCCCCGCCCCGATTAATGCCGGTTTCAGGAATGGGATGGTAACCGTCCAAAGAGCTGCCTGTCGTGTTGCACCAAGATTAAGTGCGGCTTCTTCCAGACTGATGTCAAACTTGCGAAGACGCGCAGAAATCACCAGCGTCGTTATCGTAGTGATAAAAGCAAATTGTCCGATAATCACCAGAAACAGCCCCGGTCGCAGGAAATCAAGATCCCATCCAATCGCTTCTTCAATTCCGTTTGCAATGGCATTGGAAAAGACCAGAATCGATATGCCCAATATGACCCCGGGAATAACCAAGGGCGACAACGCCACCACATAAAGCAGATTTTTTCCCGGAAACTGCGCACGTTCAAACAGGAACGCATTGCAGGTTCCGACAGTAACCGACAGCAAGGTCACCCAAAATGCGACAAAGGCTGAAACCCCAACGCTTTCCAGCAACTTGCCGTCATTGAATATTCCGATATACGGACCGTCGCTACCAAAGAACCATTTGAGTGTGCCTCCCTCCCATGGCATGGACGGGAACAGGCTATCATTGAAAGCAAACACACCAACAACAATCAACGGCGCACTAAGGTAGATGAAAAATAGAGCGATATACCCTGCGTAAATGCCTTTGTAAAAGCGCGGCTGCGGAATGCTCGGAATCATGGCGGTTTCCTCCCTCAGCTCACGGTTTCTGAAAGTGTCTGGCGGCTCAGCTTCAGACCGATCCAAACAATCATCGATGACAGAACCAGCAGCAGGAACCCGAATGCCGATCCGGATTCCCAGTTAAACCGCGTGATGAACTGTGTATAGATTTGCTCGGTAAACCAAAGGCTATCCTTGCCGCCCAAAAGGTTCGGGGTCAGATAGTTACCAAGTGTCAGCATGAAAACAACGATGCAGCCTGACGCGATTCCGGGCATGGCATGCGGAATGACGATATCGCGTGTCACCGTGAATGCATTTCCGCCAAGGTCATAGCCTGCCTCAATCAAACTGTCGTCAAGGCTGTCAAGTACTGACACAAGAGGCACGACCATGAACAACATCGACGTATATACAAGCCCCACCATGATGGTGGCATCATTATAAAGCATCTCAACAGGCCCATCGGCGATCCCGGCCCATTGCAGGAAATTGCTGATCACACCGCTTTCGCGCAGCAAAATCATCCAGCCAAACGTCCGCACCAGCTCTGATACCCAGAACGGGATCAGGCATAGCAGGAACAAAACATTCTTGCCTTTGCCCCGCATGACTTTGGCGATGTAATAGGAAACAGGAAAACCGATCAAAAGCGTAAGTACGGTCGCCATGATCGACATCACCGCCGTTCGAACATAGGTGTTCCAATAAAGCGGCTCGACAAAAAACTCGGTGTAATTGATCAGGCTGAATTCGTACTTGCCATATGAAATCCGTTCACGCAGTGACACAAGCAACAAGTCGACATGCGGCAGGATCACCAGCAAAAATAGCCAAAGCAACAAGGGCATAGCCAGCAATAGCGCGCCAAAGCGAACAGCCCCGCCAGTGCCCGAGGATGCAGGATTTGTCATGCTGTCGCCTCTTGATTTTGTGCTGCGACAAAGCATCGGGTCTGTTCAGCCCCCCAGGTCAAATTGACCAGATCACCGGATTTCAGATTGGCAAAAGCACCCGTTTGCGGTAACGCAACCGTCATTTCATGGCCGGTTGCCTTATCGCGAACCTGAACACTGCTGGCGGCACCATTAAACAGAACATTGTCAACTTTTGCGGCAATCGCATTGTCAGTCTTACCCAGCCCGTCAATCGCGATGGCTTCCGGACGGACAAAAACATCAACAAGTTGCCCTTCAGCCAGTGTTGGATGAGTCTTGCGAGATGCCAGAACGACCCCACCGGTTGGTAGATTGATAACGATATGATCGTCATGCGTCATGCCAACAGTCCCCTTCCAGCGATTGCTTTCGCCAACAAATCCGGCAACGAAAGCCGTATGCGGGTTGTAATAAAGATCCTGCGGAGCCCCAACCTGCTCAAACCGGCCTGCATTCATGACGGCCACCTGATCGGACATTACCAAGGCTTCGGATTGGTCGTGCGTGATGTAAACAAAGGTCGTGCCGATCTCGTGCTGCAATTGCTTGAGCTCCACCTTCATATGCTCACGCAACTTGAGATCAAGAGCGCCGAGCGGCTCATCAAGCAGCAGCACCGCTGGTTCCAGCACAAGGCATCGTGCAATTGCGATACG
Organism: Thalassospira xiamenensis M-5 = DSM 17429; assembly: GCF_000300235.2. Classification (NCBI taxonomy): domain Bacteria; kingdom Pseudomonadati; phylum Pseudomonadota; class Alphaproteobacteria; order Rhodospirillales; family Thalassospiraceae; genus Thalassospira; species Thalassospira xiamenensis. The sequence goes on along the minus strand of NZ_CP004388.1, from coordinate 2,073,564 downwards.
CTGTTTCTGCCCTCCCGAAAGCTGACTGATCTGTTTGGGGCCGGAATCCGGCAACCCGACACGTGCCAGTGTATCACTGACCTTTTTATCGATTGTAGCCCGATCAGCACCACGGCGTTTCAGTCCGTATGCCACGTTCTCCGAAACATTCATCATCGGAAACAGCGCCAGATGCTGAAATACCATATTCACCGGTCGACGGTTTGGCGGGACACCCAGCACCGATGATCCCTTGATAAGGATGTCGCCCGATGTCGGTGCCTGAAACCCGGCCAGCATGCGCAACAGCGTGGTTTTACCGCAACCACTTGGCCCCAGAATAGAAAAGAAGGACCCTTTGGGAATCGTAAGTGAAATCGAATCTACCGCGGTAAAAGCGTCAAACTTTTTGACCACGTCACGACATTCAAGGTCGAATTGATCTGCCATAGGAGCCTGCTTGAAATGAATTACCGATGCCAGCTTGAACCCGGCTATCGCAGAAATGAAAAAATGCAATGTCCCCGGCAACATATGCCGGGGACATTATCATCCGATCCAAACAGGATCAGAACAGCTTGGCTTACGACTGTGCTGCTTTCACACGATCAAGCGTTTTGCCTTCAAGGGTTTCCAGACCAGCCGGAACCGTCGGATACCATTTAATGTTATCAAGGGCTTCGGCTGGGAAGCTTCCCTGGAACTGCGCCTTCAGCTTGTCATCCGCAAACTCGTCCGCACCTTTGGATGCGGTAAAGTTACCGGCACTTGCGGTAATTTTGGCAGCAATCTCCGGCTGCATGACGAAATTGATCCACTTGTAAGCAGCATCTTCGTTCTCGGATTTGCGCGGCAGGACAAACGTGTCGATCCAGCCTAAAGCACCGGATGCCGGGGCAACAAAAGTAATGTCGGCGTTGTCGTTATTGAGTTTCCAGCCACCGGTATCCCATGCCATTGCGGCAACAACTTCGCCCGACCGCACAAGGTTAAGCAGTGCATCGCCGCCTTCCCAATAGGTTTTGACGTTTGGCTTGCACTCAACCAGCTTTTTCTCAACCGCATCAAGAATTTCCTGATACTTGGCTTCATCGCCATATGCCGCAAACGGGTCCATACCCATTGCAAAGGCAAATCCGATCAGGGTTGGCCGTTTCAAGCGATAGGAAACCTTGCCCGAAATATCGGCATTGCAAAGATCGGTATAATCTTTGACGTCACCAGCTTTGGTCGTGTCAACGATCAGGCCGCTGGTCCCCCAGACATGTGGGACACCATAAACCTCGCCATCAAGCGTGGTATTTTTCTTGGTTGCTTCCAGCATCGACGGAATGAACTTCGCAGCATCAATCTTGGAAAGATCAATCGGCTTGTAAATGCCATATTCGAGCTGTGCACCAGAAATGCGGTCCTGGGACGGCTGGGCAAGGTCGAAACCGCCACCACCGGTAGCACGCAGTTTGGAAATCATGTCTTCGTTGTTCGAAAGCGTGACTTCAACGTCGATTCCGGTCTCTTTCTCAAACATCTCGACGACGTCATCCGGGGCATATCCACCCCAGGTCAGCAAACGAAGCTCTTCAGCCTGTGCGTTTGCACCAAGCATCGCCATTCCGGCAAGAGCAGTAAGCCCCAGCAAAGAACCGCGCAGTGCGCCATGCTTTTTCGACATTATTTTACCTCTCTGTTGACGTGACGGCACTTCCCCTGTCCGGCGTCAATGCATTCTAGGGCATTGCTAACGTTCCGGGACAGCACCAGTATCGCAAGAAACTCTGTTGAAACGAAAGCAAAATCGATCATTTTGCGTTCTTTTGAACAATTCGTTTCAATTCTCGCCGTGAAACCGGACTTTCTGCAAGTTAAACTTCTGCAACAATTTTTCGGAATTTCGGGCCCCAAACGCATCTGCTTGCAAATAAAAAAGGGGCAGCCAAACCGGCTACCCCTTCATGTCTAAATATCTGGAAGCTAAACTCTATTCGGCGGCACTATATTCCGGTGGGCATTGAAGCTTGTCATAGGCCTTTCCGTTGGCATCAAACAGATGAGAAGCCCCGGCTTCGGCTGCGGCACTGAGAGTTTCGCCAATTTTAATACGGCTGTGGCCAGGCGCGCGAACTGTGAAGCGGTCCCCATTCGCCAGCTTGAGGTACAGATAGGTAGAGTCGCCGAGCTTCTCGACAACATCGACCTCGCCGGAAATCGACAAATCCCCCTGCTCACCCGGTGACAGATGCTCGGGACGGACTCCCAGTTCGACATCCTTGCCGACATCACCTGCGGGCACGTCAAACGGCAGAACAGCCTTGGCGCCTCCCGGCACGGTAACGGTTACCTTACCCTGCGCTACCGCATCAACATGCACGGTTGTAAAATTCATCGCAGGTGATCCGATGAAACCGGCAACAAACCGGGTTTGCGGGTGATGATAAAGCTGCATCGGTGATCCGACCTGCTCGACATTGCCAGCATTCATCACAATGATCTTGTCGGCAAGCGTCATCGCTTCGACCTGATCATGTGTGACGTAGACAATCGTTGATTTTAGTTCCTGATGCAGCTTGGCGATCTCGATACGGGTTTGAACGCGCAACGCCGCATCCAGGTTCGACAGTGGTTCATCAAACAGGAAAACTTTCGGCTGACGCACAATGGCGCGACCAATTGCGACACGCTGACGTTGCCCGCCCGACAATTCAGAAGGACGACGATCCAGCAGCTTGTCCAGTTGCAGAATGCGGGCGGCTTCTCGAACCCGCTGGTCAATCGCGCTTTTGTCGTGATTGGCAAGCTTCAAGCCGAACGCCATATTTTTATAGACCGTCATATGCGGATAAAGCGCATAGGACTGGAATACCATCGCAATCCCGCGGTCGCGCGGGCTTTTGGTATTGACGATATCCCCGTCGATCATTAGATCACCACCGGTGATATCTTCCAGACCGGCAATGATACGCAGTAACGTCGATTTGCCGCAGCCGGACGGCCCAACAAATACGACGAACTCTCCGTCCTTCACATCCAGATCAATGCCATGCAGCACGTCAACAGCGCCATAGCTTTTGCGGATCTGGTCCAGTTTCAAATCAGCCATTTAGGTAAGCTCCTGTCACACCAATACTCATTTCACCGCGCCAGATGTCAGGCCGCGAATGAGTTGTCGGGAGAAAATCAGATAAAGAAACAGGATCGGAATGATCGCGAGGCTCAACGACGCCAGAACCGCGTTCCAGTCGGTCACGTACTGACCGATGAATTGCTGGATACCAAGCGTAATGGTCTGCTTGCCATCCCCCGGGGCAAGGATCAGCGGGAACCAAAGATCATTCCAGATCGGGATCATGGTAAACACGGCGACCGTTGCCACAGCCGGCCGGATCAGCGGCAGGATAACTGCAAAGAAAATCTTGAATTCACCGACCCCATCGCAACGGGCGGCTTCTTTCAAATCCTTGGGTATCTGATGCATGAATTCCGTCAGGATAAAGATCGCCAACGGCAATCCTTGCGCGACATAAACCAGCACAAGGGCCGTCAGCGTATTGATCAATCCCAACTCCACAATCAGGTTCAGGATGGAAACCGATCCCAGACGGATCGGAACCATGATGCCAACAGCCAGATACAGCGCAAGCCACGTATTGCCCGGAAACTTGTATTCCGAAAGCGCCCAGGCGGCCATCGATGCAAGCAGCAGAACAATAACGATGGTCACGACGGTTACGGTAAAGCTGTTAAAGAAAAACAGCTCGAAATTCGACTTGGCCAGGACTTTGGTAAAACCGTCAAGACTGAAGGTTTCCGCATTCGGCAACCCCATCGGGTCTTTGAAAATACCTTTGCGGGATTTGAATGCGTTGATGATCACGAGAAAGATCGGATACAGCGCCACCAACGTGTAGGTCAGCAGGATCGCATGCACAATCACGGCACGCGACATGTCTTCCCTGCGAATATTTTTATTCATCATCATCTGGCCGCCTCCTTACAACTGGTAGCGCGCCAGACGGCGCTGCACGGCGAACAGATAGAACAGAACACCAGCAAGAATGATCAGGAACATCAGTGACGCGACCGTCGCCCCCAGGCTCGGATCGCCAAGCTGCAACTGGTAGCCAAAGAATGTGCGATAGAACAGTGTGCCCATGATATCGGTCGAGAAATTCGGACCGGCCAACGCACCCTTTACGGCATAAATCAGGTCGAACGCATTGAAGTTACCCACAAATGTCAGGATCGACACCATCGCAATCGTCGGCAGAACCAGCGGCAGCTTGATATGCAGAAACACCTCGAAATGGGTCGCGCCATCGACAATCGCCGCATCGACCAGATCATCGGGGATAGCCAGAAGGGCCGCATAAATCAGCATCAGCGGGATGCCGACCCACTGCCAGACCGAGATAAAGGAAAGCGTGATCAGGGCCGAACCTTCCTTGCCAAGCCACGGACCAAACAGTGATTTCAGGCCGAAAATATCAAGGATATCGACGCCCACACCCCAGACAGGGCTCAGGATCAGTTGCCAGATGAAACCGACAAGCACCACCGACAGCATGGTTGGCATGATCATCATCGTGCGATAGGTATTGCGGAACCTTAGTTGCGGCAGGCTCAAAATACCCGCAAGCGCGATCCCGATCGGGTTCTGCACCAGCATGTGAACCGCAAAGAATTTCATGTTGTTCCAGAAACTGTTCCAGAAGGTCGCCGACCAGTCCGGATCACCCAGAATGGTTCGATAGTTATCGAAACCGACAAAGGCCATCTCCCCGCCGCTTGGCGTGGAATAAAAACTGAGACGTATGGAATCGATCAGCGGATAGATCATAAACAATGTGTAGATGATCGTCGCAGGTGCCAGAAAGGCAAACACAGGCAATTTTGCCTTGCGCCAATCGGTCATGGGTCCGGAATGCGCCATACCTTATCCTGTCTTTCTGAGATTAAGCGTACGGGGAACGCGCCCCCGGTCGAAAGCGTTCATCTAGGGGCCTGATTGCAGTCCTGTCCGCCGGATTTGTCAATCAGCGTGATCTGCGGAACTGCAACATATTACTGCGGATACAACGATGGCAGGCGCAAGAAGTCACCTGCCATCTGTATTCAGGCCTTACTGATGCGGCGCATACCACTTCGCAAGTCCGGCTTCGGTAGCTTGGCCAGCCTCTTCCGGGGTAACGGTGCCGTTGATAACCTGTGCGGAAATGTTCCACAGTTCGTTTTCAAGGTTCGGCGTGCCGCGTGACAGAATCTGATACGAGTTACGAATGGTTGACTCGCATTTCTGACGCCAGCTGACGAACTCGTTGGCAACCGGATCGCTGATTTCAACCTTGTGGTTCGACAACGAGAAGAAGCCCGGCAGCGCGTTCGAATAAAGCGACGCAAATTCCGAACCGGTCATCCATTCGAGAAAGATCTTTGCTTCGGCGGCATTCGGCGATTTGGCATTCAGACCCAGCGCGATATCGGTATGGTCACTGATATAGCAGGTATCCGAACCCGCAGCCGGGGGCGGTGGGAAGGCACCGAATTCAAATTCGGCTTGGCTGTTAAACAGGGAAATATCCCACGAACCGGCCGGATAAACTGCCGCGCGACCAAGCGAGAACAGGTTCTGCGCATCCGGATAGGAAATGGCTTCATAACCGTCCGGCAGATAGTTCGACCAGCTCGCCAGTTCAGTAAAGGTATCAATATACGGCTTGTCGGTGAATTTCTGGTTACCATCGATCAGGGCTTTACGGCCCTCTTCGCCTTTCCAGTAATTCGGACCAATGTTCTGGAAGCCCATGGTGGCTGCTTCCCACTGATCAGCAGTCCCCATTGCCATCGGGATATAGCTGCCTTCTTCCTTGATTTTATCAAGGGCGGCATAGAACTCTTCGCGGGTTTTCGGCACTTCTACACCGGCCGCCTCGAAGGCTTCCTTGTTATAGATAAAGCCATGAATAACCGATGCCATTGGCAGACAGAAGGTGGCGGAACCATCATCGGTCTGCCATGCGGATTTCGCAACGTCCGAGAAATTGTCCATCCCCTTGATGTCATCAAGCGGTGCAAGATTTCCCTGCTTGTAAAGCTCAAGCGACGCATCGAACGGACGGCAGGTAATCAGATCACCAGCAGTACCGCCTGCGAATTTCGCATTGATCAGCGCGTTATAATCTGTCGGCGGGGTCGGCGAGAAAGTCACCTTGATTTCAGGATATTCCTTGTTAAAGGCCGGAATAATCTGATCATTCCAGATATCGATATCGTCGTTACGCCAGCTCTCGATCACGAGTTCGCCGGCAGATGCCATCAACGGAACCAGGGCGACACTTGCCGCCAGGGCCGCTGCCAGGCCTTTTGCAAACACTTTATTCGACATTTATGCCTCCTCTGATCAATGTCGGCGGACTGCTATCCCTGCAGATGTCAGTCCTTATACTCAAGCGCTGCCCGGAGATTTCCGTTAAACATCGCAAGAATTTCTTTGGCTTTCGCGGTCTCGTGCCCTTTGGCAATCAGGACCGCGATGCGGATATCAAACTGTGCTTTTTCAAGGGCGCTTTCGGCATTCCGCGCATCGCAACCAGCAATATGCCCTGTAATGCGGATGGCGCGATCATGCAACTTGATGTTTTCGGCACGCATGCCGATCATCAGATTATCAAAAAGTCGCCCCAGCTTGCTCATGACAAGCGATGAAAGGATATTTATGGCAGCCTTCTGCGCGGTCCCTGCCCCCATCCGGGTTGAGCCAGCGATAACTTCGGGCGCGCTATCAAGAAAAATACCGCACTCTGCCGTCGTCAAAAGTTTGCCATCAGGGTTATTGCAAAGACCAACGGTGTAAGCACCGCGCTTACGTGCCAGTTTAACGACGCGCAATGTATAAGGCGTAGAGCCACTGGCCGCGACGGCAATGACCGCGTCACCTTCACCTATGCGATGTCGGGTAATTTCGTCTTCTGCGGCTTTGGTATCGTCTTCAGCGGAATTGAATACACCCGGCTCGCTTAGCAAGCCGCCTGCCAACATGACAATGGTCATGTCTTCGGGCCAGCCAAACGTTCCGCCAAGTTCCTTGGCATCCTGCCAGGCCACCGTGCCGGAAGTTCCAGCACCAACATAAACGAGACGACCCCCGCCGCCCAGGCGACGTGCTATCCCGTTTGCGGCTGTTGCCATATCCGTCAGGACCGGCCCCAGCGATGCGACTGCGCGCATCTGGCCTTCCCACAAAGCCATAAGGAAATCTGCGTCGGACCACTGATCCAACCCGGCAAAGCGCATATCAAATTCTTCAGTGCGTGATGCCATTTTCCAATCTCCCTCCATCAGTTAAATACCATTATGATACCAGCAAGGCAAGGCACTTCCTGAACGCACCCCGAAATTTACTCAGATTCACCTCATATTTCACTTTTTTTCAAATAGATAATAGGTGATTTCAATTTATCACCGGCAGCGCCATCCTTATCTACATGATGCCAAAATGGGACCGAGAACAGCATTAGTGGATTTATATTGGTATTGCTTTTCAAGATACCACTCTGCTATGATCCCTTCAGTTAGGGATGGTCGGAATGCAAAACGCACAAAAAGAAAAGCTCTACCTTGGCATTGATGGTGGCGGTACGCGCTGCCGGGCGCGCATTGTCAATAGCGCGGGTGAAACCCTCGGTGAAGCCATGCGCGGCGGGGCAAATACCCGCCTTGGCATAAACCACGTCTTTGGTGAAATCATTGCCGCTGCGACCATGGCACTCAAGGAAGCAGGCCTTTCCGAAAGCCGCATTTCGGATTTGCACGCAGGACTTGGACTGGCCGGTTTGCCGTTGGAGCGCGAACGCAAACTTGCCGAATCCTATAAACATCCGTTCGCCAGTGCCTGTTTTGCGACCGATGCCTACACTGCATGCCTTGGCGCACATGATGGTGCTGACGGGGCCATATTGATTGTTGGAACCGGTACCTGCGGACAGGCGATTGTCGAGGGTCGTGAATTGGCACTTGCTGGTTGGGGCTTCGAGATTTCTGATATCGGAAGCGGCGCCCGTATTGGCCGGACGGCGATTGAAACCGCCCTGCTTGCCCACGAAGGTTTGGCGGTGTCATCCGAACTGACTCGCGCCGTCATGAAACATTTTAACGACAATCCAGAAGAAATCGTCGCTTTTGCCGAGAAAGCCCGACCAGCTGATTATGGCGCATTCTGCCCAATGGTATTCGATGCCGACAGCCATGGTGACTCGACTGCTGCCGCCATCATTGATGTTGCTGTAACCGCAAATCGCAATATTCTGCACAAGCTTCAGGAATTCGGCGCGAAACGGCTGAGTTTGATGGGCGGCCTTGCCGAGCAGATGGCCAAACGCATGCCTGACGATATCCGGTCCGATCTGGTTCCGGCACAAAACGATGCCCTGCATGGGGCAATCCTGATGGCTAGTAAATATCAAAAGGTGCATGCATGATCAGTACAGCAGACGTCATCGCAAGCCTGCGTGCCCGGGACATCGAAAATATCGGTCATGGCCCGCTGTATCGCCGCCTGCAAACGGCAATCAAGGCCGTTATCGATGATGGTATCCTGAAAGTCGATGACGCCCTGCCAAGCGAACGCGATCTAGCTAATGAACTTGGTATTTCACGCGTTACCGTACGAAATGCCATGCGTGCCCTTGTAGAAGAAGGCGTCCTTGTACAGCGTCACGGCGCAGGCACATTTGTCGCCCCGCGCGTTGAACAGGCCCTTTCGCGCCTGACATCCTTTACCGAGGATATGATCACGCGTGGTATGAAGCCCGGTGCAGTCTGGATTGAAAAAACCCTCGGTCATGCCTCGCCCGAAGAAGCCATGGCGCTTAATCTTTCGCCGGGTACAGAAGTAACAAGGTTGCGGCGTTTACGTACAGCCAATGACAAACCGATGGCTCTCGAATACGCAGTCGTGCCACGCGCCTTCCTGCCAAGCCCGGATGAAGTCGAAAAGTCGCTTTATGATGCGCTGGCAAAATACGGCAAAAAGCCTGAACGCGCTCTTCAACGTCTTCGGGCTGAACTGTTTGATGGCGAAACGGCAAAAATCCTTGGCGTACCTGATGGCTGTGCCGCCCTTTATATCGAACGGCGTTCTTTCCTTGCCAACGGTACACCGGTCGAATTCACCCGTTCCTATTATCGTGGCGACAGTTACGACTTCATCGCCGAAATGCAAGTTGATGCGCGCTGAAAATGATCGCGTCGCACGTCGCCCCAAAAGTTTGAGGAAACACTCGATATGAGCACGCGCTGGACACCCAAAACCCAGATGGGTCGCGAACTGGCCGAAGCCCCGGCCATCGTTGCCAAGCAGCTTGATCACAACAAGACTGCAATTGATGCTCTGGTCGCGGACCTGCGTGCCAACCCGCCAAAATTCGTTGTGACGTGCGGGCGCGGCAGCTCTGATCATGCAACGCTTTACGCAAAATATCTGATTGAAAGCCAGCTTGGCATTCCGGTCGTATCTGCTGCCCCATCGATCGTCTCGATATATAACCGGTCTATCGCCAGCAAGGACGCCTTGTTTATTGCCGTCTCCCAGTCGGGCAAAAGCCCGGATCTGGTCAAGAATACCGAGGCCGCCCGTGATGCCGGTGCCCGCACCGTAGCATTGGTCAATGTCGTTGATTCCCCGTTGGCCAATACGGTTGACCATGTCATTCCGCTGATGGCAGGCCCTGAAATCAGTGTTGCCGCGACCAAATCCTATATCGCAACATTGTCCGCCATCGCGCAGATCGTTGGTGGATGGACGCAGGACCCGGCATTCAACAAGGCGCTTGTCGCCCTGCCCGCATCACTCGAAAAGGCGCTTGGCATGGATTGGCTTGATGCTGCTGACGCGATTGCGAAATCAAACGGTCTTTATGTGATCGGCCGTGGGCCAGCCTTTGCCATCGCACAGGAAGCAGCCCTTAAATTCAAGGAAACCAGTAGCCTGCATGCCGAAGCTTTCAGCGCAGCCGAAGTGAAGCATGGCCCGATGGCACTGGTAACTAAGGATTTCCCGTTGCTGGTCTTTTCCCAACAAGATGCATCGCGCGAAAGTGTCGAGGGTTTCCTCGAAGAAATGCGGGCGAAAACCAATAATCTGTTCGCCGCCGAAACCGGTCACGCTGATATCAAGGGCCATCTTCCGGTGGTCGAGGATATCCACCCGCTTCTGGCCCCCATCGCAATGATCCAGACATTCTATACGCTCGCAGAACATGTTGCGCTGGAACGTGGTTGCAATCCAGATGCGCCACCACACCTGTCCAAAGTAACGGAGACGCACTGATGACCGATTTTGCCATTACCAATGCACGTGTCTTTGACGGTACAGATTTCCATAACGGCAAAGCTGTCATTGTTCGGGACAGCAAGGTGGATGCGATTGTTGAAAGCCGCCATATCCCTGAAAATATCGCGGTGATTGATGCGGGAAATCAGATACTTGCGCCCGGCCTTATCGATGTTCAGGTCAATGGTGGTGGCGGGATCTTGTTAAACGATGAACCGAATGTCGACGGTATTCGCGCGATCATGGCTGCCCACCGTAAATATGGCACCACGGCCATGCTGCCTACCCTGATCACGGATCATCGCGACAAAATGGAAGCCGCGATTATGGCCGTAACCGACGCAATCAATCAGGAAGTACCGGGCATTGTCGGCATCCATCTGGAAGGCCCGTATCTGAATGCCGAACGCAAAGGCGTGCATGACGCGAACATCATCCGCCCGATGGAAGGTGACGCGATTGATCTTCTGACCCGCCTTCCCAATGGCCGTATCCTGGTGACCATGGCCCCGGAAAAGGCCGCCAAAGGCACAATTAAAAAGCTGGCTGATCGTGGCGTTCTGGTTTGTGCCGGTCATACTGCGGGCACTTATAACCACCTACAGGCTGCCATTGCCGAAGGCATGCGCGGCTTCACGCATTTGTTTAATGCCATGAGCCCGATGACCCACCGTGAACCCGGTGTTGCCGGTGCGGCGATGGCCGATGACAGCACCTGGTGCGGATTGATCGCTGATGGCTATCATGTGCATCCAGCCGTTCTGAAGGTTGCCATTCACGCCAAGGCCAAAGGCAAGATCATGCTGGTGACCGACGCCATGCCAACAGTCGGGGCTGACGAAAAACGCTTTGTTCTGGGTGGCGAGGAGATCATGGCCACCGATGGTCGCTGCGCGCTGGCTGATGGTACATTGGCCGGATCGGACCTCGACATGATCGCCGCGGTTAAGAATTGCGTCGAAATGGTCGGCATCGATCTTGGCGAAGCGCTTCGCATGGCGTCCCTGTATCCGGCCGCGTTCCTGAAACTTGACGATGTCATGGGACACATCGCACCGGGCTATCAGGCCGACATGATCCTGTTTGATGACGATTACAACGTCACACGGAGCTGGATCAAAGGCGTAGAATAATCTCAATACAACAAAGCATTAGAAACTTATCAGGAGGCACAACATGAAGCCTGTTCGTATTCTTGTCGTCGGTCTTGGCAATATGGGATTATCGCATGCCAAGGCCTATCACGCGCTTGACGGGTACGAAATCGTCGGACTGTGTGCCCGTTCCGAAATCCCGGCAGAAAACCTTCCGGATGGTTTTGCTGCCTACCCGCAATTTACCGATTTTCATACTGCGCTGGCGGCAACAAAACCTGATGCAGTTTCGATCAACACATATACCGAAACCCATGCTGATTTTGCCATCGCCGCATTCGAAGCCGGGGCGCATGTCTTTATTGAAAAGCCATTGGCAGCTACTGCCGAGGATGCCGAACGTGTGGTCAATGCAGCCAAAAAGCACGGTCGCAAACTGGTGATCGGCTATATCCTGCGCCATCATCCGTCTTGGGCAAAGTTCGTTGAAGTTGCAAAGACACTCGGCAAGCCGCTCGTCATGCGCATGAACCTGAACCAACAAAGCAGCGGTGCTTTCTGGGAAACCCATAAACGGTTGCTCAACAGTGTTTCACCGATTGTCGATTGTGGTGTGCATTATCTTGACATGATGTGTCTGATGACCGGCGCAAAACCGGTATCGGTCAGCGCCATCGGCGTACGCCTGTCTGATGAAGTTGCACCTGAAATGTATAACTATGGTCAGTTGCAGGTGCGCTTTGATGACGGATCAGTTGGCTGGTACGAGGCCGGTTGGGGACCAATGATCAGCGAAACCGCCTTTTTCGTCAAAGATGTGATCGGACCGAAAGGCTGTGTTTCCATCACCGATGTTGAAGAAAAAGGTGCCGGTTCAGCCGATATCGACACCCACACAAAAACGAATGCCTTAAAGCTTCACCATGCTGCCACAGATGCTGCCGGAAAATTTACACAATCTGACGAAATCATCCGCACAGACGACGAGCCCGATCATGACGGCCTGTGTCTGCGTGAACAGCAATTTTTCCTAAAGTCTATAACGGAAAACCTTGACCTTACGCAGCATATGGAAGATGCATTGGGCTCCTTACGGATTGCCCTCGCTGCGGATCAGTCGGTACGCACGGGGGAAACAATAATACTCTGACCCCCAGGAGGAGTACCCACATGCCTTCCGTTAAACCCGGTGTTGTTACCGGTTCTGCCTATCGTGACCTTGTCGCTGCCTGCAAGCAGGACGGTTACGCCCTTCCCGCCGTCAATATCACATCGTCCAGCACGATGAATGCCGCCCTTGAAGCCGCTGCAAATGCCGGTTCTGACATCATCATTCAGCTTTCGAATGGCGGTGCACAGTTCTTTGCCGGCAAGGGCATCAAGGACGCAGCAGCGGCCCGTGTTGTAGGCGCTGTTTCGGCTGCACGCCATGCCCAGCTGATGGCTGAGTATTATGGTGTTGCTGTCGTCATGCATACCGACCACGCAAACCGGAAATTCGTTCCGTGGGTCGATGAAATGCTGAAATGGAGCGAAAAGGCCCATGCCGAGACCGGCAAGGCGCTTTATAGCTCCCACATGCTGGACCTGTCCGAGGAACCGCTCGAAGACAACCTGTCGACCTGCGAAGAGTTCCTCAAACGCATGTCAAAAATCGAAATGAGCCTGGAAATCGAACTGGGCGTGACCGGCGGCGAAGAAGACGGTATCGGCCATGACCTTGATACTAGTGTCGAGGAAATTGATCCACGTCTTTATACCCGTCCCGAAGAAGTAGAAGAAGCCTATCGCCGTCTTGCTCCGCTGGGCCATTTCTCGGTCGCGGCGGCATTCGGCAACGTTCATGGCGTTTATAAACCGGGTAACGTCAAGCTTCGTCCGGAAATCCTTCTGGAATCCCAGAAATATGTTTCGGAAAAGCATAACCTTGGCGACCGTCCGCTAGACTTCGTGTTCCATGGCGGTTCGGGTTCGGAAAAAGAAAAAATCGAAGAAGCCGTCAGTTACGGCGTCTTCAAGATGAATATAGACACCGATACCCAGTTCGCCTATTCGCGCCCGGTTGGCGAATATGTCGAAGCCAATGCACGTGCTTTCAAATATCAAGTGGACCCGGATACGGACCAGCCCTACAAAAAACAGTACGACCCGCGCGTATGGGTCCGCGAAGCCGAACTTTCGATGGCGGCCCGCCTCGAAGAAGCTTTCAAGGATCTTGGCGCAACCGGCCGGTCGGTTACCAAAGGCTGATCCTGTCAGTATCTAAAAAAAACAGATCAACCCGCCGGTTTTTCCGGCGGGTTTTTTCGTGGGCAATCTTGCGCGACTGCAAAAATAAACTACTCCTGACAGATACTGACAGGAACTGTCAGGGGCGCGCTTGCGTATCATAATTGGCTCCTCTATACCTTTCCCGAACATTACAGGAACAAAAGGCCCGACATGCTGACGAAAATTTCGGTTCGCGGTGCGAAAGAACATAATCTGCAAAATATCGATGTTGAACTGCCCCGCGATGCTCTGGTGGTCATCACTGGTCTGTCAGGGTCGGGCAAAAGTTCGTTGGCGTTCGATACGATTTATGCCGAAGGACAGCGTCGTTATGTCGAAAGCCTGTCAGCGTATGCACGTCAATTCCTTGAATTGATGCAAAAACCCGATGTGGAATATATCGATGGCCTGTCTCCTGCCATTTCCATCGAACAGAAAACAACATCGCGCAACCCGCGCTCGACTGTGGGAACGGTTACCGAAATTTATGACTATATGCGTCTTCTCTGGGCGCGCGTTGGCATCCCGTATTCCCCGGCAACCGGCCTTCCGATTGTCAGCCAGACCGTATCGCAGATGGTTGACCGCGTTATGGAAATGCCCGAAGGCACGCGGCTTTATCTGCTGGCACCGTTCGTTCGGGGGCGTAAGGGTGAATACAAAAAGGAACTGCGTGACCTTCGCACACGCGGGTTCCAGCGCGTCAAGATTGATGGCGAAATGTATGACATCGACGAAGCACCTGAACTGAACAAAAAACTCAAGCACGATATCTCGGTCGTGGTTGACCGTCTGATCGTCAAGGAAGGGATTGCAACCCGCCTTGCCGACAGTTTTGAAACCGCCCTTGAACTGACAGACGGTATCGTCCTGACCGAAGATGCCAAAACCGGCGAAACAACCGTGTTCTCGGCAAAGTTCGCCTGCCCGGTTTCCGGCTTTACGATAGAAGAAATCGAGCCACGCCTGTTTTCGTTCAACAACCCGTTTGGCGCCTGCCCGGCTTGCGATGGTCTTGGCACCCAGATGGAATTCGACCCGGAACTGGTCGTCCCGGATGAAAGCAAAAGCCTTGACGACGGCGCTGTTGCGCCGTGGGCCAGCACCACATCGAAATATTATCTTCAAACCCTACGTGCGGTCGCCAAGCATTTCGGCTTCAAGACCAATGTCGCATGGGAAAAGCTTCCGAAAACAGCACAGGACATCATTCTGTATGGTTCAGGTGATGAAGACGTCACGGTGACCTACGATGACGGTTCGCGCAGCTACAAGGTTGCCCGACCGTTCGAAGGCGTCATTCCCAACATGTCGCGCCGCTGGCGCGAAACCGACAGCCAGTGGGCACGCGATGAACTTTCGAAATACCAGACGGTTTCAAGCTGCCCGACCTGCGAAGGCCATCGCCTGAAACCCGAAGCACTGGCCGTGAAGATCGACAAATCCACGATTTCAGAGATCACCGATCTTTCGATTGGCAAAGCCGCCGATTGGTTCCAGGCGCTTGAAGGCAAACTGAACGAAAAAGAAACCGAAATCGCGCGACGCATCCTGCGCGAAATCAATGATCGCCTGCGTTTCCTGCGGGATGTCGGACTGGATTATCTGTCGATGTCGCGTACATCTGGCACACTTTCAGGTGGCGAAAGCCAGCGTATCCGGCTGGCGTCGCAAATCGGATCCGGCCTGACCGGGGTCTTGTATGTTCTGGATGAACCTTCCATTGGCCTGCATCAGCGTGACAATGACCGCTTGCTTGAGACCCTGAAACGTCTTCGCGATCTGGGCAACACCGTGCTTGTTGTTGAACATGACGAAGACGCCATTCGTGCCGCCGATTACGTCGTTGATATGGGCCCTGGTGCCGGTATCCATGGCGGTCGTATTGTTGCCGAAGGCACACCCGAACAGATCCAGCAGAACCCGAACAGCCTGACCGGAAAGTATCTTGTCGGGGTTGAACAGATCGCCGTTCCCAAGGAACGCCGCAAGGGTAATGGCAAATCGATTGCGATCAAGGGTGCCCGCGCCAACAACCTGCAAAATGTCGATGCCAAATTCCCGCTTGGCAAATTCATCTGCGTTACCGGTGTTTCAGGGGGCGGAAAATCCAGCCTTGTCATTGAAACGCTGTATAAGGCGCTTGCCAAGCGGATGCATAATGCGCGCAATCATCCCGGTGCCCATGACACCATCACCGGCATCGAACATATCGACAAAATCATCGATATCGACCAAAGCCCGATTGGCCGCACCCCACGTTCCAACCCGGTCACCTATACCGGGGCCTTCACCCCGATCCGTGACTGGTTCGCGCAATTGCCCGAAGCCAAAACACGCGGTTACAAGCCCGGCCGTTTCTCGTTCAACGTCAAGGGTGGCCGTTGTGAAGCTTGTCAGGGCGATGGCGTGATCAAGATCGAAATGCATTTCCTGCCTGATGTTTACGTTACCTGTGATCAATGTAAGGGGAAGCGATACAACCGCGAAACGCTGGAAATATCATTTAAAGGCAAATCGATATCTGACATTCTTGATATGACAGTCGAAGAAGGGGCCGATTTCTTCAAGGCCGTTCCGTCCATTCGCGACAAGATGGAAACCTTAAAACAGGTCGGGTTGAGCTACATCCATCTCGGTCAGCAGGCAACGACCCTTTCGGGTGGTGAAGCGCAGCGCGTGAAGCTTGCCAAGGAACTGTCAAAGCGGGCCACTGGCCGCACGCTATACATCCTTGATGAACCAACCACCGGGCTTCATTTCCATGATATCCGCAAGCTCCTAGAAGTGTTGCACACCATTGTCGATCAGGGCAACACGGTGGTTGTGATCGAACATAACCTTGATGTCATAAAAACTGCCGACTGGATCATTGATATCGGTCCCGAGGGTGGTGATGGCGGCGGCAAGCTGGTTGGTTGCGGCACACCAGAGGCCATCATGGCCAACGAGGAAAGCTATACCGGTAAATACCTTAAACGCCATCTCGGCCTGAAGTAATGTCTTAAAGCGAAGCGGGCACCTAGCCCGCTTCGACCCGATCTTCGACCCGTTTGACAAGAGCAGAACTTAGCCGCTCGCTAAAGCCTGACAGGAATGCCAGCACCAGCACGATGGAAATCTGTTGCCCGGCACCAGAAATCGTTCCGATCTGATCCATGTCGGAAATATTGTGTAACTGATCCAGCGGGATCGGCAAAATACCGGCGCGCAGTGCCAGTAATACTATCAGGGCGAAGCAAAAACCAAGGCAGGGTCGAAACAGAAAATTAAAAAAAACCGACGCCGGTTCCATTTCCGCCCAGTCGACATCCTTACCCAACCGCATCATCATGCTTACCAGTGCCCCGATCGCACCGAAACTGCCGACAAAGAACAACAAATCATAACTGAAGCCGAACAGTTTGCCGTGCCCGGCGCTGACGATCTGGTCTACGTGTAAAAACAGCATCACCGACACGACCAGCAATATCGGCGAAAGCGCCAGCGCAATTGCTGCCACCCGAAGCGAACGGAAAAAAGCCCGCTGTGTGTTATCAAGCTGATCGCGTCCGCCCGCCAGATCAGATAGATAACCATGCACAAATCCGTCCCGCCCTTGATTGAGCGCCAGCAACATGACGATTGCATCTGACGTTTTGCGCATTTGGGCATCGGCATCGAGCCCTTCATCCTTGCGCCACCAGCGCAAAAACGACCGCATGACAAGCGATGCGCGCCATCCCTGACGGGTGGCGACAACATAATCAATCATGTTTTCAACATCACTGCTGCCAAACTTGTTGGCGCCGATATCACCAAATGGAAAGGCAATCCGTCCGATGGTAGAGGCGGCATTTTTGCGCGCTGATGTATTATCATCTCCGTCTGTCGCACCATCACCGCCATTTCCATCAGGCAAACAATCAATCGTCGTGCTCTGTCTGGATCGCCGGATTGGAACAAGCCCCATCACAGGGCAATGGGCCGGATCGTAACCATAGGGTCGATGCGGATAGCTCATGATGCCGTCCTTGTGATGGATGTGTCTGGTATCAGCGACGCAGCAACAGGTGGTTTGTGAATAATTTATGGTCACATAAGTGATATGCAGCAGCGAAATGGCGCAATTCACTTGAAATCAGGCCTCCTGCACCGCTATGTGTGTGCCAGAAAGTTTAATTCTGTTTTTGCTGAGGAGTTCGCAACCGTGAGCACGGTCAAACCTGTTCATATTATCGGCGCCGGTCTTGCCGGTAGCGAAGCCGCATGGCAACTGGCAGAGGCCGACATTCCGGTTATCCTGCACGAAATGCGCCCTACCCGACCGACCGACGCACATCACACGGACAAATGTGCCGAACTGGTCTGTTCCAACTCGTTTCGGTCTGACGACAAGGAATATAACGCGGTTGGCCTGATCCATGATGAAATGCGCCGTGCCGGGTCGCTGATCATTCGCTGTGCGGACGCGCACAAGGTTCCTGCCGGTGCCGCTCTTGCGGTTGATCGCGAAGGTTTCTCGCAGGCGGTAACCGATGCGCTGATGAACCATCCTCTGGTCACCATGGAGCGTGGCGAAATTGATGGCCTGCCACCGGTCGAATGGGAAAGCACAATCATCGCAACCGGCCCGCTGACCTCAAGCGCACTGGCCGAAGACATTCGCAAGGCCACCGGCGAGGAAAGCCTTGCCTTCTTCGATGCGATTGCCCCGATCGTCTATAAGGAAAGCATCGACTTTGACAAGGCATGGTTCCAGTCGCGTTACGACAAGGGCGATGGTAAGGACTATATCAATTGCCCGATGAATGAAGAGCAATACAACGCCTTCATCGACGCCCTGATCGAAGGTGATAAAACCGAATTCAAGGAATGGGAAAAAGATACTCCCTATTTCGATGGTTGCCTGCCGATTGAAGTCATGGCTGAACGTGGCCGCGAAACCCTTCGTCACGGCCCGATGAAGCCGGTTGGTCTGACCAATCCGCATGATCCGACCCGTAAGCCACGCGCCATCGTGCAACTGCGCCAGGATAATGCTTTGGGCACGCTATACAACATGGTCGGTTTCCAGACGAAACTGAAATACGGTGCGCAGGCTGACGTCTTCCGCATGATCCCGGGGCTTGAAAATGCCGAATTCGCCCGTCTAGGCGGTATTCATCGCAACACCTTCCTGAATTCCCCACGTCTTCTGGATGCCACGCTTCGTCTGAAAGCCCGGACCGATATCCGATTTGCCGGGCAGATCACCGGCTGTGAGGGATATGTGGAAAGTGCCGCTGTAGGCCTGATGGTTGGGCGTTTTGCTGCGGCTGAAAAGCAAGGCAAAACAATCCCGACACCGCCGCTTGCAACTGCCATGGGAGCCCTTTTAAACCACATCACTGGCGGTGCTGACGAAAGCACCTTCCAGCCGATGAATGTCAATTTCGGGCTTTTCCCGGAACTTGAACTGACCAAACGGGTAAAAGGCCGCGACCGCAAGAAGCTTTATAGCGACCGCGCTATTCCCTTGTTTGACGGATGGCTTTCAGACATCAACGCTGCATGAAACAAAGGCCGCATCATCCGATGTGGCCTTTTAAATTTCAATATTTGCTCTGGCGTTTGAGCTTTCCGGTGACATCGCGGATAGGTTCGCCATTTCGGAACCGTTTGAACACGAGATCCATATTGCCATCTGCATCCAGGCTGCGTTCATAGACCTGCATTTCGTAACCACCGTCATCCGTGATGTAAAGCGCATGAACGGTCAGGGTTTTTCCGACGATACGCGCCCAGACAAAAGGTTCACCCTGCAACGGGTCATTGGGAACACGTTTGCCAAACAGGCCTGTGCGCATCGCACTTCCATAAATGTCGGGCCGATCCGTGGTATAGAACTCGATACTCAGCGATACGTTTTTTTCGCGACCATCAGCCTTGTGAATTACCGTTGACCAATCAATGTTAAAGCCACGACCGGTTTCCGTGATCTTCACGTCAAGATCGCGCGCTTTAAGTTCTTCCTCGGCGTTATAGATCGATGTCCCGTGATACTCGCCAACAAACGGGCCGATATTTCCCGCATGACAAGGCGCTGGCACAACAAGCCACATGATCAAAAGCATGCCAAACAGCCCCATAGCTTTGATCGGCGCATGCAAATTCATCATGTTGGACCTCGTTATGTTCATTTCGTTTGCCATCAGGCCCCCAGCGTCAAATAACGCTACCACAAGACTTTACGAAAATATTGTATCCATTACATCTATTTAGATGAGATTTCGCCAATATCTAGCTTGGTGCTCAATATCGATTTAAAAATGCCTTTACCGTCAGCCGGAAACTGGCCGGGCGGGCAAGACCAAACTCGGCACTGAATGGATCAAAACCGGCCTTTTCAAGCTTGCGTAAATATCCATCAGCCAGAACCACAGGCAATGCCGCGGCCAATGCATTTGACGGCAGATATTTACGATACTTTCTGGCTTCCCTGATCCGGTTTTGCGCCAGTTCGGCGATCTCGCGCGTCAGTGCTTTGACTGTGTCTGTTTTGCGGAATTCAAAAATGTCGCCCTGCCCGACCCCATAATGTTCCATCCGATCATGAGGCAGGTAAAGCCGTTTTGCCCGGCCATGGAAAACCATCGCGCGCAGAATTCCCACCAAACCATAAGCATTCCCGGCCAGTCGGGCAGCGTGTCTGGCATCAGCATCATCCACACCAAGCAGTTCGGTCGCCATCACCGCCAGATGCCCGGACGTCTGATCGATATAGTGATCGAGTTCAGCCTGATTTGCCGGCGCCTTATCGGCAAGGTCAAATTCACGCGCAGCTATCAGGGTTTCCAGATCACGCGCATCAAGCCGCCCGGACTGGATCACGACCGAGAGAGGTTCAACAACTTCATGCTTGCGGATTTTACCCTGCTCAATCTCGGCAAGGGTGTCACGCCACCATTGCAACCGGATATGGCCCAGCATGGTGTCGCTAACCATTTCGCGCGTTTTCGATACTTCCTGATTAAAGGCATAAAGCGTGAAAAGGCTTTCACGTTTGTCCGGACTTGCGAAAAGCGAACATAAAAACCGGTCCTTGTCATTTCGACGCACGTAATCGGCACAATAGGAAAGTTTTGGCGTGTCAGTCATCGCACGTTATCCGATCTTGCGCGATGTTTCAGCGCGATCATCATTGGTGTTATCAGTCATTTTTTCCGGCAGGGTTTCGACATAAAGCGACTGCGACGGGAAGGCAAACGCCGCATCGTTATCCTCGACAATACGTTTGAATGCAATGATATGCCGGTTGCGGATATCGCGCCATGCCACCCAATCGGTAGTGGTCGTAAAGTAATACAGATCGATGTTGATCGAACTTGCCCCGAAATCAGACAAATGCACCATCTGCGCCACATCGGTTTGCGCGACATCATCATCGTTTTTCAGGAAGGATCGGATATCATTGACGATCTTTTCAATCTGATCGGCTGTGGTGCGATATTCGACCCCAATCACCATCTTGATGCGGCGATGGGTCATGCGGGACCAGTTGATTACCGGGGAATCGACGATTTGCGCATTGGGCATCGTCACCAAGGCCTTGGCAAACGTGCGCACCTTGGTCGCGCGAAGGCCGACGACCTCGACCGTTCCTTCAAACTGCGGTGTTTCGATCCAGTCGCCCCGCTTGTAAAGGTTATCTGCCAGAATGGTCAGGCCGCCGAAAACATTGGCGACTGAATCCTTTGCGGCCAATGCCACGGCCATACCGGCAAGACCAAGACCGCCCAGAAATGCAGAAACATCAAGGCCCCAGTTTTCCAACAGAACGACAACGCCGATCACAACAATCAGCGTCTTGACCGCCCGAATAAAGAACTGTCGCAAATCATCACCAAGACCGCCCCCAAAACGCCATGCCAGATTGTTAAATGACATTGCCAGCGGTTCAATCGACCTGAATAGCGCCCAAAAGACCGAGAAGGTCGCAAAAATGCCGATCAGCTCAAACAGAACGGCGTCAAAGTTTTCCGGAAGATCAAGAATCTCGATCGCAAAATACACGCCCCCCAGAATCACCAGAAGCTGAATCGGTGCCTCGAAGGCGTCCAGAACATGGGCGGCTGTACTATGTTTGTGCTGATGCGCCAGCTTGCGCAGGCTACCAATGACACCAAGTGCCAGAACACGTTTCAGGACGAACACAAACAGCAGCACCGCCCCTGCGACGACATATTTGCCGATTTCTCCGCCGCCCAGCATCTCGACCCAATTGGTCATGTGATCAATGACTTCGCTATTCAGGCTATCAATTTCGGATGTAATTTCGTCCATGACTTCACATGTAATCTGCTGTTAAGGTTTTAAATCAAACAATGACTTAACGGTTACCGCTACGGATTGTTTCTTGCGGCCCCTGTATAACAACTAAAACAGGACAGGCATATGGCATCCTTTGCTGCACCAAGACTTCATGTCATTGGCGCCGGACTTGCTGGCTCAGCACTTGCAACTCAAATGGCGCAGGATGGTGTATCCGTAACGTTGTACGATTCCGGCGAACCTTTCGCCAGCCGCTGGACACGCGGCATGAAAACTTCCCCCAAAAACCACAAAGTTGCCGAACCCGAAATTTTCTATGATCCCGCGGATCTTGTTCGGCATTTTTTCTCGCAATGGCCGGAAATTCCGCGAAAACTGATCCGACCGGCCCATGCGGTTATCGGCCTTAAACACCCCGGACGAAGCCCCGCCATCATTGATCTTGATCACGGTATTGCCGCGGCTTTGATTGCACGTCGCCCGACGATTTTCGCACGGCAGTTTACGGCATGGAATTTATGGTTCTCCCGTTACGCCAGTGAAGACCGGCGTGTCAGTCAACGAATGCGGGTCGCAGCTGATTTGGGTGAAGATATGGAAACACCGACAGCAACCTATCATCAGGGTGCACTTGCGACACTGGCCGAGGTACTGTTTTCAATGCCAGCCCACAATTGCTCGGCCGCTTTGCTGGGGCGCGTTTTAATGCCGACATTGCGTGAAATACGCCGCCATAATGCAAGCCACGCCTTCGCGGCGATTGACCCAATCATCCTAAACGATATCGCGCTGCCCACTATGCGCGATCATTTTATCGCAGCTGGCGGCGACATCATAAGCGGTATGGAACTTGGTGATATCGACAGTACGACGGATTTCGCCACCGACCTGTTTTTCGGCGATGATCAGATCGAGGTGCGCCCGCAAGATGCCGTGGTGCTTGCACTTCATCCAAGGCCACTTTGCGATGCGGTACCTGATATCGGCATTCCGCCAGCCCCGGCGCATCGACGAACTTTTGTGTTTCAGGCCAGCAAAAACTTTGCCGAACCATGCTGTGTCCTGGCCGATGATGATCTGGTACGTGCGATTTATTGCAACCGTCGTCACATACAGGTCAGCATGAACAGCAGTCTGATTCTGCCAAGCGACGGCACAGCAGTTCAGTTGGCCGCAACGATCTGGCAGCGCGTCACAGAGCTTTGCGATCAGCATTTAAATCTTGATCTGTCGGAAAGGACAAAAATTGAAACCGGCGATGAGCATCCGGCTTTCAGTTATGTTGACTGTGAAGCCCCTTTTCCGGAACTCAGTCCGGGGGTTGCAGCACTTCGCCACCGGATTACGCCACCTTGGCGGAACCTGTTTTTATGCGGGGATGCCTTTCCGCCGGATTATCCGCCCGGACCGGCAGCGGTTATCGCAAGTGTGATGAAGGTCCGTGCGCAGTTGCATGAATATCTGAAACTGCGCGACTTATAACACGGGTCAAACCGAAATCAGGGCTGCGGCAACCCGACGGGCTTCCGATACCAGAACATTATAGGTGCGACACGCAGCACCGGTATCCATCGGCTCGACGACAATGCCATGTTTGCGAAGTGCAATGCGCCATTCAGCAGGCAATGGTTTCATGCCACTTCCCATTCCCAGCAGCAGGATATCAATCTCGTCGGATGCTTCAATCACCCGACCAAAGGCATCGACATCAACCTGATCAATATTCTCATACGGCCAGGAATAGACATTCTTGGGAAACAGTAAAACCGAACCAGTGACAACTTCTTCGCCAAAACGAAACAGGCCATCCCCATAGCTGGTAACGATCTTTCGGCCTTCTGCGATCAGCGGACTTACTTCCAAAGACATATCATTCCCTCTTGACGCAACCTTGAAAAGTTCTTCCGGCGTTGTCTGCCTCAAAGCGCAGCTGCAGGTGCCTTTGCTTTTTTCCCGCGCCACAAAATAAACAACCCGGAAACAACAACGATACTACACCCGATCAACATGGGCATGTCGAGTTCCTCACCAAACAGGAACACGCCCAAGGCAATACCGAACAACAACCGAGTATACCTGAACGGTGTAACCGACGAAACATCACCGCTGCGCATCGCTTTCATCAGGGCGGCATAAGCAGAAATCCCCATCAGGACCGCACCGGAAAAATAGAAAAGGCTTTGGCCGTCGGGTAGCGTAAATGCTTTGCCTTCCCAAACCGAAAACAGGATACCGGCAATAATAATGGCAATAAAACCATAGAATCCCAGAATAGACGTCCCCAACGATATCGGGGCTGCCCGGCTGGCTAGATCACGACCGGCAAAACCGATTGTTCCGATCACCGCCAGCAACGACAGGACTGAAAAGCCATCCGCGCTCGGACGAAGAATGATCAGAACACCGATCAGACCAACAAAAATTGCCAACCATCTGCGCCATCCCACTTTTTCACCAAAAATGAGCGCCGCGCCAAGAACCACAATAAGCGGCGTTGCCTGTAAAATGGCCGTGGTCGAAGACAAAGGTGTTAAAGCAAGCGCAAGCACATAAAACAGTCGCCCGATAACCTCGAACACGATCCTTACACACATAGGACGCGACAGAACCGCCGGGTCAAGCAGTCGTTTATTCTGGGCTTTGGCAATCGCGGCAAATAAAACCGCCCCTCCGACACCAAACAGGATCAAAACCTGTCCCACTGGATGCGTCGCCGAAACGGCCTTCACAAATGCGTCTTCAACGGCGAATGCTGCCATTGCCGCCATCATCCACAGACTACCGAGCAAATTTGCCCGATGACCATCTCTTGCGTCCATATTAAGCGCCACAGGCAAGAACCAGTTTTGAAAATGGTTTAAATCAGCTCGCAAAGGTCATACGCCACTGCGCACTAAAGGAAAAGGCCGGGTTGTTTTCGCACAAACCCGGCCTTTCTGTAAATCCATGTCGTGCGGCTGAGGAATCAGGCACCGGCCTTCTGGGTCTCTTCGCCTTCGGGAATCTTGCGGTTAAGCCGCAGAACCATCAGCAACGGAGACGCCACACAGATTGACGAATAAGTCCCTATGACAATGCCGAAAATCAGCGCCATCGTGAAACCACGGATCGCTTCACCACCAAATACGAACAACGCAATCAGCGCCAGCAAGGTGGTAAATGATGTCATGGTCGTACGTGACAGGGTCGAATTGATCGACAGATCAAGAAGATCGGGTATTTCCATCTTGCGGAATTTGCGCAGATATTCGCGAATACGGTCAAATACAACCACCGTATCGTTGATCGAATAACCGGCAACGGTCAGAACCGCTGCAAGCGTCGCCAGATCGAACTGAACACCGGTGATCACAAAGAAACCGATGGTAATCAGAACATCATGCAGAAGTGCCACAACCGATGCCACGGCAAACTGCCATTCGAACCGGAACCAGATATAGACCATGATCAGCAAAAGCGAGATGGCAACCGAATAGACTCCAGCTTCCTTCAGCTCGTCACCAACCTTCGGGCCGACCAGTTCGCTACGGCGAATGGTAACATTGTCACCAAGTGCCTCGGTCACAGTAGCAAGCGCTGCCATCTGGGCTTTTTCATCACCGTCCTGGCGCTGCAACTGGATCAGGACATCATCGGGTTCGCCGAATTCCTGAATTGATACATCCCCCAGTCCAAGAGAACCAAGATTATCACGCAGCGCGCCAATATCGGCCGGACCGTCGGTTTTGATTTCAAGGAGAATACCGCCCCGGAAATCGATGCCGAAATTCAGCCCCTTGGTTACAAATAAGCCAACAGATGCCAGCACCATGACCAGCGAGACAATATAAAAGATTTTCCGGAATTTGAGGAACGGGACGTTCACGTCATCCGGAACAAGATGCAATGGTTTCATAATTTTCCTGCTCCCTTCCTCAAAGTACCAGTTCCGTCGGACGACGGCGTTTAACCCACACCGAAATCAACAGTCGGGTCACCCAGATTGCCGAGAACATCGACGTGATAATGCCGATGGCAAGCGTGACGGCAAAACCCTTGATCGGCCCGGAACCAAAGCTGAATAGCACAAGAGCCGCAATCAGCGTGGTTAGGTTGGCGTCAAGGATGGTCGACATCGCACTGCGATAACCGGCATCAATTGCGTTGATGATCGTACGGCCATTATTACGTTCTTCACGGATACGTTCGAAAATCAGTACGTTGGCGTCAACCGCCATACCGACCGTCAAAACGATACCGGCGATACCCGGCAGTGTCAGAGTTGCCTGCAATACCGACATCACTGCCAGCACGAGGATAAGGTTCATCAGAAGTGCGATATCGGCATAAATCCCGAACCGCCCGTAGCTGATCACCATAAAGGCAATAACGAAGACAAGACCAAGGACGGCTGCAATTTCACCGGCCTCGACAGAATCCTGTCCTAGCCCCGGGCCGACTGAACGTTCTTCAAGGATCTGCATCGGTGCGGGCAATGCACCGGCACGCAACAGCAACGAAAGATCGTTGGCCTCCTGAACACTGAACTGGCCGGTAATGATACCGTTACCACCAAGGATCGGTTCATTGATCCGCGGGGCTGAAATCACTTCGCCATCCAGAACGATCGCCAGACGACGACCGGCATTTTTCGACGTCATGTCGCCAAACCGCGCACCACCTGCCGCGTCAAAGCGGAATGAAACAACGGGGCGACCATCGTTAAAGGTGGGTTGTGAATCGATAAGGTTATCACCCGAAACAACCACGCGACGGTCAATCAGATATTCGTTGATACCGGCCGCACGGTCACCGGCATCAGCCGATGGCAGGATAATGGTTCCCGGCGGCATGCCGGTGGCACGCGCTTGGGAAGCCGTTTTTTCCTCGTTCACGAGGTGGAAGTTCATTTTCGCGGTACGGCCAAGAATCGCGCGTAAACGCGACGGATCATCAAGTCCAGGTACCTGAACAACAATACGGTCTTCACCCTGGCGCTGGATCGACGGTTCGGTCGTTCCCAGTTCGTCAACACGACGGCGCACCACTTCAAGTGACTGGCTGATCGCGCGATCAACAAGTTCTTTGCGGGCCTGTTCGGTGTAGGAAACGATAATGTTGTTGCCGTCACCACTCATGACGGTATTAGGTTCGACATCACGGATCAGATCGCGGGCTTTTTCGACCTCGTCGGCATTGACGATGGTGACTTCCGCGCCGTCCAATCCGGCATCGCGCGGACGGTAACGAATGCGTTCCTCGCGCAGTGTCGAACGGATCGTATCTCCAAGCGCTTCATAACGCTCGCGGATCACGCTGTTAATGTCCACCTCAAGCAGCATGTGCGATCCGCCGCGCAGATCAAGACCAAGGCTGATCTGTTTACCCGGAAGATAGCTGGCTTCAGTTGCCAACGTGCCCTTGGGCAGGAAATTCGGTGCAGCGTATATAACGCCCAAAGCGCACACCAGCAGAACCAGTGCTGCTTTCCATTTCGTAAAATAAAGCATGTGTCCTTTAACCAGATTTGTCTGGAAAACCTTGGTCTGGTTCTATCGAACATCGGGAGAGTTACACCCCGCAGGCCACCGGCTGTAAACAAGAAGGCGGAGCATTTTGCCCCGCCTTGCAAGTCATCAAAGAGATCAGTCTTTTTTGGTCTCTTCAGCTTCTTTTTCGTCTTCGTCTTTGTCGTCGCCTTTGGCTGGCTCGGTTTTCGACAGAACTGTCGAAACCATGCCGCGTGCAACCTTGACTTTGACCCCTTCAGCAATCTCGACCGAAAGTTCATCGTCACCAATAACCTTGGCAACGGTACCGATCAGACCACCGGCGGTAACGATTTTGTCACCGCGACGAACAGCAGCGAGCATCGCTTTATGCTCTTTCTGTTTTTTCTGCTGCGGACGGATAAGCAGGAAATAAAAAACAACAAAAATCAGGATCAGCGGCAGGAAGCTGGTAAGCATATCTGCACCACCTGCGCCACCTGCGCCCTGCGCGAAAGCCGGCGAAATCAACATTAGGAACTCCTAATCCCATACAACAAAACAAATCAACTGCCGGAATATAACGGTGTGTCCCGTCAACGCAAGGAAGAACAGGATTTTTATCGGTTAAATCCCGTATTCTGTGGTTCTGTTCACGTCACCAAAAGCGCGCTAAATCATATGGCACTGTTATTGCCAGATCGCCTTGTGATAGCGTTTTGGGCATATTCGTCGCCACCACGATAAAAAGAAACATCCAAGAGGCTTTAATGACCAACGATTTCAATCAATTGCTGCCCACCCTTGAGCGCATTGCCGACGCGCTGGAACGCATGGCCCCACCTGCGCATAAAACCAATGACCTTGCCGCGGCTGATGCCTTTGTCTGGCAGGCCGAAAGCGGTTATCTGCAACCGGTGCGCAATGTGAACCGGATTGATATCGATCTTTTGCAGGGAATCGAACAGCAAAAGACGATTCTTTATAACAATACCAAACGGTTCGCCAATGGACTTCCGGCCAACAATGCGTTGCTTTGGGGCGCACGTGGCACCGGCAAAAGTTCGATCGTCAAGGCGATGCACGCCAAAATCAACACGGAAAAGGCTGGCGCATTGGCATTGGTCGAAATCCATCGCGAAGACATCCCGACCCTGCCCCATCTTCTGCATATTCTCGAAGAAAGCGGTCGCAAGACGGTTCTGTTCTGTGATGACCTCTCATTCGATTTGCAGGATGAATCCTACAAGTCGCTTAAGGCTGTGCTTGAAGGCGGCATCGAAGGCCGCCCCAACAATGTGATTTTCTATGCGACATCGAACCGTCGCCATTTGATGGCGCGCGATATGATCGAAAATGAACGATCAACCGCGATCAATCCGTCCGAGGCAGTCGAGGAAAAGGTATCCCTATCCGACCGCTTCGGCCTGTGGCTTGGCTTCCACAACATTTCACAGGATGTCTATTTTGAAATCATCGAAGGGTACGCCAAGGAATTCGAGCTTGATGTTCCGATTGAAGACCTGCGTGCCCGAGCCAAGGAATGGACGGTCACACGTGGCAGTCGTTCAGGCCGCGTTGCATGGCAATTCATTCAGGAATTAGCCGGCGAAATGGGAAAAAAGCTTGGCTGACTGCCCAGACAGCAGCGTATAAACAAAACGTCCGAAACCTCAAGGTCCGGGCGTTTTGTTTATCGCGATACCATCATCTGTGGCAGGTATTTCATCGGGTCGGTGGATTTTCGTCCACGACGGATTTCAAAATGAAGCTGCGGCTGGTTAACGGCACCCGTGCTGCCGACACTTGAAATCTTCTGACCGCGCTCGACAACGTCGCCGCGTGCAACCATCGGATTTTCCGTATGGGCATAGGCTGTCACGTAATCATCGGCATGCTTGATCAGGATCAGATTGCCAAAGCCGCGCAACTCATTCCCGACATAGGTCACAACGCCATTATCCGCAGCAAGGATCGGCGTACCACGCGCAGCCTTGATGTTGATTCCGTCATTGTAAAGACCACCCGTGCTGGCACCGTATTTAAGAACAATGTCACCGCGAACCGGCCAGACAAAGCCCTTGCGATTGTCGGGTTCGGCAATAACGACATTCTTACGAACTGCACTGCCTTGCCCCGCAACCGGTGTTGCTTCGGGCATCTGGCGGGTATCGTTATTCCAGCTATTGGCAGATGCGTAACGCTGTTCGGCGCGCGCAGCGAAATCCTGTGGCTTCAGGCCAGGCGTCGGGATGCTGCCGCCGTTATTCGGACTAATACGCGCGGTTTGAACCGTTGACGAGCGTTCGGGTGCTGCCGCCGTTTCAGATGTACCAAGCGGCACACTGACAACTTCCCGCTTGCCGCCGATGGTGACGGTCTTACGCGGCGCGGAGCTTGTTGAACTTGGTGTCGTCGATGACGACCGGCTTGCAACTGCAGGCTGGCTGTTGCTGTCATAAGACGGATCCCAAGGCGGCAGCACAAGTCGCTGCCCCGGATAGATCACATAAGGCTTCGCCAATTTGTTTCGCTCGGTAAAACGGCCAAAATCGGTGCGATACCGGTTGGCAAGCCCCGAAACAGTATCACCCGGTTCAACCGTAATAACCCGCTCACCATTTTTAAGCTTGGGCATGCTATAGGGGCTGTAAGTCGCACCTTCGCCGTAAACTACTGGCACAGGGACGGAATTAAGCAAACAGCCGCCAAGCGCTGCGGTTGCCCCACAGACAAGCGCCAGCGTCCGTATTCTTCGAACTGCCTGTTTGACACTATTTTCCATCATGGAAAACATTGTCTGCGATCAGCCGTTAACAATCCGTAATCAGATGCAGCAATCGGCTCAGAATTCTTCGGTGCCCGGCAACATCGGAACGAAACGGACCGGCATCAGTTCTGTTACATCAATCCCGGTGGGGGTACGCAAAACCCGCAAAAGCAGTTGCGTGTGGGATACCTCGCCCACCGGCACGACCATGATCCCGCCAATCGCCAACTGATCGACCAGCACAGGCGGCACATCTTGTGCTGCCGCAGTCACGATAATACGATCAAACGGTGCCTGCGCCTTCCAGCCAAGCCCGCCATCACCATGCAGGGTCGAAATCGTATGCAACCCCAATTCGCGGAATTTGTCTTCCGCCTCACGCAGAAGCGGCTTGTGCCGTTCAAGCGTGTAAACCCGGCGTGCCAGCTTGGCGAGGATGGCGGCCTGATAGCCCGATCCGGTACCGACCTCAAGCACCTTCATCCGGTCATTCAGCTCAAGCGCCTGTGTCATCAGGGCGACGATATAGGGCTGTGAAATCGTCTGGCCCTTGCTGATCGGAAGGGCGACATTTTCCCATGCCCGGCTGACAAACGGGTCGGCGACGAAAATTTCGCGCGGGATGCTGGCCAGCGCACGTAAAACGTCCTCGTCATGGATCCCGTCATTGCGCAGGATCGCAAGCAGATGTTCGATTTCAGCTTCTCGGGCAATGACAGGCTCGTTCACGGAAATGCCTTCGTCAGTTTTGCGTGCGTCTCGTAATGCGTGAAATCGAGACTGATCGGAGTTACCGAAATATCGCCCCTCTCAATGACCCGTAAGTCCGCATTTTCATCTTTGGGCAATTCCGACTTGATTGCACCAATCCAATAATAAGGCTCTCCGCGCGGATCAAGGCGTTCGGCAATATGATCGCCAATCTTGCGCTGTCCCTGTCTGGAAACCTCGATACGGGCTCCGCCGTCACGTTCGGCTTCCGGAAAATTGACGTTAATCAGAACGCCACGTGGCCAAGTCGTGTGAATAAGGGTTTCCGCAACCGGTAAAAGATGCTTTTCCGCAACCGACCAGTCGATCAGATTGCCGGAAAAAAACTGGGAAAAGGCAATTGCAGGCACATTCAGCAACGTTGCTTCCATCGCGGCAGCAACCGTACCGGAATAGGTTACATCCTCGCCAAGGTTGCCACCCCGGTTGATCCCCGAAAGAACAATATCGGGCGGACTGTCACGCATGATTTGCTGAAGGGCCAGCAGAACGCAATCGGTTGGCGTTCCGTCGACAGAAAAATGTCGCTCGTCACGTTTGCGTATCCGCAACGGATGGCGCAGGGTAAGCGAATGCCCGGCCCCGCTTTGCTCGGTCGTCGGTGCGACAACCCAGACATCATCGGAAAGCGAACAGGCAAGCTTTTCCAAAAGCCGAATCCCCGGCGCATCAATCCCGTCATCGTTGCTGATCAGGATGCGGGCATTTTTCAGATCGACCATATCGCCCCCCTATCCGCGCGGTGAAATCACCTCGACACCGCCCATATAGGGCCTCAATTCATCCGGTACACGAATTGAACCATCTGCCTGCTGATAGTTTTCCATCACCGCAATCAGGCAACGTCCAACAGCAAGCCCCGACCCATTCAGGGTATGAACAAAACTGGTTTTCTTGTCGCCAGCGGCACGATACCGCGCATTCATGCGCCGTGCCTGGAAATCTCCGGTGTTAGAACAGGATGAAATTTCACGATATTTCCCCTGCCCAGGAAGCCAGACTTCAATATCAAATGTTTTGCGCGCGGCAAAACCGATATCGCCTGAACACAGAACCACCGTCCGGTAGGGAAGACCGAGACGTTCAAGAACGGTCTCCGCACAGCGGGTTTTTCGATCAAGTTCCTCGTTCGATTTTTCGGCGGCCACAACCGACACCATTTCAACCTTTGAAAACTGATGCTGGCGGATCATGCCGCGCGTATCACGCCCGGCCGAACCGGCTTCCGAGCGGAAACACTGGGTCAATGCGGTATAGCGCAGCGGCAATGCGGCTTCGTCGATAATCTCGCCCGCGACCTGATTGGTAAGCGTCACTTCCGACGTCGGGATCAGCCACATGTCATTGGTGGTTCTGAACGAATCTTCGGCAAACTTCGGTAACTGACCGGTGCCAAACATCGCATCATCGCGTACCAGCATCGGCGTGATGGTTTCTTCATAACCATGCTCGTTTACATGCAGGTCCAGCATGAACTGACCCAATGCCCGTTCAAGCTTTGCCAGGCCACCACGCAAAATAACAAAACGCGAACCCGAAAGTTTAGCCGCAGTTTCGAAATCCATCATGCCAAGCTTGTCGCCGATCTCGAAATGTTCAAGCGGCTTGAAGTCAAATTCGCCGGGAATTCCCCATTTGCGAACTTCAACATTGTCTTCTTCGCTTTCGCCTGCCGGAACTTCCTGATCGATAACGTTCGGAAGCGACGACAGCAAAAGATCAAGCTGCTCGTTTAAACCGGCCTGCCCGTCTTCGGCATCCTTGATCCGATCTTTGAGCTTACCCATCTCGGCCATCAGTTCGTCAGCATCGCCGCCACTCTGGCGCAATTTGCCAATTTCACCGGAAATGGATTTGCGGCGCGCCAGCATTTCCTGATGTTCAGTCATCAGACGACGACGG
Source organism: Thalassospira xiamenensis M-5 = DSM 17429 (assembly GCF_000300235.2). Lineage (NCBI taxonomy): Bacteria > Pseudomonadati > Pseudomonadota > Alphaproteobacteria > Rhodospirillales > Thalassospiraceae > Thalassospira > Thalassospira xiamenensis. The sequence continues at coordinate 2,040,693 of NZ_CP004388.1, read as the reverse complement.
TCTGCATCGATATCGATCAGACGCTGGGCGGTCATTTCGACCTTGCGCGCGGTCATCGCCGCGTCAAAGGCCTCGGGGTTGTCACGAATCCATTTAATGTCGTGCATGAAACGGCACCTTGTTATTCAGCTATGCGGGCAATTATTCGGGCTTTTATACGATGGGGTGGACGCTTGGTCCACCCCGTCAGATCGGTCATTCGAGAACCGGACAATTCAATCAGCGCGCGCTGTTGAAATCATCCTCGTCATCGTCGCCTTTCGCGGATCCCAAAGATCGGGATGACGAAGGCGTATCAGATTTTGGCGCAGAACCTGCAAGCGCTTTGAAATCGGTCTTGTCATCTGCTTTGCCATCATCGTCCCCGTAATCAGCAGCTGCCGCAGCCGAACTCTGGGTATCGACGTCGTCTTTATTGTGATCGGTATCCTCATCGTCACCGTCAAGCTCGGCATCTTCTTCCGCTTCGCGCTTGGCACGTTTACGTTCCGACATCCGCGCCATCAGGATCGAAATTTCATAAAGAATGATGATGGGGATTGCCAGGCCAACCTGCGAAATCAGATCCGGCGGCGTCAGCACTGCGGCAAACACAAAGGCGATCACAACCGCATATTTGCGCCGCTTGGCAAGCGAAGATGCGGTTACGATACCAGCGCGCGCCATTAGTGTCAGCAATACCGGCAGTTGGAAACACAGGCCAAACGCAAAAATAAGCTTCATCACCAGCGCAAGATATTCGCCGACCTTGGCTTCAAGCTGAATGGCAAGTCCCGATGCCCCGCCTGCACTTTCGAAACTAAGGAAGAATTTCCACGCCAGCGGCATGATCAGGTAGTAAACCAGTGCCCCGCCCGCAAGGAACAGGATCGGCGTCGCAAACAGGAACGGCATGAATGCCGAACGTTCATTCTTGTATAGTCCCGGCGCGACAAAGGCCCATAACTGGCCAAGAAAGACCGGTGCTGAAACAAAACAGGCAGCAAAGAACGAGACCTTTACATAGGTGAAGAACACCTCGGTCAGCGCGGTATAGATCATTCGCCGGTCCGGCCCCATTACGTCAGCAAGGGGCTTTACGAGGAACCCGTAAATATCTTCGACGAAATAATAACAAATACCGAAAGTGATAAAGAGTGCCAGAACCGCCCATGTCAGACGATTCCGAAGCTCGATCAGATGCTCCATGATCGGCATCTGCTTGTCATCCGACTGCATGTTCACGCCTGACTCTCCGGATGATCAGTCTTCTTATCCGCAGCAGCAGGTTTTGCCGATGCCGCGGCATCGGTCTTCGATGCTGTGGTTTTGGTTTCCAATTTGTTGTCGGTTTCGCTTTCGGCAGTTTTATCTGCCGGTTTTGCCTGTTTTGGCTTGGTTTTCGGCTCGGCAATCTTGTTTTCGATGAAGTCTGATGTGCTCGAACGTGCATCGGTGACCTGCTTGCGCAGATCATCAAGTTCGGCTTCACGAATCAGATTATCGATACCGCCCTGAAATTCGCGCGCCATACCGCGCACTTTTTTCCAGTACCCGGCAAGCTTGTAAAGCACATGGGGCAAGTCCTTGGGGCCGACGACGAACAACGCGACGACGGCCACAAGTGCCATTTCGGTCCAGCCGATATCAAACATGGAACACGCCTATCTGAAGGAAACCCGACAGACGATCAGGATTTCACGGAATCCTTGTCTTTGCTTTCAGCAGAAACCGAAGCAGACGTGTTGTTTTCGATGGTTTTGGCCGAAGCAGCACTGTCTTCGTCTTTTTCGTTTATGCCTGCTTTGAAGCTCTTGATCCCTTTACCCATGTCACCCATGACTTTCGGCAGTTTGCCGGCACCAAAGATGATCAGGACAATCGCCAGAATCAGAACGATTTGCCAAACGCCAATACCCATAACTTCTATCTCCAAAGATCCAATCTGCCATCCGGCGAGAATGCCCGGATAATGGCAGAAAGCCCCCCACTGTGCAATGCAACGATTGTGAATATACCGTGCACCGCTACGAACCTGTATGTTTGTTTCTTAGTCTCATCGGACCTGTTTCGCGTTGAAATTGGCCTAATTCATAGGAAACACAAAGGTCATGTCAGGATCAAGCGTAATAGCGACCGACCCCTGATTTACTGACGAAAGTCTGCGTGGCACGCGCGCATGGACATGCCCGCCCGCATGAAGCGATAAATGCATCAGACTGATTTCACCAAGTGACCGCACAGCATCGACCCGCGCCAGAATATCATGTCCATTCATGGCATCGGCAATCTGCAATCCTTCCGGGCGCACCAGAACTTCAACCGGTGTTCCGTCATCAAGACCACCCTGCGCCACATCACCAAGCGGCGTCGTCACAATCCCGCCCTGCACTGTTCCGGGGAAACGGTTAACCTCGCCAAAGAAAGATGCAACAAAACGATTTTGCGGATTGAAATAAAGGTCTTCGGGGGTACCATCCTGCATCACCTGCCCTTCATTCATGATGATAATCCGATCCGCCATATACATCGCTTCTTCCGGATCATGGGTCACCATGATGGTTGCGATCCCGGCATTTTTCAAAACATGCAGCGTGGTATCACGAAGTTCGGCCCGGCGTGCGACATCAAGCCCCGAAAACGGCTCGTCCAGCAGCATCACGCGCGGTGTTGGCGCCAGAGCTCGGGCAAGTGCAATCCGCTGTTGCTGCCCGCCGGATAATTCGTGGGGATAGGCATTGTAATAATCTGCCATACCGACCTGCCGAAGCGCACGTTCGACCGCTTCCTTGCGTTCAATCTCATTTGATGAACGCAGACCGAACCCGATATTCTTGGCAACGCTCAGATGCGGAAACAGGGCGTAATCCTGAAACACCATACCGACACCGCGTTTTTCGGGTTCAAGATATTCCCCGGGCCGCGCTACAAGCTGATCATTAATGGAAACGCTGCCTTGCTGAAGCTTTTCAAGCCCTGCGGCAATACGCAATGCAGTAGTCTTGCCACATCCCGAGGGCCCCAAAAGGCAAACCAGTTCGCCGGGCGCAACGTCAAAGCTTATGTCTTTGAGAACCTTGGTACTGCCGAAATCATGGCTGACATTGGACATTCTCAAGCCGTCGGGCATCAGATCTCTCTTTATTCTTTTGCCGGGAAACCCTGCAATTAAGTTGCAAAATCTTTCCCAGATTTAATCCTACCCAACAGCGCATGCAAGAAGCTGGATCAAAGAAGCACGATAAAAGATGTGAATGGGCCCGATTTAACGGTTCTCCGCGTCGTATTCTTCTTCCAGATTGGGATTATCGCTGTAGATGGTTTCATCAAGATCGGCCAGATTGCGGGTCGTAAGAGCTTCTTCGACAACAGCATCGGTAACTTCGCCATCATCAACCAGATCGGGCAATGCTTCCTCGTCGGAACTGGCACCGTATCGGCCCATGCCAGGACGGCTATCAAGCAATCCAGCGGCCTTCAAATCGGCAAGTCCCGGCAGATCGTCACGATCTTCAAGCCCGAAATGATCCAGAAAATCATCCGTCGTCGCCCAAAGAACCGGACGGCCCGGCACACGTTTGCGCCCCTTCGGACGGATCCATTTCGCTTCCAGCAGAATATCAAGCGTCCCCTTGGACAGGGCCACACCACGAATTTCTTCAATTTCGGAACGTGTAACCGGCTCGTGATAGGCAATGATCGCCAGCGTTTCGAGCGTTGCACGCGTCATTTTCTTTGCTTTTTCGACCTCGATATGAAGATCACCTGCCAAATCAGCCGCAGTGCGAAACGCCCATTTTTCACCGACACGATTCAGATTTATCCCACGCTCTGAATAGTTTGCCTGCAGTTCTTTAAGCAAAAGGGAAACATCTGAACCTTCGGGCAAACGCGCGGCAAGAACCCGTTCACTGACCGGTTCCGCAGACGCAAACAGCACAGCCTCAACAATTCGAAGATGCTGAAAGTCGACTTGAGGACCGTGTTCGATACCATCGATTTCAAACTGCGGGTCGGTTACTGTCTCAGTCACCATTATTATCCATCCCTGCCCCGGATTTGGCTCTTAGCTTGTCCATATCGCTGTAATCCCCGGATGTGATGTCCAATTCAGGATCGCGTCTTTTTTGCGGTGACCTCAGCATGATCGGGCCAAACACCTGCTCTTGCGAGATTTCCAATTCACCATCGCGGCACATTTCAAGGCTGGCAACAAAATGCGCAGCCAGTGCCGACCGTGCCTTCAAAGGCGTGCCAAGACCATGTGGCATGAATTCCAGAAGCTTTGTCCATGTCGGAACAACCCGACGCCCGAACAGATCGCGCAACCGCCGGATTGCATCGTCCATCGCATAAAGATCGAATGCCTCAATCTCCAATGTCTTGGATTCAGATGTCAGCATGATCTGTGCATAGGCTTTCAACAGGTCATAAAGCGACGCATCATAAACCGACGCCGTCGTGACCCGGACTTCCTCGGGATCACCCCGGCCAAAGAAATCACGCCCGAGGTTGGGCCGCTCCAGCAGTTTCTCACCGGCCGCTTTCATCGCTTCCAGCCGCTTCAGCTGGAAGGCCAGAAGCTCTGCCATTTCCTCTGCACTGAGCTCTTCCTCGTCGGACTCCTGCTTTGGCAGCAACAACCGAGATTTCAGATAAGCCAGCCACGCCGCCATCACCAGATAATCGGCCGCCAGTTCCAGTCGCAATTCACGCGCGGTATTAATGAAAGTCAGATACTGCTCGGCAAGCTCCAGGATCGAAATCCTGATGATGTCGACTTTCTGGTCGCGTGCCAGCTCCAGCAAAAGGTCAAGCGGCCCTTCAAACCCGTCCAGATCCAGCATAAGGCGTTCAGCAAGACTTGGCCCATCATCAACGGGTGCCTTGTCAAATACCTCGTCCGGAATATCGAGTTCGAACTGTTTGGCCATAATCCCCCCGGACCGTCCGCCTCATATCAGGCGAAAATACCGGCCAGAAAATCAACAAGTGCAGATGCAGGCTCAATCACCAGCCAGTGGAATATCGGCAGATTAACGCCAAGAAGCCCCGTGACGTAGGGCAACAGGAAGATCAGCGCAATCAGAAGGATCATGCCGGTTTTTTCCATGCGCGCCAAGACCCGTGCAATTGGCATTGGCGATATCGCCGTCAGAACCCGCCCTCCATCCAATGGCGGGATTGGGAGCATGTTGAACACAGCCAGAATGCAGTTCAGCCAGATCGACTGCTGTAACGTCGTTGCCAGCCAGTCATTGACCGCCGGCGAAAATGACGGTAACCCGACCAGTAATAGAATTGATGCTATTGCCAATGCGACGTTGGTTGCGGGCCCGGCAACCGCCACCCCGATTACACCAAGACGTTGCGGATGCAAACGATGGAACGCGACCGGGACCGGCTTGGCATAACCAAACAGGAACGGCGCACCAGTCAGCAACAGCAAACCGGGAATCAAAATAGTCCCCACCGGATCAATATGGCGGATCGGGTTCAGGCTAAGCCGCCCGGCGCGTTGCGCTGTATCATCCCCGAACAGCTTGGCTGCAAAGCCGTGCGCGGCTTCGTGCAAAGTCACCGCCAGCAATACCGGCAACACCCACGTAGACGCGGAAATGATAATCTCGATAATGTCGTTCACCTATTCAGCTTCCCTTACGCCTGCTCGCCAGCCGACCAGACCGGTGATAGCAATTCAGCCAGTCGGGCCTGCCAATCGGCAATCTGCGCCGAGGGCGGCTGTGTAGTATTAAAACCTGCGATCTGATTGCTCAGCAATTGCGAACGTGTCAGCGCCTCACCGGCAAGTTTCGGGGCCATGGATACGACTTCTTCCATTTCCGTGCGTTTGCCATTGCAATGAAGCGCGATATCACAACCTGCGGCAAGGCATTCATGGGTCCGGCTGGCAATCGAACCACCAAGGGCTTCCATCGACAGATCATCACTGATCAGAAGATTTTCAAACCCGATATCACCGCGGACAATTTCGGAAATGACCTTGGCCGATACGGTGCCCGGACGCTGATCATCAATCGCGGTAAACAGCAAATGGGCCGACATCGCCGCAACCACATCCTTCATCTGACGAAACGGTTCGAAATCAAGGCGGCTCAGTTCTTCGCGTGACGCGGTCACGATCGGCAAATCCTTGTGACTGTCGACCGATGCACGCCCGTGACCTGGAATATGTTTGATGACCGGTGCGATCCCGCCGTCCAGCAACCCGGCGGCAACCGCACTTGCCAACGGCACAATCTGCTCCACCGTCGAACCATAGGAACGGTCGCCAACCACGTCGCTCATACCAGGGAAGCGGATATCAAGCACCGGCGCACAGGTGATGTTAAACCCGGCATCACGCAAATCCGCCGCCATCAGGCGCGCACTAATATATGCGGCTTCGCGGGCATTTTCAGGTGCTGTTTCAAACAATTGACCAAACACACCAGCCGCAGGGATTTTGCGCCAGTGCGGCGGCTTGAGGCGCATGACGCGCCCACCTTCCTGATCGACAAAAATCGGCACATTGATATTGCCGACAACTTCGCGCAGTTGATTGTTCAACGCCTTGACCTGCTTCAGATCCGTGACATTACGGGCAAACAGGATAAAGCCATAGGGATCAGCTTCACGAAAGAAGCCCTTCTCCCAATTGCTTAGTTCTGTACCTTCAACACCAAGAATACAGGCACGCGGTTTTCTTACCTCAAGGCCGGACAATCAGACACCCCACATTGCGTTGTTTCAAGTTGCGACAAAGCGTTTCAGCCGCAGCAGCGTCCGGCAAAGGACCGGCTTGCAAACGATAGAACACACCCTTGTCACCAAGGTCTGCACGTTTCAGATACATCTGAAGACTGCCAAGCAAGTCCTTGTTTTTATAAGACAATCTTTTCCATTCCGCTTCGGCCCCCGACGTATCGCGAACTGACGCCAACTGAATGCGGAAGTCTTTCTCCGATATGCCGCTGGCGCTGGTGGCAGCCGGTGCTGTGGCCTGTTCCTTGGCCTTGGCAACAGCGATTGCTTTTTCTGCATCGCTTGGTGCGACAATTGCTGTTTCAGCTGGAGTTTTCGCAGACGCATTTACATCTTTGCCCGAACCGATCTGCGCTGCATTTGCGACAATCTCGGCCTCCGGTGTCTGTTCGATCACCGCTGGTTCTCCCGTATTATCGGGGGATGGTATGACATCGGGCACCTTTGGCATATCAGGCAGTTCCTGAAGAACCACCTGATCCTCGGGCTGGTTACTATCAAGCTGTTCATAAATCGTTGTATCCCGGTGGGGAACTTCCATTCCGCCGGGATCATCCGGTCGCAACTTGATCGGCAGTGGATCTGGCAAAAGGATTGGCAATTTGCCTTCTTCCTGTGCTGGCTGCCCCTGATTATATAACCAGTAACCGGCCCCGCCCAGACCACCACCAATAATCACAAGACCAAGAACGATGGTTCCCACCCCTTTCGCCAAGCCGCCGCCTGGGGCTTTTTTGCCAGCCCCTTGATAACGCTGCTCCGCTCTAAGGCCGAAACCCTGTTCTTCGTTCATCGTGATTACATCTCCTCGACCGGGTCAACGCCCAGCACATCAAGACCGGACGCAATAACCAATGCGGTAGCACGGATCATGGCAAGGCGCGCCTGCGTCACCGCCAGATCATCGGCAACGATGAAACGCAATGTGGTATTGTCACGTCCTTTGTTCCACAAGGCGTGGAATTCGGCAGCAATTTCGCTCAGGAAGAATGCGATACGATGCGGTTCATGTGCAACGGCGGCCTGTTCAACAATACGCGGCCATTCAGCCATCCGACGCACCAGCATCTTTTCATCTTCCGACACCAAAGCCGATAGATCGGCCCCGACCAGTGCCGCATCCGAGAAATCCTGATTAGGGAACGCTTCGCGCGCCTGACGGAATACCGAATTAACGCGGGCATGGGCGTATTGAACGTAAAATACCGGGTTGTCTTTGGACTGTTCGGTCACTTTGGCAAAGTCAAAATCAAGCGTCGCGTCGTTCTTGCGCGTCAACATGATGAACCGCACGACATCCTTACCAACGCGTTCAACCACATCACGCAGGGTCACGAACGTTCCGGCACGTTTGGACATTTTAACCGGCTCACCATTGTCAAATAGGCTGACCAATTGGCACAGCTTGACATCAAGGTCGCCCTCGCCGCCCGTAATCGCCTTGGTCGCGGCTTTCATACGTTTGACGTAACCGCCATGATCAGCACCGAAAATATCGATCATGTGGTTGAAACCACGTTCGTATTTGTCAAAGTGATAGGCAATGTCGGACGCAAAATAGGTCCAACTGCCATCCGACTTTTTCAGAGGGCGGTCAACATCATCACCAAATTCAGTCGCCCGGAACAGCGTCTGCGGGCGCGGTTCCCAATCATCGGGCGTTTTGCCTTTTGGCGGTTCCAGAACGCCGACATAAATGTCGCCCTTTTTCTCCAGATGCTCGAACGCGGCCTGCACCTTGCCTGCGGCAACAAGTCCGGCTTCAGACGTAAAGACGTCGTGATCAACGCCCAGAAGACGCAGATCTTCCTTGATCAATGCCATCATCTCGACAATCGCAAAACCTCGGAACTCTTCCAGCCAGTCTTCTTCGGGTGCCTTGACCCATTTATCGCCATCACGTGCCGCAAGCTTTTTGCCCGGTGCCACCAGATAATCGCCCGGATAAAGACCAGCCGGAATTTCATCAATGGTTTCGCCAAGCGCTTCGCGGTAACGCAGATGCAGGGATCGCGCCAGAACATCGACCTGCGCACCGGCATCGTTGATGTAATATTCCTTGGTCACGTCATAACCGGCCTTGGCCAGCAGATTTGCCAGAACATCGCCAACAACCGCCCCGCGGCAATGGCCGACATGCATCGGGCCGGTCGGATTGGCCGAGACATATTCGACATTCATCTTGGTGTTTGCACCAAGATTGCTGTTGCCATAGGTCTTGCCGTTTTCAAGCACTTCGGTGATCTGTGACAGCCAGAAATCATCGGCCATTCGTAGATTGATGAAGCCGGGCCCGGCGATCTCGACCTGTTCGATATGATCAAGCGTGCCGAGTTTTTCGGCAAGCTTTTCTGCCAGATCACGTGGCTTCATCCCCGCAGCCTTGGAAAGCAGCATCGCGGCATTGGTCGCGGCATCGCCATGAGCGGCATCGCGCGGCGGTTCGACCGTGATACGTGCGGTATCGCTGCCAGCGGGCAAAACGCCGTCTTTTTCAAGGGCGAGAATCTGGTTCTCGATGTCGCTTTTCAACAGGCTGAAAACATTCATCACTTTTGGTCTTTGCAAATTTCGTTCATGGTTTATCACAACCATTTTGATGTGGCTGTTTTGGGACATTTCGCATCAAAACGCAAGCAACCGCTTAGTGGCCCTGCTCTCAGGTTTTGACATTTCTGCCATGCACACTAAATAGACCCTTAAGGAACGCGATCAGGCTGTGTTAAAGTTGCCACCATGATCGTCAATATACCCGTTGGGTTGCCCGTGAATATCCGGTAACTGGAATATTTCGGGATAGCACATCAAGGAGTGTCGAATGACGGAAACTGCCCGGCAGGTCCAGATGACCGAAAGTGCCGCAAAACGTATTCAGGAACTGATTGCCAGCGATGGAAAGTCAGGCCTGATGTTGCGTCTTCAGGTTTCCGGTGGCGGGTGTAGCGGTTTTCAGTATGAATTCTCGCTTGATTCCGACAAGACCGATGAAGACCACATTTTCGAAAATCACGGCGCGAAAATGGTGATTGATGACGTATCGCTTGATCTTCTCGGCGGTGCGGAAATCGATTTTGTCCGCGAACTGGTTGGTGCAGCGTTTCGTGTGAATAATCCAAACGCAACATCATCGTGCGGTTGCGGATCCAGTTTCTCGGTTTGATCCGCGTCGGAAAAACGATTTATAAAGCGGGGTTCGTGTTTCACGGACCTCGTTTTTGTTTGGACATAATGCTGTTATGTCTGTGCATAAAGCCGCAAAATTCATCCTGAACATCGAGGCCCGCATGAAAATCGCCACATGGAACGTCAACTCGATCAAGGCTCGCCTGCCCAATATCCTTGAATGGCTTGGCGACGCAAAGCCCGATGTTGTACTGCTTCAGGAAACCAAAACTGTCGATGACAGCTTCCCGGCTATGGAAATCGAGGATCTTGGCTATAACATCGCCCTGCACGGCCAGAAGACCTATAATGGGGTGGCGATCCTGTCAAAATTCCCGATTGAAGATGTCGAACGCGGCCTGCCGGGCAATGACAACGACGAACAGGCACGCTATATCGAAGCCACTATATCGGGAAATCGTCCGATTCGTGTGGCATCGATCTACGTCCCGATGGGAAGCGAGGTCGGATCGGAGAAATTCGAATATAAGCTGAACTTCCTGGATCGCCTGATCAAGCGTTTTGAGAAAATCCGTGAAAGTGGCGACGCCGCCGTTATGGGCGGTGACTACAACATCGCGCCGGATGACTCGGATGTTTACGACCCGATCAAGCTGCACGAAACCGTTCTATGTTCGACCGTGGAACGCAAAAAACTGCGAACCATGATGAATATGGGCTACACCGACGCATTCCGGACCTTCAATCCGCAGGGCCACCAATATAGCTGGTGGGATTACCGTGCGGGGGCGTGGAACAAGGATAACGGGCTTCGCATCGATCACCTGCTGTTGACTCCGGCCGCAGCCGACCGGCTCAGCGCATCGGATATTGATCGCGACCCGCGCGCCAAGGAAAAGGCATCGGATCACACCCCGGTCTGGTGCATGATCGACGACTGATCAAGGATCGTTCGCGGCCCGGCAAGACAAAGTCATCGAACGCAAAAGGCAGCAGAAAAACTCTGCTGCCTTTCAGCTTGGGCAAAGCATGAAGCAAGCCTTGCCAAGTGCGCAAATTTGTCGTGCTACTCGCTCGCCAAGGGCCCAAGAAGCGCAAAGTCAGATTAAACTCTCACCCCCAGACGGTCCCTGTCTGACATATCTATTCCGCGGCAAGCTGTAAAACGCCGCGATAGGCAACGATATCTTCGATGCTGATCACAACAATGTCGTGCTGCTGTGCGTAGGCAATCAGTTCCGGTAAACGCGCCATTGTGCCGTCCGGATTGGTGACTTCGCAAAGAACACCTGCCGGTTTAAAGCCCGCCAGACGCATCAGATCAACCGTTCCTTCGGTATGACCGCGACGTTCCAGAACACCCCCTGCACGCGCACGTAGCGGGAAGACGTGCCCCGGACGGGCAAGGTCATCCGGCTTTGCTCCATCGGCAATTGCGGTTTTGACCGTAGTCACGCGATCAGCAGCGGAAACACCGGTGGTCACGCCAACCTTTGCCTCGATGGAAACGGTAAAACCGGTTCCCATGCTCGACGTGTTGTTGGCAACCATCGGCGGTAGATCAAGTGCAGTTGCCATTTCATCGGTCAGACACAGGCAGACAATGCCGCTGCAATCGCGGATCAGCATCGCCATCTGTTCATTGGTCAGATTTTCTGCGGAAAAAATAAGATCGCCTTCATTTTCGCGATCTTCATCATCGACGACCAGAACCCCCTTGCCATTGCGCAAATCCGAAAGTGCACGTTCCATACGTGCGATCGGATCGCCAAAGATCGAAAGTTCCGGTTCCTGATGAACACTCTGATTCATAACGGTTCTCCGTTTAAGGAGCTTACGAATCAAGGCATCAAAAGAAAGGTCTGCACGCACGGCAAAGCCGCACGCCAGTCATAGGCTGACGACAACAGGTTCCCCCGTTATCCGCCACGCTTTATCCTCTCCCATCCGGACTGTTACCGTCGGCTCCGGAATCTCACCGGATCTGCTGACCCTGCCAAATTGCTTTGGCAGGCGCTCGCGGGCTTCTCTGAAATCAGGATTACCGCCGGTCAGGAATTTCACCCTGCCCTGAGAATAAGCGCCGTGTTTCAACGACATGCCTGACCACCTTGATCAGACCTCTTCACTTTAGAAAATGGAAAGATTGTTGTCAAACCCCCATACAGGGTGTCAGTGGAAACACTGTGTTGCCGGGTAGTAGGGCGACAAGGTCAAATCTCGGCCAGAATTTTTCCAGCCCTGAAATGAAATTCGCAACCATTTTTGCGTAATTCGCGCGGTGCCCACTGACATACAGCACATTTACGATCCGAAGTGGTATTACGCGATTTACATTCCTTATGCAGGTATTTCCCCAAAAGCGCGTCGATGTAGCTTCCCTGAAACGCATCCACACCAAGGCTTCGGCCCATGCGCAGTGCCGTGCGACTGTCACACCGGGTCAGAATCAGGTTGCGGTCGGCAAAAACAGAAGCAAATTCGCGAAGCCTGTCTGTCGCGTCAGCCCGTTTGGAGCCGATAATGTTCTGATCCCAGATCACCTTGACGAAATCGACATTGATCTTTTGAGGCGACAGGAATTCAAGCGATGGTAAGGTGATACGATCAAGCCCCACACGCACGCCAGCAGAATGCAGCAGATTGCAGGCATCTTCGAACTCCCACCAATCTGAAATCGCATTTTCAAGCGAGATTTCAATCGCCAAGTTTTCAGCAAAACGACTGTCTTCCGAGCCCAGAAACTCGGCAAAGCGATCACTGAATACCGATTGCACCATCATATTCAGATGCAAGGTATCCGGCAGCATTTGAGGGGCCAGACTTTTGGTGACATCCATCACCTTCTCATCAAGCACGCGCGACAGGATTTCAACCTCGCCCGGGCCTTCCAGAAGGAAACTGGCAAGATGGTGCTGACGCAGATAATCCAGCGAACAATAAAGTTCATGGCCAAGGATTTCGCGACGGCTGTCGTGAAATTCCAGAATAGCCTGACGGCGACAGGAATCGAAAACCGCTTCATCAGTGATGGCAGAACGCAGCATTTCGGCCATATCAAAGCGTTGCAGGCTTTCGTTTGGAAAATGGTTTTCTTCAGGAAGCCCCAACAAACCAAACATTGCCTTGCGGTCTTCTGGCCAGGAAAATTCGTTCCAAAGCCTTTGTGGGATGTCGCCCAAACCCTGTCGATGGATAACGTCCTTGAGCGTTTCGGTCACACTGGTCAAAAACGTATCGGTTTCACCAAACGATTTGGATGGACGAATAAAAGCGACCATACCGTTTTCAAGACGATATTCTTGGGTCTTTTCAGGCAGATGATGAAATGCATCACGCGAAATATCCTGATAATCCTGCGGTTCAAGGCGCAAGGATACGGGGATATTCAAAATTGCAACAATCGACCGCTTGCCATTGGCCCCGTGTTTGCGCAGGTTTTCAACGAACCTTGCTAAGGTCAGTTCCGATTTTGTTGAAGACGCGGTCATGTGCATTCCCGTCAAAAGGCGTGGGAAACGAAAATGCCCGATTGAAGTTAATTTTAGTTAAACATCTATACCAAGGCATAGTGATTTTTCAAAATCACCCACCAATTGCATAGCGTGATCGTGTTTCGCCTGATCAAAGTCAAAAGCAACGCCATCAATCGAGCGAACAAACCTTATTCCCTGCAATGCGTTACAGACGAAAACCAAATCCATTGACAACAGGTCTTTCGGATCGATAGACGCCTCGTGGACGGCAACCGCGTGATCTCGACACCAATCAATGACGAATTTCCGTGCCAACCCGGCAAGAATTCCGCAATTGGCAGGTGCTGTATAAAACGTATTGTCACGAATCCCGAACAGGTTGGCGATTGTTGTTTCCGCGACAGAACCATCAACAGAAAGAACGAGTGCCTCGTCCGCGCCACAAGCGGCGACTTCCTGTCGCGCTGCTATATTGTCGAGATAGTTAAGGCTTTTGACCTTGCCTGCAATCGACCACGGATTGCGCCGAACCCGTTTTGACGTCGCAAGGATCAATCCCTCATCCTTTGCCGGTTTGATAAAGGATGACGCCGTTATAAGAACCGTGGGATGGCAATCTTGGGGTGGCAATAAACCGCGCGGGCCGCTACCACGCGTAACGGTCAGGCGAATAACCGCATCATTCCCACCAAGTTCCATACAAAGCGATGCGATAGCTTCGGCAACTGTTTGGGCATTAGGCAGCAATATCGGATCAAGGCCGATTAATTCGGCATGGCTGGTCAAACGATCAAGATGCCGCTCAAGCCATGCAACCCTGCCCTTATGGGCCCGCATGGTTTCAAAAAAACCATCTCCCAACAGCAATCCGCGATCCGTGACGGCAATATGCGCATCCGTCTGACCAATGATATTGCCATTAAGCCAGACTTTCGTCACGACGCAGCCTTTCGCGGAACGGTCGCACCGGCAATGGCAAGGAAGTTAGACAACAAATCATGTCCCTGCTCGGTCAAGACGGCTTCGGGATGGAATTGGACACCAAAGATCGGCAGATCCCGATGGGCAAAAGCCATGATTTCGCCGTCCGGTCCCGTCGCGGTCTGAACCAAAGTGCCATCCAGCGGAAGATCAACAACCAGCGAGTGATAGCGCGTTACCGTCAGCGGAGATTTGATACCGTTAAACAGTGCCGAACCATTGTGATCAATTGCCGATGTCATGCCATGTACCGGCCGATTTGCGCGTTTTACGACGCCACCAAATGCCCGTGCAATCGACTGATGCCCCAGGCAGACCCCCAGCATCGGGTAATCGCCGGATAATTTGGTAATCAGGTCGATACTGTTTCCCGCTTCATCCGGGCCGCATGGTCCGGGGGAAAAGACGATGGCATCGGGATTCAACCGACGTACTTCATCAACATCGATCCGATCATTGCGCACGACATCAACCTTCTGTCCAAGCTCCACGAAATAGCGCGCCAGATTGAAAACAAAGGAATCGTAATTGTCGATCAGCAGGATCATTTCAACCCGATCCGTCCATGAGTGCGTTGATGATAATGCATAAGGTCAACCATCTTACACCGCATAGGGCCGGATCCCCAATGCTTCGAATATCTTGGCGGCCTTGACCAGCGTCTCATCATATTCAGCAGCGGGAATGCTATCGGCGACGATTCCACCACCTACATTGAACGCCATGCGACCGCCATTTACACAAATGCTTCGGATCGCAATATTGGTATCCATGCTGCCATTAAAGCCGATAAAGCCGATTGCTCCGCAATACGCACCACGCGTCGATCCTTCAAGTTCGGTAATGATTTCCATTGCGCGGATTTTTGGTGCGCCTGTAATCGAACCGCCCGGGAAACAGGCTGCTAGCAAATCGACAGCAGACTTGCCATCCTGCAATTCCCCGGTCACAGTCGAAACCAAATGATGGACATTTGCATAACTCTCAAGCGTACAAATCTGCGGCGTCTTTACGCTATGCGGCTTGCATACTTTCGATAAATCGTTACGCAGAAGATCAACAATCATAATATTTTCTGCGCGATCTTTCGCAGATAACATCAATTCCTGTGCGAGTTCGGCATCCTCGACAGGCATGGCCCCGCGCCTGCGTGTGCCCTTGATCGGTCTGGTTTCCACCTGCCCATCCGCGACCTTCAGAAACCGCTCGGGCGAATTGGACAGGACTGCCACATCGCCAAAATTCAGGAAAGCCCCGAATGGTGCCGGACTGGCAAGGCTGAGGCGGCGATAAAGGTCAAACCGTTTGGGAATGACATCATAAGCATATTCGGCCCGGAAACTTTGCGACAGGTTAGCCTGAAAAATATCCCCGGCATGGATGTAATCAACGACGGTCTGCACGGCACCTTCGTAGCCGACACGATCAAAATTCGACTGCCACGGCATGATATCTGGCGTATGAGGAATTTCGGGCGTTTCAAGCATTGGCCGTGCAAACCGAAGGTACTTACGAATAATCCCGATGCGATCAGCCGCACGTTTTTTCCGTGCAGTCGGCGATGTTTCGGGAATCCCCGTCGAAATAAGCCACATGCGGCGATCAAGCTGATCGAATGCGATGACAAGGTCATAGATGCCAACCGCTATGTCGGGCATGTTGAGCCAGTCCTGCGGAGCTTGGGGGAGCGTTTCGAGCTGTTGGGCAAGCTCATAACCGAAATAACCGACAGCCCCGCCCTGAAACGGGGGTAAATCCGGACCGGCTTCCACGCGATAGCGTGCCATCAGATCGGCAAGAACCCCGAACGGATCACCGGGAACGGGAAAACCGTCAAGCTTCACCTGCCCGTTCTTGGCAGTCAGTTTATGCAACGGCGATGCAACAACATAAGCAAAGCGGTCCCGGTCACCGGAATCAAGAAAATGACTGTCTGCGAACCCGGCAAAGGCACCGTAGGCATCAAGCGGTTCGATATAAGGGCATTCTTCAATCAGCATTTTACGGTTCGGCCCATCATCGGGATAAAGTTGCGTCAGATAGCGAGATAACGGTTGGTCGCCAATTTATGCGATTCTATAACTCTGGCGAGGATGAATTTCAAAATTCGTCAAAGATCAGAGTGAATGAAACGCAAAAGGGCCAATCCGATGGACTGGCCCTTTGACGTGATCACAACAACCGGAATTACATCGCCGCGATGCGGGCGTGAGCTTCCTGAAGTTTGGCAAGGGTATCGCGCGCTTCTTCAAGCTTGGCTTTTTCGGTCGCGACAATATGTTCAGGCGCACGGCTGACGAAACTTTCGTTCGACAATTTGCCTTCCTGACCCTTGATATATTTGGTTTTGCCGTCGATTTCCTTCTCAAGGCGCGACTTTTCGGCCACGACATTGATGAAATCGGCAACCGAAACGAAGACGGTTACACCGTCAACGACGGTCTGAATGGCCCCTTTGGCGATGGCTTCAACATCGCCCTGCCCTTTGAATTCAACCACAGCCACACGTGCCAGACGTTTAACCTGGGCTTCCTGCGCGGACACGGCTGCCTTCATTGCATCGGATGCATCGACCAGATAGATCGGAACCTCAGCCGCAGGCGGTACGTTCATTTCGGAACGAACACCACGAATATTACCGATCAGGCGGATGGCAAGATCGATTTCATCTTCGGCGGCACGGTCAATCAGTGCATCGTCGAATTTCGGATAAGCCTGCGACATCAGAAGCGTCGCACGATTATCAGCCGACTTTTCCCAAAGTTCTTCGGTGATATAGGGCATGATCGGGTGCAGGATCAAAAGAATCTGATCCACAACCCATGCAGTCACAGCCCGGATTTCGGCTTTGGCGTCTTCGTCCTGGCCCATAAGGACCGGTTTTGCCAGTTCCAGATACCAGTCGCAGAAAGTGCCCCAGACAAACTGATAAGCACCGTTCGCGGCATCATTGAAACGATAGCTTTCGATGCCCGATGAAACGGTTTTTGCCGCCTCGGCGGTCTTACCGACAATCCAGCGTGCCAGTGTCGAACTGACATTGGCAGGATTGAACCCGTCGACCGGTTTGCATTCGTTCATTTCAGCGAAACGTGCCGCATTCCAAAGCTTGGTCGCGAAGTTCCGATACCCTTCAACGCGGGACGCTGCAAGCTTGATATCGCGGCCCTGAGCAGCCAGTGCCGTCAGGGTCAGACGCAGCGCGTCACAGCCATATTCGTCAATCAGTTCCAGCGGATCAATCACGTTGCCCTTGGATTTCGACATCTTCTGACCATGTTCATCACGGACCAGCGCATGGATATAGACATCCTTGAACGGAACTTTACCATCCATGAAATGCATGCCCATCATGATCATGCGGGCAACCCAGAAGAAGATGATGTCAAAACCGGTAACCAGCACATCACCCGGATAGTATTTGTTCAGTTCCGGGGTTTTATCCGGCCAGCCAAGGGTCGAGAATGGCCATAATGCCGATGAGAACCACGTATCAAGAACGTCGGTTTCCTGGGTAAGTTCAACATCCTTGCCGAAATGCGCCTTGGCCGCCGCCAAGGCTTTTTCTTCGGTTTCCTCGACAAAGATTTCACCGTCCGGACCAAACCATGCCGGAATGCGATGTCCCCACCAAAGCTGACGCGATATGCACCATGGCTGGATATTGCGCATCCATTCAAAATAGGTGTTTTCCCAGTTCTTGGGCACAAATTTGATACGACCGTCTTCAACTGCCTCGGTCGCCGGTTTGGCCAGAACTTCGGCATTCACAAACCACTGATCGGTCAGGTACGGCTCGATCACGACGTTTGAACGGTCGCCGTAAGGCACCATGTGAACGGTGTCTTCGATCTTTTCAAGCAGACCGAGTTCTTCCATTTTGCCAACGATCAGTTCGCGTGCCTTGAACCGATCCAGACCACGATATTCTTCCGGCGCGTCATCATTGATGCGCGCATGATCATCCATGATGTTGATTTTTTCGAGATCATTGCGTTTGCCGACTTCAAAGTCGTTGAAATCATGCGCTGGCGTGATTTTAACGGCACCCGATCCCTTTTCAGGATCGGCATATTCATCAGCAACGATTTTGATTCGGCGTCCCACGATTGGCAGAATGCAATACTGACCAATCAGATCCTTGTAACGTTCATCATCAGGATGAACCGCAACACCGGTATCGCCCAACATGGTTTCCGGACGCGTGGTCGCAACGGTGATGAACTCGCCTTCCTTGCCCTCGATCGGGTATTTGAAGTGCCAGTAATGGCCTTTGACTTCTTTCTGAACGACTTCAAGATCGGAAATCGCGGTCAGAAGTTTCGGGTCCCAGTTGACCAGACGCTTGTCACGGTAAATAAGTCCCTGTTTGTGCAGGGTAACGAATACCTTGCGAACAGCAGCCGACAGACCATCGTCCATGGTAAAGCGTTCACGTGGCCAATCTGGTGATGCGCCCAGACGGCGAAGCTGATTGGTGATAGTGCCGCCGGATTTTTCTTTCCATTCCCAGACTTTTTCGATGAACTTTTCGCGGCCAAGGTCATGACGCGTCACGTTTTGTTCGCCAAGCTGGCGTTCAACGACCATCTGTGTCGCGATACCGGCATGGTCGGTACCGGGCTGCCACAGCGTATCCTTGCCCGACATCCGGTTATAGCGCACCAGAATATCCTGAAGCGTAAAGGTCAGTGCATGCCCCATATGGAGGCTGCCGGTTACGTTGGGCGGCGGCATCATGATGACATAGGGATTTGCACCTGATGCCGGATCGGCGGCAAACGCCCCCGATTTTTCCCATTTATCGTAAAGTCTGCCTTCAACGTCGGCCGGGCTATATGTCTTCTCCAACATGGTCTTTTGATCCGCTGCGGGTTTTATCACTGTACAAAGAAAAAGCGGCGCACCGTTGGCGCGCCGCTGTAAATCATATTTCGGCTCGCCTACAGGTCTTCGGCGCGGTTCACAATCCGCTCGATTTCCTTTTTCACAAGGCGTTCGATCATATAGGGAAGGTTTTCGTCAAGCCATTCCTTAAGCAACGGACGCAGCATATCGCGCACAAGGTCTTCAAGCGTGATATGACCAGCATTAAGGCCAAGGGCGACGGCACGTTTCTTTGCAACGGCTTGCGCCAAATCCGAGATGGTTCCGGTTGCCGTGTTTTCGGTAGCACGGGAAATCAGCGGCTCGTCATCTTCGTCGTCCTCGTAGACCGTCGGCATTGCCGGTTCGGGTTCCGGTTCGTCGAAGTCATCCATCAGATCGGGTTCAGGTTCTTCGAATTCGTCTTCTTCCGGGGTTTCATCGAAATCGAGCATATCGTCGAGTTCGAGCTCTTCTTCGGGCTCGTCAAGCTCAAGCTCTTCCGGTTCTTCATCGAATTCAAGTTCTTCGGGCTCTTCATCAAGTTCGAGCTCGTCGATCTCTTCTTCAATTTCCGGTTCGGGTTCTGGTTCCGGCATCGGTTCTGGTTCAGGAGCGGCCTGTTTCTTGTCATCATCCCCTTCATCAGCAAGAATCTTGCGGATGGACTGGAGGATGTCCTCCATTGAAGGTTCTTGTTGCCCGTCACTCATTTTTTATCTTCCGCACTAGATTTCATTACCGAACCGACCCTTCCCCAAGGTCTGACAGGGCCCAAAGGCCCTGTCAGCAATCAGGTCAATCCGTTCCCCACCACTGATCCTTGACTTTGTTATAGTTGGATTCAGTGTCATAAATTTCGACCGGAAGGCCGAGAACCTGCGCATTCAAGGCTCCCATCGCCGCCTTGACCTGGAATTCGGCAACCGCTGCGTCACGGCGCGAACCAACAAGGTTCACACGTGCCTGAAGCAGTTCCTGTTCCTGATCTAGAACGTCAAGGACGGTACGCGAACCAACAGAAGCTTCGCGCTGCACTCCATCAAGAGCGACCTCGGCAGATGATACCTGCGCCTGCTGGGATTCGATGCTCGCACGTGCCGTCACGAGGGTTTCCCAGGAACTGGTTGCATTTTCAATCACGGCGCGACGGGCCTCATCAACCTGAACCCGGGCCTGACCGGCTGTTTGCTTGGCCGCACGAACAGATGAATAAACCGCACCTTTCTGATAAAGCGGAACGGTGACCTGTGCGAGTATTTCTGCACTGTCCGAGGTCAGATCCTCCTGCGAGGCTTCGTAAGCGCGCTGCACACCGGCACTCAGATTGACTTCCGGATAAAGCGACCCTTCGCTCAGCCGGATGTCAGACTTTGCCGCATCTTCGGTATACTGGGCCTGAACCACATCAGGATGCTGTTCCTGGGCAATCGCCAGAACATCCGTAACACTGGTCGGAAGCCCCGACAGCGGATTCGGAATTTCAAGATTATCAGGCTTGTTACCCACCAGACGCTCGTACTGGGCACGGGTATTGGCAAGGTTACCCTGGGCTGAGATCAGGTCTGCCTTGGAACCGGCAAGACGGGCTTCGGCCTGTGAGACGTCGGTACGTGTCACTTCACCAACCGAGAAGCGGTCACGCGTTGCTTCAAGCTGACGTTCAAGCACGCGGACGTTATTCTGATTAAGTTCGACAACTGCCGTATCACGCAAAACGTTGAAATAGGCCGTTGCAACCTGCAGCAGCACATCCTGTTCTGAAGAACGCAGGGCCGCACGTGCCGCACGGATACGCGCTTCCGCCCGATCAGTTTCAGCAACGGTACGACCACCACGATAGAGAGGCTGAACAACTTCTGCACCGACAGTATAAGGCGTCAGGCTATTGTCCGTTTCGGTACCATTTTGATCGGTATCCAAGTCCCGGAAGCCAGCTTCGCCCGAAAGCGAAACGTTCGGGCGCCAGTTTGACAGCGCCTGCGAAACCTGTTCATCCGTGGCACGAAGCGACGCACGACCGGATTCCAGCGTCGGGTTGCTTTGATATGCCTTGATCAAAGCTTCTTCAAGGCTCTCTGCAGAGGCCCCATTGGCAACGATGCCACCAGTGGCCAGAATACTGCAGGTCAGCAAGAACCGTTTTAACATTTATCTACCCTTGTAAGATCCTACACCAAGTCCCGACCCCGGCGCAGTTTCGCATATGGTAACGACGGAACGAATATTTTCCAACAAAAGAGGCATTTGTTTGAGAAAAAATAAAAATGCCGACCTTTTCGCCATCAAATTATCAATCGTAACGTGTCATATCCGGGTCGATTTCCAACGCCCAGACATCTATACCGCCAGCAACATTAAAAACATCTTTAAATCCGCGATCCTCAAGCAGCATTGCGGCATGGCGACTGCGAACGCCATGATGGCAAAGAAGTGCGACCGGTTTTTCGGGGGCAAGTTCCCCTGCCCGGTCCGCCAATTCGCCCAAAGGTATATGGATCGCGCCCGCGATTGCGCAAATCTCCAATTCCCAATCTTCGCGCACATCAACAAGTACGAGGGGATTGTTTCCTTCAAGACTTGATGCCAGTTCGCTGCATCGAAGATCGCGCACCATTTACCTGCTTACCTGCTTACCTGCTCTATTTTCCTGATCGGGTTGCTGAACCGGTTTACATAAAATTTTGCCCGGAGTTTTCCCCGGGCAAAACAAAATCATATCAGAACACGAAACTTTCTGCCGGTTCGAACCCGGGAAGATAGGGAATGTTGGCATCGAACAGATCACGATGCCCAACGACCCCGTTTTCACGTTCGTAAAGACGCGCAACACCAACCTTGCCAGGTGCCCGAACGACAACCAGCAAACGCCCCCCCTCGGAAAGCTGATCAAGAATGTTGGCAGGAACTTCGGCAACCGCACCGTCAAAGACGATCACATTATACGGCGACTGCTTGGCGTAACCCTCGGCAAGATTGCCTTCCACCACGATGACATTGTCATAGCTGTGCGCCTGGAATGTCTTTTCAGCGATGGATGCCATTTCCTTATCGCTTTCAACCGCAACCACGGTTTCGGCAACGCGCGAAAGAACTGCTCCCGTATAGCCATAGCCTGCGCCAATCACCAGCGCGACGTCGCTACGTGCAATCTCGGCAGACTGCATCATGCGTGCGATTACCATCGGCTCCATCGCATATCGGCCATTTCCGACAGGAATATCTTCATCGACATAGGCAATGCCACGCTTGCCTTCCGGCAGGAACAGCTCGCGTGGAACCTCCTCCATCGCAGCGATGACCAAGGGATCGGTAACCTTGTTGGTCCGAACCTGATTTTCCACCATGTTATGGCGCGCGATTTGGTAATCCATGTTTATCTGACCTGAAAATTCTCGCGAGAAAAAGCCTGCAACCGGTCTTTGTCCCCAAAACCACGTCACAGATGTTGCCCTGTTTATAGTCAGCACATGGGCAACTGACAACAACGGATCAACGGCAGAGCGGCAATTATTCGCGAAAACATATTGAAAACATATCCAGAATGGATTTATCCGCGCACAAATTGTTTGTTGGCGATCTTCAGATTGTTTTCTGTTTAAAAATCTAAAATTGGGTGCTTGACGGCCTGTATTCGATAGGGCTATACACCGGCCAGCCAACGCGAAGGCGCGATGGCGGAGTGGTTACGCAGAGGACTGCAAATCCTTGCACGCCGGTTCGATTCCGGCTCGCGCCTCCACTAATCCGGCATAGCTCAGTTGGTAGAGCAAATGACTGTTAATCATTGGGTCGCAGGTTCGAGTCCTGCTGCCGGAGCCACAAACCCCTGGAACTCTGTTCCGGGGGTTTGTGCTTTTGTGCCCTGCCCTGCAAATTGCTACCAATAGCGCATCATCCGCCCTGAACTTCGATTAGGATCAATATATGTCATCCCCTGTTTCACGCCGTCACATGGCCAAGGATTTGAGTTTCTCGCAATTGGCGTGGGGCGCATGGCGATTGCGCGACAGCACGGACATCAAAAATGTCGGTGATATTCTGGCATTGATCCACGCCTGCCTTGATGCTGGGATTACCACATTTGATCATGCCGACATTTATGGAGGCTACGGATGCGAAACCTATTTTGGCGAGGCGCTGGCAAAAGCACCAGAACTGCGCAAGAGAATGGAAATCGTGACCAAGTGCGATGTCGCACTGGTCAAGGATGCGCGGCCTGACAACCGGATCAATCATTACAACACCAGCAAGGCGCATATTCTGGCATCGGTTGAAAATTCGCTTCGTAACCTGACAACCGACAGTATCGACATGCTTTTGATCC
This sequence comes from Thalassospira xiamenensis M-5 = DSM 17429, assembly GCF_000300235.2. Taxonomy (NCBI): domain Bacteria; kingdom Pseudomonadati; phylum Pseudomonadota; class Alphaproteobacteria; order Rhodospirillales; family Thalassospiraceae; genus Thalassospira; species Thalassospira xiamenensis. The sequence continues at coordinate 2,017,176 of NZ_CP004388.1, read as the reverse complement.
ACCGTCCCGATCCACTGATGATCGCCGACGAGGTTGCGGATGCATTCAACGAACTCCGCCAGTCCGGTAAGGTTCGTCATTTCGGTGTTTCAAACTTTACGCCGTCACAATTCAATCTGTTACAAAGCCGACTAGATACACCGCTCGCCACCAATCAGGTGGAATGTTCGGTTCTGGAACTTGCCACGATCTTTGATGGCACGTTTGATCAGATGCAGCAAAAGCGGATCCATCCGATGATCTGGTCACCACTTGGTGGCGCACGACTGTTCAACGCGCAAAATGATGTGACAGCCGACCGCTTGCGCCCCGTTCTAGAACGAATGCGTGACAAATATAACCTGCCCGGCATCGCCGAAGTTGCAATTGCATGGCTGTTGCGCCTGCCCTGTCAGCCGGTGCCGGTCCTTGGCACCATGAAGACACACCGCATTACTGATGCAACAACATCCTGCGGCGTTCAATTTGATCGGCAGGACTGGTTTGAAATTCTGGTCGCGGCACAGGGGCATCCGGTCCCCTAAGCATTTACAGGCACAGGAAACAGGCGTTCAATTAACCGGAAGGCGACGGGCGATACGATACCGTGAAAAAAGATGGATTTCGGATCATTTTTTCTCAAAAAGGTCTTGCGGGATCAAAGCTGTTTTATTATACCCCTGCCACGCGCTTCGAACGGAGTGCCAACCGTGATCCGGCATAGCTCAGTTGGTAGAGCAAATGACTGTTAATCATTGGGTCGCAGGTTCGAGTCCTGCTGCCGGAGCCAATTAAAAAGGGACCGAACAATTTGTTCGGTCCCTTTTTCTTTTGATATTGCTTTATCCGCCCCAAAACCGGACCTATCGACCATGAAAACAGCCAAAATCGAATTGAAACAAGTGAAACTTGGCACGCTTTCCGGTGCGACTGAGGGCTGGATGATTGTCTGCGAAGACGATGTCATTCATGGCCTTGTGCACCGGATAGATGGTGATCTGTTTACAATTTCCTCTACGACCGATGAACGTATCCAGGCATTTGGCTGGTGCCCGATGTTTGACAGCCTTGCCCATGTTCAAAATGATCTGGAAATAGCGCTGGCCATGCAAAGTGCCAGCGAAGTCGAGGAATGGATTGAACAGTCCGAGCGTTTCGATGACGAAAGTCATAATGGGCATCTGCATTAATTAAAGCCGATTAAATAAACTTGCCGATCAGCAGATGTTTGGATGGCATATGACGGTTGTGCGAAACCGTTATGTCCACAATGCTTTATTGATCCACAGCAAAACAATATACTCTTTGACGAAATATGATCTCGCATCTGCGAAAGCGGATTTTGACAGGTGGCCGGAACAAATATGATGGCCATTCAATTGCCACCGGCCGCGTCATCGCGTGCCCCATGGAAAAAGCGGGAATTCGGTCATGAGCACGATCAATCTGGACCATCTTTTCAAACCAAAATCGGTCGCAGTCATCGGCGCATCCAATCGGTCCCATTCCGTTGGACAGGTGATCATGCGCAATCTGCTGGCAGGCGGTTTTGACGGACCGATCATGCCGGTTAATCCGCACAGCCAGTCAATTGGTGGTGTTCTGGCCTACCCTGATGTTGAAAACCTGCCGGTTGTTCCCGAACTTGCCGTTATTTGCGTCCCCCCCAAAGCCGTTGTGCCAACCATGGAATGCCTTGCCGCCAAAGGCTGCATGGCAGCCATCGTGCTGACCGCGGGTCTTGGTGCCGAACAATATGACGATAGCCGCAGCGTGAAACAGGCGATGCTTGAAATTGCCGCAAGCCACAAAATGCGCCTGCTGGGCCCAAACTGTCTTGGCCTGATGGTGCCGGGTATCGGACTCAATGCCAGTTTCAGTCATCAAAGCATCGGCAGTGGCAAAATCGCTTTTGTGTCGCAGTCGGGCGCGCTTTGCACCGCTGTTCTCGACTGGGCGGCGGCACGCGGCATCGGTTTTTCGCACTTTATATCGTTAGGCGAATGCGACGATGTCGATTTCGGCGACGTGATCGATTATCTGGGGTCGGATCCGAATACGCGTGCGATCATGCTTTATATCGAATCCATTCAGGAACGCCGCGGTTTCATTTCCGCAGCACGCGCCGCATCGCGCAATAAGCCGATCCTTTGCATCAAATCGGGCCGCTTTGCCGAGGGTGCAGCCGCAGCCGCATCGCATACCGGCGCGCTGGCCGGAGCCGATGACGTGTTTGATGCCGCCATCAAACGTGCGGGCGTTCTGCGCGTTTATACAGTTTCGGAAATGTTCTCCGCCGCAGAAACCTTGTCACGTATGCGCCCGTTCCGGGGCGACAAACTTGGCATTATCACAAATGGGGGCGGTATTGGCGTTTTGGCCGTTGATGCCCTGATTGAACGCCAAGGCCATCTTGCCAAGCTTGAAGATAGCACGATCGAGGCGCTTAACGGTGTCTTGCCATCGACCTGGTCACATGCAAACCCGATCGACATTATCGGCGATGCCCCGGGCGAACGATATGCAAAGTCGATTGATGCGGTCCTGAAAGATCCCAATATCGACAGCCTTCTGGTCATGCATGCCCCAACAGCCATCACCGATCCGGTGGAAGTTGCCCAAGGCGTGATTGATGCGATCAAGAACAGCCGCAAAAACATCCTGACCAACTGGGTTGGCGAGGCAACCGTCGCCAAGGCGCGCAATCTGTTTTATGCCGCTGGGATCCCGACATATCGCACCCCGGAAAATGCCGTTGCCGCCTTCCAGCATATGGTGAATTACCGCAAATTGCAGGAAGTCCTGATGGAAACGCCGCCATCAGTTCCGCAGGACTTCACGCCGGAAACCGACAAGGCGCGCCAGATCATCCACACAGCCATTCATTCGGGGCGGGATATGTTGACCGAGCCAGAGGCAAAAGCAGTTCTGGAATGCTATGGCATCAATACGGTCAAAACCGTAGCCGCAGAATCGGTTGATGACGCCATCGAAACGGCGGATGCCATCGGTTATCCGGTCGCGCTCAAGATTCTCTCGGATGATATCAGCCACAAGTCCGACGTTGGCGGTGTGGTTCTGAATATCGACAGTGACGAAGAGCTCCGAGCTGCCGGCAACAAGATGCTGCGGACCGTCAAACAGAAATTCCCAAATGCGCGGGTACGAGGCTTTACCGTTCAGGAAATGATCAAACGTGCTGGTGCGCGTGAATTGATCGTTGGCATGACCACCGATCCAATTTTTGGCCCGGTGATCCTGTTTGGTCATGGCGGGGTCGAAGTTGAAGTAGTCCGCGACCGGGCCATGGCGCTACCACCGCTGAATATGAAGCTGGCGCGCGAGCTTGTGGAAGGAACGCGTATCTATAATCTGCTGCGCGGTTATCGCGATGTGCCGCCGGTCAACCTCGAACAGCTTTACGTCACGCTGGTGCGGCTGTCACAGTTGGTTGTGCATCTTGGCGAGGTGCTTGAACTCGACATGAACCCGCTTCTGATTGATCAGACCGGGGTGATAGCACTGGACGCACGGATCAAGGTGACACCAAAAGTGGTTGGCGATGATCAACGTCTGGCAATTCACCCCTATCCGCGCCACCTGAAACAGGAACTGATCCTTGAAGACGGGACAAAATATCTTCTGCGTCCGATCAAGCCAGAAGACGAGCCAAAGCACTATGAATTCATGTCGAAACTGACACCGGAAGACATTCATTTCCGGTTCTTTGGCTCGGTCCGTGAATTGCCGCATTCGGAAATGGCCCGCCAGACACAACTTGATTACGATAGGGATATGGCATTCCTTGCCATCGTGCCAGAGGGGCCAGAAGCAGGCGATATCCATGGCATTGTTCAGGTCGTAATAGATCCGAACAACGAGCATGCCGAATATGCGATCATGGTTCGTTCAGACATCAAAGGGCGCGGGCTTGGCCGCATATTAATGGAAAAGATGATCGAATTCTGCCGCCAGAAAGGGACAGAAACCTTTATCGGACAGGTTCTACCAGATAACCGCCGTATGCTGACGCTTTGCGAAAAACTGGGCTTCTCGCGCAAATATCTTGCCGATGAGGAAGTGTTTGAAGTCACCCTGCCCTTGCAACGCGACGTCGCCTGATATCGGGTTGATAAATCATGAAAAAAGCCCGGTCACATTGAATTGGCCGGGTTTTTATTTTGCCATCAGACGACATCCAAAAATTACGCGGTTTCAGGCGTCAGTTTGGATTTGATGTGTGCCAATGCCTTTTCTGGGTCAATCCCCTTTTCGCGCAAAGCGTCGGCGGCCTCGCTTTCGATTTTGCGAAGTTCGCCCAAGGTTGTCTGAACGTCTTCAAGCTGTTGTTCCAGTTCGGAAATGCGACGACGCCCGACCAGCATCAGATGCGCCAGTTGATCTGCACCCGACCGTTCAGCGTCATAAAGATCAATATATTCCTTGATGTCTTCAAGCGAAAAACCAAGACGTTTGCCACGCAGCACCAGCATAAGGCGCGCGCGATCACGATAGTTATATACACGCGTCGCACCTGCCCGCTGGGGTGATAGCAGGCATTTGGTTTCATAAAATCGGATAGCGCGCGGCGTGATGTCGAACTCTTCGGCAAGCTCGGTAATGCTGTACAGCTTATCGTTCATGGTTTTTCTTATTGAATGAATGCAATGGTGCAACATCGCAACATTGGTACTTACAAGTCAATATATTTACGCTTACGTCACTTCGCTGCAGGCCATTCCCAAGATTACGACAACGTCGCCAATCCCCCTAGTCCCCTGCATTCGAGTTACTTTCGTTCGTCTTGGTACGAATAAATGCCAAATCAACCGGCACATAGTCCGGACCGTTGAATAGCTTTTGCCGGTCAATGCCCCGGGCCAGCTTTGGGGATCGGATTTCCAGACGGTGCCATCGGGCATTGGGACTTCGAGCGGATCACGGAAACCCTCGGCATATTCGGGCACCAGTTCCAGGTCACCACAAATACCCGCCTTGAATATCGGCCCTGCTGCCGGCCGTGGATTGCTCAGCACACCGGGCCAGGCATCAAATATTGCGGGATAAGTCGCGTGATTGCACACATCACCGGAAAACCGCACACCGCGATCTTCATCCCTGCCAAGATCAAGTTCGTCAGTATGACCAAACAATGTCTGATCAAGCGGCATCAGGTTGATGGGCAAAGTCGCCGGATTGGCATACCCAATGGCATTACGCCGGTTTTGCCACATCCTGGTTGCGCCCTTTTTGACGTATTTCTGACGCAGGAAGAAGCTGTTGTGGAAGCATTCAACAGGCATGATTGGCTGCGCATGGCTTGACTTGCCGAATTTGAAAACGGCACCACCGTTGTTTTCATCACCCTCCGGCCCCGGGCGGCTATCAAACCAGCCGCGATTGCCGAAATAATACCAGTACCCGCCAGCCAGATTATCCTGCGAAAAAAGTTTGTGGCAGTTGTAAAACTGGTTATAGGCCACCCACCAGCCCACAGCAGTTGCTTCGGGTTCAATCGGATTGTCGCGGACGAAACTGAATCGGTTATCAATGATGCGGACATTGCGGTTAAAACTGCCGATCGGCTTTTGCAGATTGGTTGCGGATACATCCATTCGAACGGCGTTATAGCAGTGGCGCACATCGTTTCCACGGATTACGATATCGCCCGCAATGTCATCCGCCCCAAAAAATGCACCGTTCAGGTATCGATATGGTGCTTCCTTGCCCGGAGTGATTTCGCCGTCATGGATCATCGCCCAGTCAAGGTACCGCCAGATCACATCATCCTGAATCCAGTCGCAATTTTCGATGATGATGCGTGATGTGTGCTCGCCCGTCGCATAAAAGGCATATGTTCCGCCCCGGATTTGAAGGTTTTTGAATATCAGATCATTGCTGTCGCGGATATAGACGGCACTCGGCCATGCTCGTTCGATACGGATATTATCAAGACGAATATGGCGCTTTCCGATGATGCGAAACGCCGCGTATTTGGCGCATCCGGGATCGATTGCCGAAACTTCGGGATCAGGCGGACGGCGACCGTCAAGAATGGCACCATATTCACCGCGAATGATGATCGGCTGATCTTCAAGGCCGCTTATCGGGATATCAACCGGTTCAGGCAGGAAATAGTTTCCCGGCATCAAACGGATCAAATCACCAGGTGCACAATTGGCCACCGCATTATGAAGTGTTGAGGTTTCGCGCCAGGTAGAATCGACCCAATGACGCCCGCCATCCGGCGTGACATAAACCATCCTGAGCATTTCATGTTCCCCTTGTTACCTCGATGCCCGATTAGATTTTATTGCCGGGCTTGTGTTTTATCAGACGTCACGCCATATCTGTCGCTGTTTCACCGCTGCCGGACCAATATGAACCAACCACCGAGCCAAGCCGCAAAGGCAATAGATCATCGTGATCGTAGTCAATCCCTGCCGGGTTTGTTGCGCCATGCTGCATTTTGCCTGATTGCTTGCGCGCTTATCCTGTTTGGTGGCGGCACATCCGTTACTGACACGCCAATTTCCGACGGGTCGACTTTCCCCTATCCGTTTAATAGCGTCAATCATGATAGCGGCCCGTCGCAGGCAGTCCTTCCGGTGGCACTGGATCGTGCCATTGCCAGTCCCCGCCAAACCCCGGACGATTTACCAAGCCATAAGCCAACCTTCCCCGATGATGCCGTTGTTGTACCGTCGGTCACACAGCATACAGCCGCCCAACGGGCAAAATGCATCTTTGTGGCAAGTGCAATCCCCACTCATGGCGCTGAAATTCTTCCATTTTCCCCGCGCGCTCCGCCCTTTCGGGTCTGATTTCTCCTACTCATAATCGCGGCACGATATGCGCCGTGTTTCCAGAAATATCAGATGACAGCATAACCGGGTATCAGGTTGGCCCGGTCTGACTGCTGTGCGGAGTTTATTTTTCATGCGTACATCAAGATGGCGCGTGGTTGTCTATAGCCTTGTCCTTCTGACAGGTTTCCTGACAGCCCTGCCAAACCTTTTCACCCCGGCTCAGCTTGCAGACTGGCCCTCATTTTTACCAACACGCCAGGTTGCCCTTGGCCTTGATCTGCGAGGCGGATCGCACCTTGTGCTTGAAATCGATACTGCGGCAATGATCGCCGAACGCCTTGAAATAACGCGCGATGATGTCACAAACGCCCTTCGCAAGGCCAATGTCGACACCAACAGCATTCAGATCAGTAATGATCAGGTGATTGTAAGCCTGTCTGATACCAAGGACCACGATGGTGCCCTTGATGCTCTGGAAGACCTTGCTAATGTGCAGGTTGAAACACCACGACACGGATCAACGGCAGAATTTGTCATTACCGCGCCATCCGATAACAGCATCCATATCGCACTTAGCGAACAGGGCATTCGCAACCGGGTCGACGCCAGCGCCCAGCAAAGCCTTGAGATCATTCGAAGCCGCATCGACCAGATCGGCGTATCGGAACCAACGATCCAACGGATTGGCAGTGATCGTGTTCTGGTTCAGTTGCCCGGCGTTCAGGACCCGTCACAGGTCCGAAAACTTCTGGGCAGCACCGCAAAGCTTGGCTTCTATATGCTCGCGGATCGCAGCAGGACCGATAAACGCGACAGCAGTGTACTAACTTTGCAGGACAAGGACGGGCAAAGCTATCACTTGCATCGTACTCCAGCCCTTTCGGGCGATCATCTGACAGATTCCCATGCCGGATTTGATCCGCAAAGCCATCAACCAGTTGTCAATTTCCGGTTTGATACGGCCGGTGCGGCAAAGTTCGCCGATATCACACGCGCCAATGTTGGAAAACCCTTTGCCATTGTTCTGGACAACGAAGTCCTTAGCGCACCAGTCATCCGGGAAGCGATAACCGGTGGTTCGGGCCAGATCAGCGGCAGCTTTACGGTTGGTGAAACGGTAACACTTTCTGCACTTCTTCGTGCCGGGTCTCTGCCCGCACCAATGACCGTGATCGAAGAACGGACCGTCGGCCCCGACCTTGGTGCAGATGCCATCGAAATGGGCCTTTATACCGGCTTGATCGGTTTGGCTCTGGTAACCGGACTGATGTTTTTGCTTTATGGCCGCTGGGGGCTTATCGCCAATCTGGCATTGGGGCTTAACGTCATACTGACATTTGGTGCGCTTGGTCTTATGGGGGCAACGTTGACCCTGCCCGGGATTGCCGGGATTGTTTTGGGGATCGGGCTTGCAGTTGATGCCAACGTTCTGATCAACGAACGTATCAGGGAAGAAACCAAAAGGGGCCTTTCGGCGTTCATGGCGCTCGATTCCGGGTTCAAGCGTGCTTATGCCACGATTGTTGATTCCAACATAACAACCCTTATCGCAACCGCCCTTTTGTTTGAGTTCGGGTCCGGCCCGGTGCGTGGCTTTGCCATCACCATGGGTCTTGGCATCGTGATTTCGATGTTTACCGCGGTTGCCGTGGTTCGGGTCATCATGACCGAAATCGTCTGGCGCACCCGTATGAAAAAGCTCGTCATTGAACCGCTTTGGCGTTTCATGCCCGAAAAAACCAGCATTTCTTTCATGCGGGCACGTTTTCTCGGCATCGGAATGTCGCTTTTGCTGTCTGCTATTTCAATCGGATTGTTCTTCAAACCCGGTCTTGATTACGGGGTTGATTTCAAGGGCGGCATTCAGGTTGAAGTTGCCAGTGGCAGTGCGAATAACGGTAACAGCCCGCTTGACCTTGGAGCCTTGCGACAGGAACTTTCGACATTGGGGCTTGGCGATGTCAGCCTTCAGGATATCGGCAAGGATGGCCATATCCTGATCCGGGTTGAACGTCAGCCAGGCGGCGAACAGACACAGACAGCAGCCGTCGAGACAGTTAAGAAAGCCGTGCAATCAATTGATCCGGCAGCAGATTTTGAACGCACAGAAGTCGTTGGTCCCAAAGTCAGCGGTGAATTGGCCCAATCTGGTGTCAGCGCTGTCATCTTCGCAAGCCTCGCGATGCTGTGCTATATCTGGTGGCGGTTTGAATGGCCATTTGCCGTTGGCGCGATTGTGACATTGATCCTTGATGTGACCAAGACCATCGGCTTTTTCGCGATTATGGGGCTCGACTTCAATCTGACGGCCATTGCAGCCCTGCTCACCCTGATCGGCTATTCGGTCAATGATAAGGTGGTGGTTTATGACCGGATGCGTGAAAACCTGCGGCTTTATCGAAAAATGCCGATGCGTGAAATCATCGACATGTCGATCAACCAGTCACTTGCCCGGTGCCTTTTCACATCTCTGACAACCCTTTTTGCGATGGTGCCAATGGCGATCTGGGGCGGGTCTGCCGTTGAAAGTTTTGCCGTTCCGATGGTGTTCGGCGTTGTGATTGCCACGACATCGTCGATCTATATCGCGGCACCAATCCTGCTGTTCCTCGACACATGGCGACAGAAACAACGCCAGAAGCATGCGCGACTGGCATCAGAAACCGACATTGATGACAATCCCCTGATAAAGGCATCCAGTTAACAAGACCATATGACCATATCGAAACCGGCTTTCATCGCCGGTTTCGATAAATCCCAGAGAATCATACGTTTTAAAATATTTTATGAAACATCTTGTTTCAATGGATTGACCCGGCAAATCGGTCGCCATAGGGTACGGCATCATTCCAGTTTCACAGGACAGAAAGATGTCGATTCCTTTCCGGTTTATCGTGACCGCGGGCTTTTCATTTGGGTTGCTGATCGGTGCCCAGCATGCTGCACAGGCCCACTTCCAGAAGATGATCCCGTCAACCAACGTGGTCACTCAGGAAACCGGTCGCGATATCGAGGTCGACCTGACCTTTACCCATCCAATGACCAATGGCCCGGCAATGGAAATGGCACGGCCGGTTCGGTTTGGCATTCAGACCAACGGCAATAAAACCGATCTTGGCGACAGTCTGGTGGCAAAGACGGTCGATGGCAAAGCAGCCTTCGACGCCACTGTCCATATTGATCGTCCCGGCGGATACGCGCTTTATGTCGAACCGATTCCCTATTTCGAACCGTCCGAGGGTAAATACATCATCCAGTACACCAAAACGATCATTGATGCGTTTGGTGCCGGTGAAGAATGGGACCAGATGGTTGGCTTCCCGGTCGAGATAGAGCCCCTGACCCGCCCCTATGGCATCTGGACAGGTAATGTATTCAGCGGGATTGTCCGTCATAACGGCGAACCGGTACCGTTTGCCGAGGTCGAGGTTGAATATGCCAATGACGGCAGCATCACACTACCAAACGAAAGTTTTTCAACGCAGGTCATCAAAGCCGATGGCAATGGTGTTTTCAACTATGCCATGCCCCATGATGGTTGGTGGGCGTTTGCCGCCTTGGTCGAAGATGGCACGATGACGGCCCCAGGATCGGATGATCAGGTCCCAGTCGAACGCGGCGGTGTTATCTGGGTTAAAACCGACCCAATGGACTGACTTTCGAGCAACACGCCAGGCCTGTCATACTTATTTGTAAAAAATATGAAACCCGCTTGACTTCGCGACTGCGAAATCGCTACGATTTTCAGGTAGGATTTATGACCTGCCTGCCCCACCAGAACAAAATGCACACGTAAATTGATCCGTTTGCAGGCCAGTCCTGTAGACGTCAGGATTGCAAATGCACTTAACAGGGATTTGACCATGCACATCGTCGATGGAGCCCTATCGAGTGAAGTCGTTGTAGCCGGCGCCGTTTTTGCGGTTGCAGGTATCGGTTACGGACTTCGTAAAATCGATATTGATGCGATGCCCCGTGTGGCGATGATGAGTGCGGTTTTCTTTGTTGCTTCCCTGATCCATGTTCCTGTCGGGCCAAGCAGCGCACATCTTATCGTCAATGGCTTGGCAGGGTTGATGCTGGGCTGGGCTGTTTTCCCGGCAATATTCATCGGACTGTTATTGCAGGCGGTTTTCTTTGGTTTCGGCGGCATCACCGTTCTGGGTGTAAATACAATCAACATCGCCCTGCCTGCGGTTTTGATGTGGTGGCTGGTTTCACCGTTTCTGACACGTGCCGAAGGTAAATCGATCTTGCTGGCAGGTTTTGTCGCCGGGTCCGGTGCCATTGCCCTTTCAAGCATAATGGTTGGCCTGTCACTTGCAGCCAGCGGGCAGGAATTTGTTCCAACCGCAAAGCTTGTGGTCATGAGCCACATACCGGTCATGGTGGTTGAAGGTATCCTGACCGCAGCAGCCGTGCATCTTGTCAAAAAAGTCCGTCCGGTCATGTTGGCCCCCGTCGGCTCGCTTCGAAATGCGGCCTGATCGATGCCGCGATTTCCCGTTTTATGCGTATTTTCTGTTCTGATCGGCACGCTGTTCATATCCGTCAATGCCCAGGCACACAGCCTGCATGTTTTTGCGATGGGAAACGGCGACGTCATCGACGGCTATGCCTATTTCGGGGGCGGTGCCCGGCCACATGATGCGAAAATCCAGCTTCTCGATGATACAGGTCGCGTTATTTTTGCCGGAAAGACCGATGATCAGGGTGAATTCAAACTTCGCGTCAGCCACAAACAGGATTATGTCATCGAAGCCAATTCCGGTGATGGCCATATCGCCAGCTTCGAAATCAATGGTGATGAGCTTTCCAGTCAATTGCCCTCAGGAAATGAAGGTATCGATGTTCAGGTCAGCCAGATTGACACAGCATCCTCGTCTCAAAACGAAAAAACACATCCCCCATCGACAATCATTGCCACGGATAGTTCCAACACAACGGTCACCCTTTCGCGGGACGAGTTGGACAACCTGATTGATGCGGCTGTATCCCGTCATGTTCGGCCCTTGCGCGAACAGCTGGTTGCCTATGAGGACAAAGTCCGATTCTCCGATCTTCTGGGTGGGATTGGTGTCATCGTCGGAATATTCGGGGCCTTTGCATGGTTCAGGGCCGGAAAATCACGGCCCGATCAGCAGAATGAAAAACCATGATCGGGGCGACAAATGTCCTTGTACCGTCACGATCCAATTCAGTTCTGTCACGGATTGATCCACGCTGTCGTTTGCTGGCAGCTCTCGCACTGATCGTAACAGCCGTCAGTTTTTCAAGCTGGCAACCATTGGCAATGCTGGTTCTGGTCGCTGCGATCATTACCGGTTTTGCCAAACCCAACTGGTCCAGAACACTTAAAATGGTTTTGACCATGGATGGCTTCATCCTTGTGATGCTGATCATGTTGCCCTTTACCGTGCCCGGTGATGTGATATTCACCCTTTGGAGTTTTGACGCCAGCTATCAGGGACTGTTCCAGGCCGTGCTGATCGCGCTTAAGGCAAATGCTGCGATACTTGTTCTGATTGCACTGATGGGCGGAATGGATGCAATCCTTCTGGGGCGGGGTTTGCAGGGGATATACGTTCCGGCAAAGCTGGTGACGCTTTTCATGTTTACCATTCGCTATATCGATCTTTTGCGGCGGGAATATCTGCGCCTGCATGTTGCCATGCGGGCACGCGCCTTTGTCGCGCGTAACAATCGTCATAGCTGGCGCAGTTTTGGATATTTACTTGGGATGCTGTTGGTGCGCAGCCATGATCGTTCAGAACGCATTCTTTGGGCGATGAAATGTCGTGCCTATCACGGTCATATGCATTTCGGCTCCCTGCCCCGGTTCAGTCCTCAGGATTATCTGTTTGCCAGTGCCCTCATCCTTTTCACCGCTGCCCTGATCGGGTTGGAGGTCGCATGTCCGCCGCTGATCTGATCACAGTCAAAAACCTGCATTTCACCTTCCCCACCGGGCGCAAGGTCTTGAATGGTGTGGACCTGTACCTGCGGACCGGTGAAAGATTGGCCCTGATGGGGGCGAATGGCGCTGGAAAAAGCAGCCTGTTGCATTGTCTGATGGGTTTAGTCACAGCAGAGAATGGCGAGATAGCCATTCTTGGGTCAAGATGCGAAACAGAATCAGAATTTCGCGCCGTTCGCGGCCGGGTTGGGTTGCTGTTTCAAGATTCCGATGATCAGCTTTTCTGCCCGACCGTTCTTGAAGACGTGATGTTTGGCCCGCTTAACCTTGGTCAATCGCGCTATGATGCGCGAAAAATAGCTATGCAAACGCTAGCTGATCTCGGACTGGGCGGATTTGAAACCCGGATCACTTATCAGCTTTCCGGTGGTGAAAAGCGACTGGTTGCACTTGCAACAGTTCTGGCGATGTCGCCCGAAATCCTTCTGCTTGACGAGCCAACCAACGGGCTTGATGCCGATGTCGAGCAACGTCTGATCGCAATTTTGCGCTCTTTACCGCAGGCGATGGTGATCATTTCCCATGATCATCTATTTCTTGATCATGTCGCAACACGTTCCGTTCGCCTTCAGGATGGCGTTATATCCAAAGCCTGACTTGCTGGCATTTGCGAGCTCGCCTATGCTTCAGCAATCTTAAAAGAACGGGAAACGCCCCATGAAACCTGAATCCATTCTTGTGTTCTGGTTCAAGGAACTTGAGCCTAAACAATGGTTTGAAAAAGACACTGCAATTGACCGTTATATCGCAGAACGATTTGCTGATTTTCATGCCGCCGCGGCAGCCGGGGAATTGTATGGCTGGCGCAAAACCGCACATGGCCGACTGGCTGAAATCATTATTCTGGATCAATTTTCTCGCAACATCTATCGCGACAAACCGGAATCCTTTGCCTCCGACCCTATGGCACTCGCTCTGGCACAGGAAGCCATTGCACATGGCTTTGATACCAAACTGACCAAGCCCGCCGAAAAATCCTTCCTGTATATGCCCTACATGCATTCGGAATCAGAAGCCATTCACGAAATCGCACTGGATTTGTTTAACCAGCCGGGCCTTGAAAACAATCATGGCTACGAAATCAAACACAAACGGATCATTGATCGTTTCGGTCGCTATCCGCACCGTAATGACATTCTGGGGCGGACATCAACGCCAGATGAAATTGCGTTCCTGAAAGAACCAAACTCTTCATTCTGAAAATAACAAAAGGGGATGGCTCGTCTCACCATCCCGTGATTTGATTTCGCAGTCACTCATAACTGCGATTTTTAACCGATCTTGCGGTCACGTTTTTCCCACCAGCCATCAACCAGTGCTTCGGCTTCGTCCATGTAGTCGGCCTTGCCTGCAAGGAACGCCCCCATTGCCGCACTGCCTTTGATGCGCGCAATCGCGGCACTGTCTTCGACCTCGCCGCGCCATACGGCCATAAAATGCTGCAAGGTCACCGGGCTGTTGTCTTCATCGTCCTTTTCAGTCCGCGCCAGAAGTGCCGGCCAGCGAACGTCGCTAAGCTCGCCATTGTCAAGCATACGAAGATCGACATGCTTGAACGGTGTGCGTTCCGCCTCACCGCCGCCGCCCTTGATGACGCCAATACGCGGTAATTCCAGAAGCTTTCCCGTTTCCCGGTGAACATCAAGAAACGCCGGATGGAATACGCCAAGAAACGCCGCACGCGCCTGCAACGGATTAAGCAGACGCAGCAGGGTATTGACCGGACTGCGCAACCCCAATAAAGGCCGCAGACCAATCAGCTCCTGCAATTTCGGATGGATGTGGCGCAGCGGCAAATAGGCAAAGCCCTTCGACGCAATATCGGAACGTGCTTCGTCGGCCGACATCGCCAAGGGCAATTTTAGCGTCTTGACCGCAACCTCGGTGCTCACACCGTTGGTCAGGTGCGAATTATAGCCATGCATCAGAACCGGAATACCATTCCGCGACAGCAACATCGCCGACAGCACGAACCACGGCAAACCGCGCGAACGCCCTGCCGCATAGGATGGCCAATCCAGCATCGGATGACATTTTTCCGGAATCAGGCTTTCATCGTCCAGCTCAAGCCGCGCGGCCTTGCGAACGGCTTCGATCATGCCTGCCAGTTCTTCGGGCGTTTCGGCACGATAACGCAGCATCAAAAGAAACGCGCCCAGTTGGATCGGTTCCACCTCGTCACGCAGGATCATTGAAAAGGCTTCAAATGCCTCTTCGCGCGTCAGGCTGCGTGAACGCCCCGGTCCACGGAAGAAAGTCCGCAGATATCCGGAAAACGGATGAGCTTCCGGCAGATGGTTGTCATCTTCAAGCTGCTCAAGATGGTCGTCGGTCATACGATCGCACCACTTCTGTTATCAGTTATGTTCGCGTGTAAATATCCACTCGTTATCATTCGACTGATCTTTTTGATAGCGATAACCGTCCATATCGAACGATTTAAGGTCCTCGGGCTTTTCCAGACGATTGTCGATCATGTAACGCGCCATCATGCCACGTGCACGTTTGGCCGAGAAACCAATGACCTTGCCAACACCGGCTTTGACTTCCTTGAAGACCGGCGTGATCACCGGACCGTCAAGCACATCTTCTTTCACCGACTTGAAGTATTCATGCGATGCCAGATTGATCAGGCTGCGGTTCTTGTGATCAGCGATAATAGTATTGATCTGTCTGGCAATCTTATCACCCCAGAATGCATAAAGATCCTTGCCACGTGGGTTCGAAAGTCGGGTTCCCATTTCAAGACGATAGGGCTGCATCAAATCACGCGGTTTCAAAAGACCATAAAGGCCCGAAAGCATCCGGAAATGGTTTTCGGCCCAGGCGATATCTTTTTGATCCATCGTGTCGGCATCAAGACCGACATAGGTATCACCACGGAACGCGTAAATTGCCGGCTTGGCGTTTGTGCGATCAAAAGGCCGTGAAAAATGCGCAAAGCGCTGATAATTCAGATCAGCAAGATTTTCACTGATCCCCATCAGCTTCATCAAATCGCTGCGGCTTTTTTTACGCGCAACTTCAATAAGTTCTTCAGTATCGTCGAGAAATTGCGGTTCTGAAACGGCCATTTCAGGTGCATCCGTTTCGAAATCAAGTTTCTTTGCCGGAGAAACGACAGCAAGCATTAAAACGCCTCTTCTCTTTCATCTCTGATCATTTTGTCGTAACAAGCCACAAGGCATGGAGAAAGTCTAGGGCCCAAGCCCATGTACACGCGTATATACGCTTGTGCATCGGTTTGGACCCTTTGCATTCCCCATAGATTTCTAATCTTGCAGAAAATCCGCAGGGTGCAACCCACCTGTGGAAGAAAGGACGAGTTATGAGTGAACAAGTTCGCGCGTCGCACATTCTTCTGATGTATGCTGGTTCGGCACGCTCCAGTGCAACCCGCACCAAAGAAGAAGCGCTTACCGAAATCAACGCGCTCAAAGACCAGATCGCCAATGGTGCTGACTTCGGTGAAGTCGCCAAAGCAAACTCTGACTGTCCTTCCGGTCAACAGGGCGGCGACCTTGGCTTCTTTGGACGTGGCATGATGGTTCCGGAATTCGATGCCGCTGCTTTCAACATGGAAGTCGGCACCACGTCCGACGTGGTGGAAACCGATTTCGGTTACCACCTGCTGCAGCGCACCGCCTGATTGGCCCTCGCCAAAACACCAAAGGGCTCGCAACATCTTGCGAGCCCTTCTTGATTTAGCACTTCGGAAATCTCATCCATCAAAAATCGACCAGTGGCGCATCAAGCTCGTATTCGCCCTTGTGATCCTCGATCTCCAGCACCCAGACATCGCGATCAAATTTCACCTGTTTGCGCCAGTATTCGTCGCAGGCGAACTCGGTCTCGCGTCCACCATCCGCGCCACCGGCCACCTGCATCCAGCCCATATCGCCATCAAGTGTCGTCACCCGCGAAAAGACATAGCATCCGGCCGCAAAACGATTGAGCTTCAGCAGCACCGCACCGGCATCTTCATTGCCCATGTGCACCACCATCGCCGTAATCAGCTTTGATTGGCAGATCGCAATCTGCCCGCGAACCCAGATGCCAGCCTTAAGCCGTGGCTGCATTACTGGTCCCCCCGCTTTGCCGTCACATTTTCAGGCATTTGAAGGATCAGATTGGCATTTGGACAGATGCTTTCCCAGATTTCCCATTCCGATGGCTTTGCCGCCCCAAAATAATCTCCCTTTTTACCCAGCATATCGAAAATAATCTGAAAATGAAGATGCGGAATCCAGTCGCCATTAATCGGGAAATCGCCAAAAGCACACAACAGATGGTCTTTTTCCACGGGCTGTCCGATATAAAGACCCTCAAGCGATTCACGGCTGAGGTGACCATACAATGTATAGAAAGTCACATCCGGTTCCGGATTGTGTTCAAGGATGATGGTCGGCCCATAATCAAGATGCAGATTGTTATCGGCAAAGCTGTGGACGACGCCATCAAGTGGCACATAAACGGGCGTACCCGCCGGGGCGAAAAGATCAATGCCAAGATGCTGGCTGCGCGCCTCGCCATCATTTTTGAATTGATCGGATTGATAACATATCCGGTCTTCGCGATAACGACCGACACCTACCGGCGCGTTGGCATCCGCCATCTGCTGCCACATGATTTCGGTCTGGCGCGCCGGATCGCTGGTACCACCAATCACCACATCGTCATTGCTTGAAAAGTCATAAACGATTTTAGCACAGCTTTTCAGATCGCAATCCAAGACCGACGCGAAATCAACCTGATGATCAATGATCCATTGGCGAAGTCGCGGTGCATCCGCCACCGGTTCCTGCCCCTTTGCGTAACGATCAAGATAAGACTGAAGACGTGCAGACGCGTCATCAAGAATGGCTGTGGTCACAATGGTGGCTCCGGCAAAGAAAAAGGCAGGATGAAAACACCCTGCCTTTGCCTACATGATATTTTGTCATAAGGGCAAGTCCCAAGACTTACCAGTTGGTGACTTCGTACTCGCACGCGACATCGTCATCATCGGTATCGGTCAGTGCCACCGTCAGGCGACGCATCTGCGGATTAAAGCGTTTAACGAAATTCAAAAGCACCAGCGCTTCTTCGGAAAGATCCCCGGCATCTTCATCGTCTTCATCAAGTTCGCACAGCTCTACCAATTCAAGGAACAGAGCCGCAAGCGCACGTTTGACGTCTTCGCCGCCTTTAAGACCACCGGTCAATTCACCAAGCGGGCCCAGATCAACATCAAGCTTGCGAAGCGTCTTGCTCATCTGGTCGATGGCATCTTCGTCCAGAACCATCTCGGCCGCGATCATGTGCGTGCCGACTTCATTGATGTTCAGGAAACCGATAAATTCGAACAGATCGTCCTTGTTACGGCCTTCGGCCAGAAGCTGTTCGGTGTGCGCTTCGAATTCTTCGAAGTCGATGTCTTCGCCAAGATCGTTTTCGAGGTCGCTCATGTCGCTCTCCAGTGAAAATTTGCGCCGCTCATACTCTGTATCGGTGAAAAACACAACCCGCACCGGGTCAATAGGGATCAGACATGCATGGATCACAGATCGGAATGAATACAGGAAACATTAAACCCAATTGCGAAGAAACATGTATCCTCAGTAGGATGAAGTTACAGGCCGCCGTGTTTTACGGTCGAAACGAATTTAAAGACGGATCACATTATGCCCGAATTTACGTTACTCGACATTGCCGCTGTTAGTTGGGCATTTCTCTGGTGGGTGGGCTATACCATCTTTGCCGATGCGAGTTCGCGACGGCGTAATTCGATTTCGGCACATATGGCGCGCAATCGGCATCGCTGGATGGAACAGATGCTTCAACGTAATCTGCGCATGGTTGACACCTCCATCGCGGGCAACCTGATCACCGGCATCAGTTTCTTTTCATCGACTACCATTCTGGTCCTGATTGGTTTGATCGCACTTCTTGGCTACACCGAAAAAGCAATCCAAACGGTATCCGCCCTGCCCTTTGCCGTCGAAACAACGGCAGCAGTCTGGGAATGCAAGGTCGTGCTGCTGATTCTGATCTTTATCTATGCGTTCTTCAAGTTCACATGGGCATTCCGTCTGTCGAACTATTGTTCGATCCTGATCGGTGCTGCCCCGGACCCAAGCGCACCGGATGCAGCCAGGGCAGCTGCCCGGGCATCACGCATGAGCATGATGTCAGCGCACAATTTCAATCGCGGCATTCGCGCCTATTTCTTCGCGCTGTCAGCACTTGCGTGGTTCTATCATCCGGTCGCGTTCATCATCGGCGCCGCATGGGTTACGCTGGTTTTATACAATCGGGAATTTCGGTCCCACGCACTTGATATTCTTGCCGGGCATCACTGACACGAAAAAGGCCGCATCAAGTGGCCTTTTGCAGTTTTCAAGCCGGTTGATGACGGCGGCGCAACGCGTATCCGGCAAGCACCAACATCACCAACCCAACCGGCAAGGCCGCCGAATACAGCAAGGTTGACCATCCCGCCCCAGCATATATCGAGCCAGCTGACAATGATGCAATGGCAACAGTACCAAACACCACAAATTCATTGATCGCCTGTACGCGGGCCTGCTCCGCCGGACGATAGTTTTCGGTCAGGAAGGTGGTCGCGCCAACGAACATAAAATTCCATCCAACCCCAAGCAGCACAAGAGACGGCCAGAAATTGTCGATCAAATCCTCCCCGGCCAAACCGAATGCGAGACAGATCAGATTCAGCACCGCCCCCACCTGAATGATGCCAAGGGCACCAAACCGGCGGATCAGGTTGCCGGTAAAGAAACCTGGCGCATACATACCCACCACATGCCACTGAATGATGAAGGCGGCATCGCCGAACTCGTAATTGCAATCAAGGATCGCAAGTGGTGTTGCTGTCATGACAAAGCTCATGACCGCATAGCCAAGTGCCCCGGCAATCATTGCAACGATCACGGCAGGTTGCCCTATCACCACTCTGAGCGGACGCGCCGGTTCATCATGCTTGGTGCCGCGCATATCAGGAAGGCGCAACTGGCTGATCGCCAGAACCAGCAGAAATTGAATCCCGATCAGTGCCAGGAAAGTTCCGAGAAATGGCACCGTATCAAACCAGTTGCGTGCAAAACTTGCCAGGTTTGGTCCGACGAAGGCAGCAGCAAGCCCGCCCAGCATGGTCAGTGAAATCGCACGAGAACGGAATTCCGGCGGCGCAGCCTCGGCTGCGGCGAAACGATATTGCATGGCGATGGCATTGGCAGACCCGATGCAGGCGCAAGCTACACACAGCAACCAGAAATTCCCCCAATAGACCGTCCCCATGCCTGCCACGGCACCGACCATGCCGATACCAGATCCGATCCAGAACCCGACACGGCGACCGAACCTGCTCATCATCAATGCCGACGGAGCGGTCGTCGCCATCATTGCAATCATGGTGAATGCAACCGGTAACGTAGAAAGTGATTTATCTGGCGCCAGCGAATAACCGATTACGGCTGCAACCGTAAACAGCAGTGACATCGCGCTCGCCGACAGGGCAACACATAAACTTAAAAACAGAACATTTCGGCGCACTTCGGGACTGGACATACGGGGCGTACTTTCATCAGGCTCTGGCGTGGTGGCGCCGTTTCAATCTGGTGTTTTTGCAAACTACAAGAACAAGGAACTGCTGTAAAATATTAACCGGGTTACGGCTTGCCCTGCTCTCTTTTGATGCTATATTGGCTTTTCAATTAACGGGATAGCATCAATGCACGGCATGGCCGACGATAAATTGATGGAATGCACAATCACCGCATGTCTTTCGGGCAACGCGGCTTTTTGTGTTGTTTCCCCGGTCGCTTTTTTCAAAGAGCGAACTTGACCTCATCCTGAAATTCCTTTTCTTGTGCCTAAAGCCCGCGTAAATATGCGGGTTTGAAAAATGCGCACATGACATTTATGCCCGCAGATAAAGCAGAGTTGAGCCAGACATGATTGCCCTGACCCTTCCGGACGGCGCCGTACGCGAATTTGACGGTCCTGTATCGGGTTTCGATGTTGCCAAAAGCATCAGTCCCTCGCTGGCAAAGAAATCCTTTGCCATCATCGTTAACGGCGAATTGCGCGACCTGTCGCGCGAAATCGATACTGATGCCGCCATCGAAATCGTGACCAAGGGGCACAAGGAAGTTCTGCCGCTGATCCGGCATGACTGCGCCCATGTCATGGCCGAAGCGGTTCAGGAACTCTATCCGGACACGCAGGTCACGATCGGCCCGTCCATCGAAAACGGTTTCTACTATGACTTTGCCCGCAAGACGCCCTTTACGCCGGACGATCTGATCAAGATCGAAAAGCAGATGCACAAGATCGTCGAGCGGAACGAGAAAATCGAACGCGAAGTATGGGATCGTAACGAAGCGATCAAATTCTTCCTCGACAAGGGCGAAAACTATAAAGCCGAGATCATCCGCGATCTTCCGGAAACCGAAACCATCACCTGCTATCGCCAGGGCAATTTCATTGACCTGTGCCGTGGCCCGCATGCCCCGTCGACCGGCAAGATCGGCAAAGCCTTCAAACTGATGAAGGTTGCCGGTGCCTATTGGCGTGGCAACTCGGATAACGAGATGCTGCAACGTATCTATGGTACCTGCTGGGAAACGCAGGAAGACCTCGATGCCTACCTGCACATGCTTGAGGAAGCCGAAAAGCGTGATCATCGCCGCCTTGGCCGCGAAATGGACCTCTTCCACATGCAGGAAGAAGCACAGGGTTCGGTTTTCTGGCACGACAAGGGCCTGAAGCTGTATCGCAAGGTAGAAACATATATCCGTGAACGTCTTGATGCCGAAGGTTATCAGGAAGTGCGCACACCGCAGCTTGTTGACCGTATCCTTTGGGAAAAATCCGGCCACTGGGAAAAGTTCCGCGAGAACATGTTCACCACAACCCCGGATGAAGACGACCCGGAAAAGGTTCTGGCTCTCAAGCCGATGAACTGCCCGTGCCACGTGCAGATTTTCCGTATGGGCAGCAAATCCTATCGTGATCTTCCGCTGCGTATGGCTGAATTTGGCTGCTGCCACCGTAATGAACCGTCCGGCGGCCTGCATGGCATCATGCGTGTGCGTCAGTTCATTCAGGATGACGCGCATATCTTCTGCACAGAAGACCAGATTGTCTCGGAAACCAAGATTTTCTGTGACCTTCTGAAATCGGTTTACAAGGATTTCGGCTTTACCGACATCCTCGTCAAATTCTCGGACCGTCCGGAAGTCCGTGCCGGTTCTGATGAAATCTGGGACAAGGCAGAAGCCGCCCTTCGCGAAGCCGCCGAAGAAGCTGGTCTGACGCTTGAAATTAACCCGGGCGAAGGCGCGTTCTATGGGCCGAAGCTTGAGTTTGTTCTGCGTGATGCGATTGGTCGTGACTGGCAGTGTGGCACGCTTCAGGCCGACTTCGTACTACCTGAACGCCTTGACGCGTCCTATATGGGCGAAGATGGTGAAAAGCATCGTCCGGTCATGCTGCATCGCGCGATCCTTGGCTCGCTCGAACGCTTCATTGGCATTCTGATCGAAAACTATGCCGGCCGCCTGCCGCTTTGGCTGTCACCTGTTCATGCCGTGATCTGCTCGATCACCAACGAAGCCGATAGCTACGCAGAGGACGTCAAAAAAGCACTTCGGGCCAAAGGTTTGAATGTTGAGCTTGATCTTCGAAATGAGAAGATCAGCTACAAGGTTCGCGAACACAGCCACGCGAAAATCCCGCTGATCCTTGCTCTTGGCAAACGCGAAGCAGAGGAAAAAACAGCTTCGGTCCGTCGCCTCGGTTTTCAGCATCAGAGAACCATGGGGATTGATGAGCTGGCCGAAAACATGGCGACCGAAATCCGTGATCGCGTAATCGAAGCCGATTTCTGATCGCCTGCCCACTTCAAGGCAAAACCACAAAGGCCCGCATGTTTTATTGCGGGCCTTCGCATTTTGCGTATTTCAGAACGGCACAGCAAAACCAAAGGTTTTAACACTCGTTTGGCAATCGCCACCTAATTCAGAGCTTTGGAATATATTTCTTTCACCAACTCGTGACTGCACTTAACGCAAAGTTGTGCTAAATCCGAAACTGATCCCAAGCCCCCAACGTATCTGGTGCATATGTTTTTTAAGGAAAAGGTAGCGACAATGAATTCCAAAGGTAAAACCCGTTATTTTATTGCATCGCTGGCAATGACGCTTGCATTGGGTACTGTATCCTCCGCAGCTTTGGCGATGGGCAGCGGCAGCAGTTGGGGCAGCGACACACCCGATCTGTCCGAAGTCGTCGAAATGATTGATGCTGGCAAATACGACACGGCTATCGCAAGCCTTGAAGGCATGCTCGAAGATGATCCGAAAAATGCCGATATCCTTAACTATCTTGCTTATAGTCAGCGGAAATCAGGCGATCTTGAAAGTGCGTCCCAAAACTACGAACGCGCATTGATGATTGATCCGGAACACAAGGGTGCTTTGGAATATCAGGGCGAACTGTTCCTTCAGACCGGAAAGCCCGACATGGCGCGTGAAAACCTTGCGCGACTGGAGAAAGTCTGCGGTATGGATTGCGACGAATACAAAGAGCTGTCAGCAAAAATTCCGCAATAGATTTGCACCGCAAAAAAACCTTCCGAAACTATTCGTTAGGATAGCTTTGCAACACACACGTTTGTCGCCATGTATTACCCCTCTTGTGGGTAATACATGGAACTGGACTTGGTCATGCCTGACGCTGTGCTGCGGAAAAGTTATACTGTTGTTGTCGTGCGCAGCACAGGACAGCAAATGGACCTGGAAACGCTTTCGGATTATCAAAGCGCGATCAATTCTGCGAAAAACGCATTGACCAACAATAACAATTCCGAAGTTCGCGTTGTCGAAAACAAATATGACGACGCCACAAAACGCGACAAAAAACAGGTTGTGAAAATCCTGACCCGTCAGGAAAGTGGCGCAGGAAATGGCGGCGCGGCAAAATCACGCGCAAAGGATTCCGGCGTCAGCCACGAAGTAGCCAACCAGTTTAGCAAGGGGATCGTCAACATCGTTCTGGCGATTACCGTTCTGGTGCTTCTTGCCGGGATTGTCATCCCATTGATGAACCGCTGATAGTGCATAACACCGCTAATCGTATCGAAACGACGATATCCCGCGAAACGCTGAGATAAATCGATCATCTGTTTTCTCTGACTGCTTGACAGTGTGCCGCCCGGTTGCAAAATTGGTGAAGTCCATGCAATGGACCTTCGGGGGCTCAAAGGGAAATCAGGTGCCAATTGATCAATAAAAGCGCCAAATCCGTCATATCGTCGCGCTGGAAATACGGCTGCCTGACGATTGCACTGTTCGTCCCCCTGCTCTCCGGATGCTCTTCTGACGATATGATGTCGCTGTTTGGCAACAAAACTGGGTCCAAACAAATCAAAATCAGCGATACGGACAGCCAATCGCAAACGGCAATAGCATCTGGCATCGATAGTGCTGCCTGCGGTCTTTTCTTTGATAATGCATCTGCCGGGACAGTTTCGAACCAAGCCCTGAATGACAATGCAGCAGAACCGATATCGCTGCAGGGCAATCCGGCCGATGACCTGCGTCATGCCATGGCACTTGATCTTGCCAACGAACATGCAAAGGCGCGGCGCCTTTATCTCTGGTTGACCGCAGCCGATCCGAATGCCTCAATCTCGATCAATTGCGGTAACGGCATTATGCTAAGCGGTACGATCACAAGCCTTGCACAAAAGCGCATTAAGGCGATGGATATCAGCAATCCGGATCTTGCCCGCTCGCGCGAAATTGATGCGGTGGTTGCTTCGGCAATCGTTGCGCCCGGCCCGGAACTTCCCGATCCGCCGACGGTGCAAAGAAATCGCGACTTTTACAAAAACACTGTCGCGCTCGACATTCCGCCCGAGGATTCAACGGCTGCGCGTCCCGCAATGGAAATGGATGTTAGCAGCAATACAGCACGCCTGACCTCTGTTGACCGACCAGCAAGGAAAATTGCTGCACCGTCTGTTGTCCCCCAAACAGAGCAACTAACCGCGGCAACGACACCACCTACGATCAAAGGCGATGCGGTTACGCCAAGGGCGTCAAACAAAGCTCTGACTTCAACAACGCGTCCCATTGAAAGCGGCACGCTGGAACTGGAAGATGAAACATCTGCATCACAAAGCACCTTGATCGAAGTTCCAATGGTGGATGCGTCAAACAAAGCCCAAGCTGAAGAGAGCACTGCGGAAATTCCAACCGAGCCAGCAAAGATTGCTGAGGCCCCTGCACCTTCGATCCGTGAACCGGAACCCAAGCCAGAAGCGTCTCAACCGGTTCAAACAAGCAGTTCTTCTTATTACGCGGTGCAATTGGCGGCCTATCGTTCGCGTGAAATGGCTGAATCCCGTTGGTTGAAATTTGAAACCATGGGTAACGGCATCCTTCGTGGCGCAAGCCACGAGGTCCAAAGCATTGCGATTGAAGGTCAAGGTCTGTTTTTCCGTCTGATGACCGGAAAGTACTCCAGCCAGTCCGAAGCACAATCAGCGTGTGGCGGCCTGAAACGCGCCGGAATTGACTGTCTGATCCGTCACATAAAACCCTGAAATCACATCTTCGGAAAAAGCTTCAGGGTTTTGATTTATCGTCGGGTGGCATACTCGCCCCGGATGCTTTACCTGCCCAGTGACCGAATGACCGGTGTCGATGAAGCGCTTCCGGCCTTGTCTTATGGCCATGCCTGCGAAGAAACCCCGGCAGGCGCTTCAGAACCGCCTCGATTCTGGTGTTGTGCCGGTAATATCGCCAACGCAAATACTGGATGAAACGCCTTGTGCGTTTTGACCCGGCCGCCAGCATCGGGATGCCAATCGCAATAAAAACCATCCCGAAAAATGGGGGCGGCAGAGGCAGGAATACGAACCCGATGAACAGGTTGATTACACCGCCACCAATCAGCAAGGATGATTTCAAATGTCTTGCGCGTCGCAAATCAGCGGCTTCCAGCGATAATGACATGCA
The DNA here is from genome assembly GCF_000300235.2 of Thalassospira xiamenensis M-5 = DSM 17429. NCBI lineage: Bacteria > Pseudomonadati > Pseudomonadota > Alphaproteobacteria > Rhodospirillales > Thalassospiraceae > Thalassospira > Thalassospira xiamenensis. The sequence goes on along the minus strand of NZ_CP004388.1, from coordinate 1,991,386 downwards.
GGATTCTTATTATCGCGTCCCGCACGGCCCTTACCAAAAGAATGTTCGAAGACAATTTACCGTGAAGGCAATTGCCAAAGCATCAATCTGGGTTAAATTGCAACTCAGTCCATTAACTCAAGGCAGGTTCTGACATGTTCTCTTCGATCGCCCCAGAAAAAGTCTCTATCCCGTCTGCCGAAACCGCCCTGCCCGGTCGCGCCGAGAAATTGCAAGTCGCAGATCGCCATGTGGTTACAGGCAACCCGATGACAGGTCCGTTCCCAGACAACCTTGAAACGGTTGTATTTGGCATGGGTTGTTTCTGGGGGGCGGAGCGTCTTTTCTGGAAACAGGACGGCGTCTATACCACAGCCGCAGGTTATGCAGGTGGTTACACCGAAAACCCGACCTATCGGGAGGTCTGCAGCGGTATGACCGGCCATGCGGAAGTTGTTCAGGTGGTCTATGACCCGGCTGTGATTTCATATCAGACGCTGCTGCGTCTGTTCTGGGAAAACCATGATCCGACCCAGGGCATGCGCCAAGGCAATGACATCGGCACACAGTACCGGTCGGTAATCTATACCCTGAACAACACACAGAAAGAAGCCGCTGAGACGTCAAGAAAACAATATCTTGATGCGCTCAAATCCGCCGGGCGGAATGCCATCACAACCGAAATCAAAGACGCCCCGCCATTCTTCTATGCAGAAGACTTCCATCAGCAGTATCTGCACAAGAACCCGGATGGTTACTGCGGCCTTGGCGGAACCGGCATTTCGTGCCCGGGAATGTAAAACGCAATACAAGGTTTAAAGATCAGCCTGCATGAACATCAATGCGGGCTGATCATCTTACACCGGTTTGCCGCCATATTCACGGCTAAGATCTGCACAAACCCGCCGGACTTTCAATCCGAACTGTTCAATCCGTTCGTTCGGTATGCGGGCAGCGGGGCCCGACAGGGATAGTGCCGCAATCGGCAGTCCTGTCTCATCACGTACAACGCCTGCTACACAGCGCAAGCCAATGGCATGTTCTTCATCGTCAAGTGCGTATCCACGCTGCCTTGACCGGTTCAGATCACTTTTCAGCGTATCGGCACTGATCAGTGTACGTTCGGTGATTTTTGGCAGACCATGCTGCGTGATTACCGCATTCACCTCTTCATCAGGCAGAAATGCAAGCAGCGCCTTCCCCACACCCGAGCAATGCATCAACGCCCGGCGGCCTGGCGTTACCAATGCCCGCATCATCTTGCGACATTCCACCTGCGACAGGAAAATAACTTCGCCGCCATCAGCCACAGCCAGATTGACCGTTTCGCCACTGTCTTCCATCAAGGCGCGCATATAGGGGCGCGCGATCTGGCTAAGATTACGGTTTTTCGTAAAGGCATTACCCACACTGAACGCCTGCACGCCAATCGACCACAGCGTTCGTTCACCATCGAATGTGACATAGCGTTCATGCTGCATCGTCGTCAATAACCGGTGCACGGTAGAGGGCGGCAAATGCACCTGATGGGCGATTTCGGTCAAGGTCATCCCGTACTCGCTATCCGCAAGCGTGTTCAGAATGCTGATTGCCCTTACCAATGACTGAACCTGCTGCATGCAGATCATCCTTCCGGTCGCAGGCTTTGGAGCCTTGGGAACTGATATATTGTAATATTATGGGATCGGCTTCAGACACGCACGGACTTTTCGCGCATCCAGACCAAAGTGGAATAAGCGATCAAATAAACTGTCGCTGCCGCGAAGCTAAGCAATGTACCAACATTAATACCCCAAACCGGATACGTGAACGTCACCGCAAGAATATAAATCCAAAGCGATCCCATACCTCTTGGGAAGTTACGGATTACCGTGTGCAATGGACCAATGCCATAAGATGCATGCAGGATCAGCATCATCGGATAAAGCGTCACCGGGAACCCAGAAAAAAGCCCGGCCCATTTCGGTCCGATCCATGCCGCAATACCGCTGATGCCAAGAACAATCAGTGCGGCAAGAACAGCTCTAAACAGCACGATGCGTCGGGTCAATCGCACCCGGTTCAATATGCGAACATTCTCGATCCCCCGAAACAGTATCAGAGCGACGATCATGGCAGCCAACAGGGTAACGGCACCTGAAATCCGGGTAAACTGGATCTGCTGGCAAATCCATGAAACGAACATGAATGCGCCAAAGGCCGCGACGGAACTTGCCGGTATCTGCAATATCATCCGGCGGTCTGACAACAACCGTGACGTCAGGTAATAGGCATATAGAAAGGCAAGTGTTGCGATCAGCCCCGGCAGGGCATAGACGGCGCTTTCTGTCGCAAACACAACGCCCTGCTCCAGCCCGATAAAATAAAGCAGGATCGCCGTTCCAAGCGGGTATCCGGAAAGCACCCCGGCGGCACGCGGGCCTGTACGCTCCGCAAGGATGGATAACCCCAGCACAACAGAAATTGATACTGCAAGCTTGGCAAACAGCAACGTCAAGGTAACCTCCCGCGGCTTATTTTAACAATTCATCGATGAATTGTCGTAATATTATATTTTACCGCTATCTCCTTTTTCCAGCCTGCGCAAGCAGGAACCAATTTTAAGATGTTTCACGAACACTAGGCGCATAAGCAAAAAAGCGAGCCCCGACGGTGCCCGCTTTTCTGGTTGCTATGCTTTACTTGGTCTGGCTTTGCTGCCGACCGCCCCTATGACGCCATTGAAAGCTTTGCCCCCGGCTTATCAGCTGCTTTGATGGCATTTCGGGGCTGTTGAACAATCACCCCGCGCCAACCAAGCCCCTTATATGTCTCATAACCGGGCGTTAGCGCATAAGCGACCAGTGACCCATCCGCCAACAGATAGGAACCACGATTGGGGTCCTTGACCTCCAACCGGATCTGCTCGCTCAAGACGCCCTGATTATCGGACGCCGCGATGATGCGATTTTGCGAGTCAATCAGCATTACACGCGTGCGTGCACGCTCTTCGTCGCTGAAGTTCAATGCCTTTACCACCATCGGTGCCTGGTTTTCCCAATCAAAGAAAACCCCCATAACACCGATAACGTCGCCTTTTGCCTTACCGCCCCGTCGAACAGCCGTCGCATAGGTCGCCGTAGCCGCGTTATTTAGCAGCTCATTGTGCGCGATATCCGCAACCGCATACGCCCCGCCATCCCGGCATCGCATAGCTTCGCGGAACCACGGCATGTGACCGATATCTGTACCGACAAGACGGTATTTATCCGGACGCCCGGTGGCAATGATCCGGCCGCTACAATCCGCAATCCAAAGGTCAAGATAGACGGTATAGGAATCAAGGATCACGCCAAGGCGCTGCGATGTCTGGCTGGCGATTTCACCGTTGTCCGGGTTCTCGCAAACATCAACAACCGCGGCGTCTGTGGCCCACCATCGAACATCACAAGACCGCTCAAACAGGTTTCGGTCCATAAGCTCGACAACATATCGTGACAGGTCGGCAAAGCGGTCTCCACGCGCCGTTTGCGCCGTTCGCTCAAGATCAAGCGCCAGACTTTCAAACATATGTTCGAGTTCTTCGGTAATGACGGTTACGCGCTGCGAGATTTCCTTAACCTCGTTGGCAACGACGCCAAACCCGCGGCCTACTTCCCCCGCACGTGCTGCTTCGATCAACGCATTCAGCGCCAATGTCCGCGTAGCCCGGGTTACACCTTTTATTTCTGTGATCTTCTCATTGGCAAGTTGCGACATCTCTGTTGCCACCTGCAAAATTCGTTCGGGCATTCCCGCAAGCTCCCCTTGCAAAATTTGGTTTCACCCCGTGTTGATGCTTTTTTTTATGCATCATTCTTAAGCGTGCAATTTATATGCAATTCATACCCGATTGGTTAATGAAAAAAATGCTTACATAGTGCGTTTGAGATAATTTTCCCGATTAAATCACGCCAAAAGAAAAAGGGCAGGAAATTTCCCGCCCTAAAATTCAACCTGATGAACACAAAATTACCGCATCAATCACACCAGAACGTCATTCAAATCTTGGCAAAGTGGATAACGGTATCAGACAGCAGTTTTAAACCGGTAATAAACAGCAAGGTGTAGCACACCCGATAAAACAGCTTTTCATTGACCTTGTCATGCGCCCAAAGCCCCAGCCACGTCCCGAAAAGCGCCACCGGAACCAGAACAAGCGCGGTTCCGAAATTGGCACCACCGAATTGCCCCAGATACCAGTACGGAATCAGCTTCACATAATTGACAACGATGAAGAACATGACGGTCGTACCGACGAAAACCGTTTTGTCCATTCGCTGCGGCAACAGGAACACAGAAACCGGCGGACCACCAGCATGCGCGACAAAGCTCGTAAAACCGGCAATGGTCCCCCAAAACGATCCCATGCCCCAATTGGCAGGCTTGACTTTATCACCACGCCTCTTTCCACGAAACCAGTGATCAAGTGTAAAGCCGATGGCAATGAGGGCAATAATCAGCTTCACGGCATATTCATTCAGATAGCTGAACGATAATGTACCGATCAGGATACCAAGAAGTGCGGCAGGTATCAGGATCATCATATTGCGACGATCCCACTTCTTCCGGTATGCCCAGACATTGGCAATATCCATCAGACACAATATAGGCAACATAATTGCCGCCGCGGCCTGCGGAGACAACGCCAATGCCATCAGTGGCACTGCCATAACACCAAGCCCACCCCCAAACCCGCTTTTTGACACACCAGCAATCAAAACTGCCGGAATTGCGACAAGGTAAAAGAAGGGATCGGTGATAATTTCCATAAAATCGTCCTACGGAAGGTGATCGTCTCGTCTAAAACCTGAGCGGCAGATTACTTTTCGGTCAAACGCGGCATCAGTTCGACGAAGTTGCATGGACGGTGACGAATGTCGAGTTGATAGAACAGGATATCATCCCAGGCATCCTTGCACGCACCATTCGACCCAGGCAGGGCAAACATGTAAGTTCCACAAGATACGCCAGCGGTTGCACGCGATTGAACAGTCGATGTGCCAATCTTGGCATATGACAGCCAGCGAAACAGCTCGCCAAACCCGGGGATCTCCTTGTCATAAACCTTCTGATGGGCCTCTGTCGTAACATCGCGCCCGGTCACACCAGTCCCGCCCGTACTGATGATCACGTCAACCTTCGGATCATCGCACCACTGCCGGAGCTGCGAGACAATCGTGTCGAAATCATCCTTTACGATAGTCCGCGCCGCGACCTTGTGACCTTTGGCTTCGATCCGATCAGCAAGAATCTGGCCAGAGGTATCATTCCCCAGCGTTCTGGTATCGCTCACCGTCAGAACAGCAATATTTACAGATACAAACGGGCGATTTTCATCGATTCTGGACATGCTATCAACTCCGGATGGTGGCTTCATTTCCGACAGAGTAGTCAGCATGCAGACAAGCGCAAGCCGTTTCGAAATACCGCACCGCACAACACACCCTCAGCACATCACAATCGAACAAAAGATCGCAAATTTTGGTTATTTAATTACCGAAAAACGCTTGAATTTCCCGGGCCCGATCACCCTCCATTCAAAAAACTGGCAACAAACCCAATAAAATTAATGTTAATTTTCATAACACTAAGAAGAAAACCTGAAACTCTTAAACTTGACTTTCAGCAAGATAGTTCACACTTCGCCCACTCTGCCCCATGACTTTTCTTGCCGTGCAACATAATTCACCGTAAAAAAGTGGTAGGGAGATACCGATTTGAGCCTTAAAAATGGTCGGTAATTGCAAGAAAACAGGCAGGAAACAAAGGATCCATCATGAGCGATTTGCTTTGGCAGCCCAGTCCAGCGCGCGTTGAAAACGCCAATGTCACCCGGTTCCGCAACTGGGTGAACGAAAAGCACAGCCTGAAACTGGACAGCTTCCACGCGCTCTATGACTGGTCGGTTGCCAGCAAGGAAGATTTCTGGCCCGCAATTATCGACTATGTCGGTCTGAAGGCAGAAAGCTGGGGTGACTCAGTACTTGTTGACGGCTACAAAATGCCCGGTGCAAAGTTCTTCCCGAATGCCCGACTGAATTTTTCAGAAAACCTGCTGGTCCGTGATGACGACACCGACGCGCTCGTTTTCTGGGGGGAAGACAAGGTCAAAACCCGTATCTCATGGTGCGACCTGAATATCGCGGTATCGAAATTCTCGCAGGCACTTCGCGCCGAAGGCATCAAAAAGGGTGATCGCGTATGCGGATACATGCCCAACATGGTCGAAACCGTGATCGCAATGCTGGGTACAGCCGCAATCGGTGCCACTTGGTCATCGGCCTCCCCCGACTTCGGGGTTCAGGGCGTCGTTGACAGGTTCGGCCAGATCGAACCCAAATTGATGATTACGGTTGACGGCTATCACTATAATGGCAAAAGCCACGACATTCGCGAAAAAGTCCGCGATGTTGTCGACAGGATCACGACGATCCAGAAAGTTGTCATCGTCAAATATGCCTTTGATGGCACCAACACGACCGGCATTCGCAATGGCGTTTCCTACGATAATTTCCTAGCCCCCTTCAGTCCGGAAAAGATCGTATTTGAACAGGTCGAATTCAATCACCCGCTTTATGTGATGTTTTCGTCCGGCACGACAGGCAAACCGAAATGCATTGTGCATGGCGCTGGCGGAACGCTTCTTAAACAGGTTTCCGAACATGTCCTGCATTGCGATGTGGTGCCCGGCGATCGGGTATTCTACTTCACCACGTGTGGCTGGATGATGTGGAACTGGTTGATGGGCGGCCTTGCGGCTGGGGCGACACTGCTGCTTTACGATGGATCGCCGTTCTACCCCAGCGGAAATATATTGTTTGACTATGCCGATGCCGAGGGCATGACCCTGTTCGGGACATCGGCCAAATATATCGATGCATTGGCAAAGGCCGAACTTAAACCACGGGAAACCCATGATCTATCGACGGTGCGTGCCATGACATCCACCGGATCGCCTCTGGCCCCCGAAAGTTTCGATTATGTCTATCGCGATATAAAATCCGATATCCATTTGGCCTCCATCTCTGGCGGGACCGACATTCTGGGCTGCTTTGTTCTTGCTTGTCCGGTCTTACCGGTGAAGCGCGGCATCATTCAGACCCGCGCACTGGGTCTTGCCGTTGATGTTTTTGACGATGACGGCAAATCAATCCGCAATCAAAAGGGCGAACTGGTCTGCACCGCCCCCTTCCCCTCCATGCCGATCGGTTTCTGGAATGACCCCGATGGCGCACGCTATAAAGAAGCCTATTTCAACCGTTTCGATAACATCTGGTGCCACGGCGACTATGTAGAGCTTGACGATGACGGCGGTATGGTCATCTACGGCCGATCAGACGCGACGCTTAACCCGGGCGGTGTCCGGATCGGCACCGCCGAGATTTATCGTCAGGTCGAAAAGCTCCCCGAAATTCAAGAATCCATCGTTATCGGTCAGGAATGGGATAACGATGTTCGGGTCATCCTTTTCGTTGTGCTGCGCGAAAAATATCAGCTGGACGAACTTCTGATCGACCGTATACGCAAACAGATCAGGAACAATTGTACGCCCCGTCACGTCCCGGCAAAGATCATTGCCGTGGCCGATATTCCCCGCACAAAGTCAGGAAAAATCACCGAACTGGCCGTCCGGGATGTTGTGCATGGGCGCCCGGTGAAGAATCAGGAAGCACTCGCAAACCCAACAGCACTTGAACTTTTTTCCAATTTACCGGAACTGCGCAGCTAGGCCGAGACGTCCGGCTCAGAACATCAAAGCCCCGTCGCGTGATCGACGGGGCTTTCGTTTTTGCAAAAGATTAATCAGAACCATAAAGCGTGCCGATTTGATTTCAGCGCACATCGCAAGTCGATTCCGCGCCGCAACAGAGTTTATTTTTTGAGCAACAGTTACATTTGGTCAAAAAATACTCATTTCATTGCTGACAACAAAAAAATTTTGAGATTTGTTGCTTTTCAGAACCTGACCATTCGAACAGGTTTTTAACCTTTTGAAATATGGCGTTTTTTAACAGCAAAAAGGCTCTGTAGTCGTCAAAACAACGTTTTTCAGTACATCACCAAAGCGAGGAAATGGCGTAAATTTGAAGAACAAGCCCCCAGCGTAAAATTTTTCAGGCTTGACACATACCAGCCGAAAATTTCTTAATTTGGTGGTCCGATAAAAACAGGACAGTAGGATATGCTGCTCTGGCATATCCAGGGTGGCATAAAAGTTACCAAAGCCATAAAGAATGCTTTGCTAATGAGGGAGCTCATCTAATGAAAATCAAAACGATCCTGGCCGCTGGCGCAATGTCTGTTGCAGCCATCGCCGCAAACAATGCCCACGCGGGCGCTGTGCTTGACGGCATCAAGGCTAAAGGTTTCGTTCAGTGCGGCGTGAACACCGGTCTTCCGGGTTTCTCCGCTGCCAACGCCGAAGGCAAATGGGAAGGTATTGACGTTGACGTTTGCCGTGGCATTGCTGCTGCACTTCTGGGCGACGCTAACAAGGTTCAGTACACCCCATTGACCGCTGCGCAGCGTTTCACCGCTCTGCAGTCTGGCGAAATCGATATCCTTTCGCGTAACACCACGGCGACCCTGACGCGCGACGTCAAGCTTGGCCTGACCTTCCTTGGTATCAACTACTATGATGGCCAGGGCTTCCTGATTCCGAAAGCCTTGGGCGTATCCAGCGCGACGGAACTTGACGGCGCAACCGTTTGCGTCGAGCCGGGCACCACCACCGAACTCAACCTGGCTGATTACTTCCGTGCCAAAGGCATGAGCTTTGAACCGGTCGTTATCGAAAACATCAACGAAGCAACTGCTGCCTTCTTCTCTGGCCGTTGCGACGTTTACACCACTGACGCATCGGGCCTTGCCTCGATCCGTACCACCATGGCGCCGAACCCGGACGACTATATGATTCTTCCGGAAATCATTTCCAAAGAACCGCTTGGACCGGCTGTCGCACAGGGTGACGAACAGTGGGCTGATATCGGTCGCTGGGCTCTTGCCGCCATGATCGAGGCCGAAGAATACGGCGTCACGATGGCAAATGTTGACGAAATGAAGAGCAGCACCAACCCCGGCATCCAGCGTCTTTTGGGCGTTTCCCCGGGCATGGGCGAAGCTCTTGGTCTTGACGAAGAGTGGGCATACCGCATCATCAAGCAGGTTGGTAACTATGGCGAAAGCTATGAGAAAAACGTTACCGCGAAACTGGGTGTCGAGCGCGGCCTGAACGCTCTCTGGACCGACGGTGGCCTGCAATATGCTTGGCCGGTTCGCTAATACCTAGCGTCGGCTAAAAATCGCCTAACGAAGCTCCGCCCCACTGCCTGAACGCATGGGCGGAGCTTTTCGTTAAGGCCACTCACATTGGATACAATCTACACCTGAGGGTCAGATGAGTAAGACTCAAAATGCCCCGGGGGGTGTTCGTTCCAAGACCGTCGTCGATTACCTGAATGACGAGAATGTTCGCGCAATACTGTATCAAATCATTGCGATCGGACTTGTCATATTGGCGGGCTGGTATCTGGTTTCCAATACGCTGGTAAACCTGGAACGACAAAACATCTCAACCGGTTATGGCTTCCTTGATCTCGAAGCTTCGTTCGAAATCAGTGAAAGCATGGTCCAGTACAGTGCACAAAGCAGCTATGCAACCGCACTGTTGGTTGGCCTTCTGAACACCGTAAAGGTGTCTTTACTCGGGATTATCCTGTGTACCATTATCGGTACCATTTTCGGGATTGCGCGCCTGTCGTCGAACTGGATCGTTCGGAAACTGGCGACTGTTTACGTGGAAATTTTCCGGAATATCCCGGTCCTGTTGCAACTTTTCTTCTGGTATGCCGTCATTCCGAACGCGTTCCCGCATCCGCGCGACGCATTCGAACCCCTGCCCGGCGTCCTGCTGACGTCACGTGGCATGTATATGCCGGTTCCGGTTGCCGATAATGCCTATACCCTGATGGGAATTGCCGCGATCATCGCTTTCGTTGCAATATTCTTGATCAAAAAATGGGCTAAAAAACGTCAGGATGAAACCGGTCAGCCATTCCCGGTATTTCTTGTCGGAACGGGTATTTTTGTCGGCCTGGTCTTTATTGCCTATCTGATCGGCGGTGCGCCGACCGATATGGACATACCGGAACTCAAAGGCTTCAACATCCGTGGTGGCACAAATGTTTCACCCGAGTTCCTTGCCGTGCTAATTGGCCTGACGGTTTACACGTCAACCTATGTTGCCGAAGTTGTTCGGTCCGGTATTCAGGCCGTCCCTCACGGCCAGTGGGAAGCTGCCGATAGTCTTGGTATCAAGCGTTCGGTTGCCCTTCGCAAGGTGATTCTGCCGCAATCCATGCGCGTCGCCATTCCGCCACTGACCAACCAGTATCTGAACCTGACCAAAAACAGCTCGCTTGCTGTCGCGGTCGGTTATCCCGATCTGGTGTCGGTATCAAACACGACCATGAACCAGACCGGTCAGGCGATCGAGGCAATCTCGATCTTCATGTCGATCTATCTTGGTCTGTCCTTGTTGACCTCGCTCTTTATGAACTGGTTCAACAAGAAAATGGCACTGGTGGAGAGGTAAGATGGCAGATAAGGCAAAATTACCTCCGCTTCCTACAGGCACTTTTTCTGCCCGTGCAGTTACATGGTCAAAAAAGAACCTGTTTGACGGTTGGTTCAACACCCTCCTGACACTAGGCTCCATCGCATTCCTTGTGTGGCTTATTCCGCCACTCGTGAACTGGGGGATCATCAATGCAACGCTGACGCCCTCCATCGAAGGTTGTGCCGAAGTCACCGGCGCATGCTGGGGCTTTGTGAACGCCAACTTGCGTCTCATTCTGTTTGGAACCTATCCGTACGACGAACAATGGCGCCCGCTTCTTGCTATGATTGTCCTGATGGGCATCATTTGCTTCAGCCTTGGCGGGGTTAAATATCCTTCCTTCCGCAAGGCAATCATCCCGATGTGGGTGATCGGGGTTCCGATCATTGCAATCCTGATGTGGGGCGGTGCACTTGGCCTGACTTATGTGCAGAACAGCTATTGGGGCGGACTTCCGCTGACTCTGATCCTGTCGGCGATCGGCATCATCTTTGCCTTCCCGCTGGGCTTGCTTCTTGCACTGGGACGTCAGTCGAATATGCCTGCGATCAAGACGATCTCGGTTGTCTATATTGAAGTGATCCGTGGTGTGCCGCTGATTACGGTTCTGTTCATGGCATCTGTCATGTTCCCGCTGTTTCTTCCGGACGGTGTGACCATCGACAAACTGCTGCGCGCGCAGATCGGTATCATTCTGTTCACCGCGGCCTATCTTGCCGAGGTGTTCCGTGGCGGTCTCCAAGCTGTGCCGCGGGGCCAGTTCGAAGCCGGCGACAGCCTTGGCCTGTCCTATTGGCAGTCCATGCGCCTGATCATCCTGCCGCAGGCTTTGCGTCTGGTAATCCCACCGACCGTGAACAGCTTCATTTCGATGCTCAAGGATACGACACTGGTGGTCATCATCGGTCTGTTCGACTTCCTTGGCACCGTCAAGCTGGCACTGCGCAGCGACCCGGCATGGACGAAATACTACGTCGAGGGTTATGCCTTCGCCTCGGCAATTTTCTTCCTGATCTGTTTCTCCATGGCCAAATATTCGGCCTATCTTGAAAAAGAGCTCCGCAAGGGCGAGCAACGGTAAGGAGAGAGGAAAAAAACAATGACAGCTACAGAAGCACAAACCACCAATGGCGTTGTCCCTCCTCCGTCGAACGAGGAAGTGATTACCGTCAGCAAGGCCAACAAATGGTATGGCAATTTCCATGTTCTCAAGGATATCGACCTGCATGTCCGCAAGGGCGAGCGCATCGTTATCTGCGGGCCGTCCGGTTCGGGTAAATCGACCCTGATCCGTACACTCAACCGTCTTGAGACCTATCAGAGCGGCGAAATCACCGTTGATGGCATTCTACTTGGCGACGATGTCAAAAACATCGAAGCCGTGCGCCGCGAAGTCTGCATGGTGTTCCAGCACTTCAACCTTTTCCCACACATGACCGTGCTGGAAAACCTGACGCTGGCCCCGATCTGGGTTCGCAAAATGCCCAAGAAAGAAGCCATTGATCTAGCAATGCACTATCTGGAACGTGTCAGGATTGCAGAGCAGGCGCACAAATTCCCCGGCCAGCTTTCCGGCGGTCAGCAACAGCGTGTGGCAATCGCCCGCTCGCTCTGCATGCAGCCGAAAATCATGCTGTTCGATGAACCGACTTCGGCCCTTGACCCGGAAATGGTCAAGGAAGTGCTCGACGTTATGGTCGAACTCGCCAAGGAAGGCATGACCATGCTTTGCGTGACCCACGAAATGGGCTTCGCCAAAGAAGTCGCCGACCGCGTCGTATTCATGGATGCCGGTGAAATCGTTGAAATGGCAGGTCCGCAGGAATTCTTTGCGAACCCCAAAAGCGAACGGACCAAGCTGTTTCTCAGCCAGATCCTGTCGCACTAGGCAAAACGCCCGGTGGACTTCCACAGATTGCGTACCGGAAACGGCCCCCGAAACGGGGCCGTTTCAGACTGCTGACAAAGTCCTCGCCATTGGCGGGGATTTTTGATTCAATGGGGAATGCTTAAGAAACCCAGCCCACATCAAACCGAACTTGAGATGGTGACACTCGACAGTTTGGTCCCCAGCGATCATTTGCTTCGTAAGATCGATGCCGTGATCGATTTCAGTTTTATCCATGCGCGCGTGGCCGATTTGTACTGCGCGAACAATGGCCGTCCCGCCCTTGATCCGGTGATGATGTTTAAGGCGCTGTTCATTGGCTATCTGTTTGGCGTGCGCTCGGAGCGCCAGCTTGTGCGCGAGATTGAGGTCAATGTCGCCTATCGCTGGTTTTTGCAACTCAAGCTGACCGACAAGGTCTTTGATGCCTCGACCCTGTCGCAGAACCGGCGGCGTCGATATCATGATGCCAGTGTTGCGCAGGATATTTTTGACGAGATCGTCGAGCAGGCGATCAGGCACGGGCTGGTGGATGGTAAGGTTCTCTATACCGACAGCACGCATTTGAAGGCCGATGCCAACAAGAACAAATGGGACCGCGAAGTGGTTGCCAAATCGCGCGCGGCCTATTGGGATGATCTGGATCTGGCGATTGAGGAAGACCGGACGGCTCATGCGAAAAAGCCGCTCAAAGCCAAAGAACGCCAGCCGGTTGAGAAAGAAACCAAGATCAGCCGAACCGATCCCGACAGCGGATATATGGTGCGCGACGGCAAGCCCAAGGGCTTTTTCTATCTCGATCACCGCACAGTCGATGGCAAGCTTGGGATCATTACCGACAGTTACGCCACCCCGGCCAATCTGCATGACAGTATTCCCTATCTCGACCGTCTTGACCGACAAAGGGCAGCGTTTTGACCTTGATGTTATCGCCGTCGGACTGGATGCGGGCTATGCGACCGCCGCGATTGCCAAAGGCCTTGAAGATCGTGACATCCTTGGCGTGACGGGCTATCGCCGCCCGAACCTTCGGGAAGGCTACATCCCCAAACGCAAATACGTTTATGACCCTGAACGTGATGCTTATCGCTGCCCCGAAGGTCAGCTTCTGTCTTATGCGACAACCGACCGAAATGGATACCGCCATTATCACAGCGACCCGGAAAAATGCCGCACCTGTCCTGTGCTGGCTTCCTGTACCGCCAATGCCCACCACCGAAAAACTGTCACGCGCCATGTCTGGCAAGACGCCAGAGACCGGGCTGACGCCTATCGTCTGACAGAGTGGGGCAAGCGGGTTTACAAGCGCCGAAAAGAGACGGTCGAACGCTCCTTTGCAGATGCCAAACAGCTTCACGGTAATCGATATGCAAGGTTCCGGGGACTGATCAATGTCAAATGCCAATGTCTGCTGGCCGCCGCCGCCCAAAATATCAAGAAAATAGCCCTGGCTTTGGGCCCCAAGGGGCAAATCGCCGAGGGATAATCCCCTCGGCACACTCAAGCCAGCTTTCAAACACCTCTAAAAGCAAAACCCCGCCAAAATATGACGGGGTTTGTCAGCGGTCTGAAACGGCCCCCGAAACGGGGCCGTTTTCTTTTTTGCAAATTTCGGGCTTGCCCCCTGCCCGTCAAATGCCGAAGATCGGCGGGCAAACAGCAATGGATAAACATCTTCATGACCACGCCTTCCACACCTGCTACCGCTGCGTCAACATCGGGCTTCATCACGGTTCAGTCACTGACCAAAAAGTTCGGTCCGAATACCGCGCTTGATGATGTCAGCCTGTCGCTCGGCAAGGGTGAAACCATGGCGATCATAGGCCCATCGGCGGCTGGTAAAAGCGTGCTTTTGAAATGTATCGTCGGTCTTCACGGAGCCGACAGCGGTAAGATCATGCTGGGCGGTGACGATGTCAGCCAGGTCAGTTCGCCTGCGCGAAAACATTGGGCCGAACGGATTGGCATGCTGTTTCAGCAAAACGCCCTGTTTGACAGCATGAAGGTTTGGGAAAATATCTGTTTTCGCCAGATCGAGCGCGGAACACTGACGCGCAAGGCCGCAAAAGACCACGCAATCAATCTGCTTGGTCATGTCGGACTGTCCGAAGACAGTGCCTTTCTTTCCCCGGGTGATCTTTCCGGCGGCATGCAAAAGCGCGTTGGCATTGCGCGTGCCATTTCAACCGATCCGGAAATTCTGCTGCTTGATAATCCGACCGCGGGTCTTGATCCGGTTCTGTCGAACCATATCGAACTGATGATCAGCAAGATCGCGACCCAGCGCGGTACCACCGTCATTACCATCACCAATGACATGCAGATCGCCCGCACGCGTTACGCTAACCTTGTGATGATGCACGCGGGAAAAGTGTACTGGTCGGGTCGGACAAACGATATTGATGACGCCCATAACGAACATCTGACCCAGATGCTCAATGGTTCGTCCCAAGGTCCGATCACCATGCGGATGGGCAAGCGCGGCGACCATATGGTTGCCTGATCGCAAATCGTTGTTGCCGGTCAATTCACGGTATAAACCGACAAATCCGCTTCACGGATGACATCGGCCCAAACCGGGCCGGGATGACGGTCGGTAAACAGGGCGTCAATTTCCGAAAGATGCCCCAACCGCACCATCGCGCGCCGCCCGAATTTCGATGCATCGGTACACAGGAACGTCTGGCGGGCATTGGAAATGATCGCACGCGCCACCCGGACTTCGCGATAGTCGAAATCCATCAGACTACCATCTTCGTCAACGCCGGAAATCCCGACAATCGCGTAATCGACCTTGAACTGGTTGATAAAATCGATGGTCGCCTCACCAATCACGCCAAAGTCACGCTGACGAACAACGCCACCGGCAATAATCACCTCAAAGCCCGGATTGGCGGCACAAATCTGGGCGACATGCAGGTTATTGGTGATGATTTTCAGGCTCTTGTGTGACGATAACGCGCGCGCAACCTCTTCATTCGTGGTGCCGATATTGATGAATATCGACGCCCCTTCGGGGATATGCTGCGCTACCAGCTTGGCAATCTCGCGCTTGCTGCCAAGGTTAAGAACCTGCCGATCAGTATATGCCGTGTTTTCCGTGGTCGAAAGGCTGGCCGCCCCGCCATGATAACGCGCAACAAGCCCTTCTTCGGCCATCTCGTTGATATCACGTCGAATGGTCTGGGGGGTAACGGAAAAATGATCGGCCAATGTGTCAATCGTCATGAAACTGTTCGCCGCGACCAGTTCAAGAATTTCGCGACGCCGCCGATCAAGCTTGCCCATATTGTTTCCTTCCGCCCTGAATTTTCGTCTTTGATTGTTAATTTTCGTTACCGATCAAAATGCTTTCTAATGAACGGCAATGCAAGCCCTGCGCACAAAGAAGTTGTTATTTAAACAGAATGGGCACCAGAATCATGGAAAACACCACCAGCAGAGCAAGCCCGGCAAGGTTCACAACCGCACCGGCGCGAACCATATCGCCAATTTTCAGATAGCCGCTGGCAAAAACAATAGCATTCGGGGGCGTTGCCACCGGCAACATGAAGGCACAGCTTGCGGCAATCGCCACCGGCACGGCAAGCAATAGCGGGTCGATGCCCTCGCCCAACGCATAAGTTGCCACCAGAGGCAAAAAGGTTGCAGCCGTCGCCGTATTGGATGTCAGATGGCTGATCAGGATCACCATCAAGGCAATCAGACCGATCTGCACGAACACCGGCAGGTCTGGTAAAGCACCGGCATTTCCGGCAATCCAGGCCGCAAGGCCGCTGTCATTGATCAACGCCCCTAACGCCAGTCCGCCGCCCACCAAAAGCAAAACGCCCCAAGGCAACCGCAATGTCGCCTTCCAATCCAGCACATAAAGATTTTCACGTGCCTTGACCGGGATCGCAAACAAGGCAATCGCAGCAAACATCGCAATCGATGCATCGCTGATCGGGACATCGGGCAAAGCCACCTCGATCAGCGGTCGGAAAAGCCACAGGCAGGCCGTCGCCACAAAGACGATGGCAACCGACTTCTCCCCGCGTGACATCGGTCCCAGTGCGGCAATATCACGCGCCAAAGCATGTCGTGCATTTTCCGGAAGATCATCCGCCTGCGGATAGACAACAGATGTCAGTATCCACCAGCAGAATAGCAAAAGGACCGCAGCAAACGGAACCCCCAGCATCATCCATTGCCCGAACCCTATGCTGACATCAAAGTTACTGGCAAGATAACCGGCAAGCAACGCATTCGGCGGCGTCCCGATCAGGGTCCCGATCCCGCCGATGCTTGCACCAAAGGCAATCCCGAATAGAAGGGCCAGCGCAAAATTGCGCGTCAGCGGAGCAAGCTTTTCCGTCACACTTTCATCGTCGTCCTCAATGCCTCTGGACGGTTCCGTTTCATTGTCTCGAAGCAAATTCACAATCGAAAGCGCAATCGGCAACATCATCGTCGCGGTTGCGGTATTACTGACCCACATCGAAAGGAATGCCGTGGCGGTTATGAAGCCCCCGACAAGAGCACGCGGCCTAAACCCTACCGTTTTCAGGATCATCAGCGCAATGCGTCGATGCAGGTTCCAGCGCTCCATGGCGATCGCAATGATGAATCCCCCCAAAAACATGAATATCAGGGGATTGGCATAGTGCGGCGTTACCTGTGCAACCGATGCCAAACCAAATACCGGCGCCAGGGCGACCGGCACCAGTGCTGTTGCCGCTATCGGGATCGCTTCCGACAACCACCAAACGGCCATCAAGGCGGCAAGGGATGCCGAGTACCAGGCAATCGAACTCATGCCACTTGGTGGCTCCATCAGCACCATGGCAACAAACAGGATCATCCCGCCCCAAAGCCCGGCCTGCCGCCGTAATGCTCCGGGTCGGCGGGGCGATGCCGGGTTGGCACCCGTCGACGAGATCGGAAGCCTGTCAATCAGAGGAAATCGGATCATCGGATGCTCCGGCCATAAGGCAGCATATGTGCTGTGAAACGCTGTGATATGCCATCAACTTACGACATCACAATCTCTTCGCAACAGTTTGATTTTTATATAATTATTCCAATTTTCAATTACTTTCGGAGTTTTCCGTATCGCGGAACGCATCCCGCCATCGATTATATTTCCGATCCCGGCAATCAATGATAGCGTTACAGCCAAAATCAAATGCAGCCAATTGTGCTGCCGAAACAACGATACCACTGGGAGGATAGAAAACATGATCACACGACCTTACCCTGTCCGGAATGATCCCCGCGTCACGCAACGGAGTTCGATCATTGGATAGCTTCGATTACATTATCATTGGCGCCGGTTCTGCCGGATGCACATTGGCCAATCGCCTCTCGGAAATGGGCGATGCCAGCATTCTTCTGCTAGAGGCCGGCGGCAAGGATACCAATCCATGGATTCATATTCCCGTGGGTTACCTTTATTGCATTGGCAATTCGAATGTCGACTGGTGCTTCAAAACCGAGGCCGAGAACGGCCTGAATGGCCGATCACTGGGATATCCGCGCGGCAAGGTTCTGGGCGGATGTTCGTCGATCAACGGCATGATCTATATGCGTGGTCAGGCTGCCGATTATGATCACTGGCGGCAATCGGGATGTAACGGTTGGGGCTGGGATGACGTCTTGCCGCATTTCAGAAAATCCGAAGATTACTATCTCGGCTCAGATGATATGCACGGGTCAGGCGGCGAATGGCGGGTTGAACAGGCGCGCGTGCGCTGGGAAATCCTTGATGCCTTTCAGGATGCCGCCGAACAGGCAGGCATCCCCAAGGTCGCCGACTTCAACCGCGGCAATAACGAGGGGTCGGGCTATTTCGCCGTCAACCAGAAACGCGGCATTCGCTGGAATACCTCGAAGGCATTTCTGAAGCCTGCCCTGTCGCGCAAAAACCTCGAACTGCGCACGCACGCGCAAGTTCGTCGCCTGATCATTGAAAACGGTCGCGTCACGGGCGTTGAATATGACCGCAGTGGCCAGATTGAAACCGTCACGGCACGTCGTGAAATCGTTCTGTCGGCCGGTGCCGTCGGATCGCCCCATATTCTGGAATTGTCGGGTATTGGTCGCGGCGATGTTTTGCAAAAACATGGCATCCAGACTATCCATGAAAGCGCACAGGTCGGTGAAAACCTTCAGGATCACCTTCAATTGCGCTGCGCCTTCAAGGTCTCTGGCATTCGGACCTTGAACGAACAGGCCAGCAGCCTTGTCGGAAAGGCCGGGATCGCTCTGGAATACCTGTTTAATCAATCAGGGCCGATGTCGATGGCCCCAAGCCAGCTTGGCATCTTCACCAAATCGGACGCATCATTTGAAACGGCAAACCTGCAATATCATGTGCAGCCACTATCGCTTGAAAAGTTCGGTGATCCTGTCCATCCCTTTCCGGCCTTTACGGCAAGTGTCTGCAATCTGCGCCCGCAAAGTCGCGGCAGCATCCACCTGAAATCACCCGATTTTCGCGACCAACCGGCCATCGCACCAAATTACCTCAGTGCGGATGCCGATAAAAAGGTCGCGGTTGATTCAATCCGTTTGACCCGCAAAATTGCCAATCAGCCCGCCCTTGCCCCGTACCGGCCCGAAGAATTCAAACCCGGCCCGTCATACGAGACCGAGGATGATCTGGTCAAAGCCGCGGGCAATATCGGCACGACAATTTTCCACCCTGTTGGCACATGTCGCATGGGTGCGGACCCGGCATCGGTAGTTGACCCGCAATTGCGCCTGCGCGGGCTTGACGGGCTTCGGATTGCCGATGCCTCAATCATGCCCACCATTACATCGGGCAATACCAATTCACCGACCATCATGATCGCGGAAAAGGCAGCTACCATGATCATGGAAAGCACACGAAACTAGCCACACAGACCGAACAAAGAGGCCGGGCAATCATCCTGCCCGGCCTTCTGCATTTTTGCGCGCCCGATTAATCACCCTTTGGTACGGGCAACAATCCGTTCGCGAACTGCTGCTGCCGAACCGGTTCTGGCGACCTCGCCATCGCCAATGACGATTGCCTCGCGCAAAAGGGTAGTCGCTTCGTCAAGCTGTGCCTGATCACGGACATGAGCGTTACAAAGCGGCATTTCGGCTGAAACCGCCTGTCCGACCTTGATGAAATCGGTAAAGCCGACAGCAAAGTCGATCTTCTGATCGGCACGCGTCCGGCCACCTTTCAACGCAACCAGCGCCAGACCGACCTTGCGCGCATCCATCGATACAACGCGCCCGGTCTTTGCCGCGCTGACGGGCTTGATCATTGGTGCTGCTTCAAGATGGGCCGACGTGTTTTCGATAAAATCAGCCGGGCCGCCAAGGGCCGACACCATTTTACCAAACACCTCGGCAGCCCTGCCCGATGTCAGGGCGTCGCTTGCTTTCTGCAAACCATCGGCAACATCGGTTGCAACACCGGTCAATAACAGCATTTCCGCTGCCAGCGCCATCGTAACATCATAAACCCGCTGTTCCTGATGCTTGCCAGTCAGGAAATCAACCGCTTCGTGCATTTCAAGTGCATTGCCAACCGTATCGCCCAGAACCTGCTCCATATCGGTCAGAAGCGCTGTCGTCGGCACGCCATTGCGGGTTGCGACTTCGGTGATGCTTTCGGCCAGTTCGCGCGCGCGATCATATTCATTCATGAAGGCGCCCGATCCGAATTTGACATCCATAACCAGCGCATCCAGACCCGCTGCCAGCTTTTTCGACAGGATTGATGCGGTGATCAACGGAATGCTTTCGACCGTCGCGGTAACATCGCGGATGCCATAAAAACGCTTGTCCGCAGGGGCAAGATCGGCGGTCTGTCCGATGATGGCACAACCGACTTCACGTGTGACCTTGGCAAATTCATCCAGGGTCGGCGCGGTGCGATAACCCGGAATGGAATCAAATTTGTCCAGCGTCCCACCCGTATGACCAAGGCCCCGTCCCGAAATCATCGGAACAAATGCGCCGCACGCACCAACAATCGGCCCCAGCATCAGACTGACCTTGTCGCCAACCCCACCGGTGGAATGCTTGTCAACGACCGGGCCCTCAAGGCCAAGCGCCTTCCAATCAAGAACGGTCCCGGAATCACGCATATTGCGCGTAAGGGCCGCACGTTCATCCATGGTCATGCCGTTAAAGAAAACGGCCATGGCAAGGGCGGCAACCTGCCCCTCGCTGATGCTTTCATCGGCAATGCCCTTTACGAAAAAGGCGATTTCGGCGTCTGTCAGTACTTCGTCTTCACGTTTACGGCGAATGATTTCCTGCGGCAGCATATGCTTTCTCCTGCGCGCTTATTATTGAATTACGTTTCCAAACCCGATCAAAAAATCTTCATGCATCACTTGAAAAATAACGCAGCAGGATCTTGATCAAATTGGCAGATCCTTCTTTCGCCATTTCAAGTGTCTGTTCATGACTAAGAGCGGTCGGGCTCATGCCCGCGGCCAGATTGGTGATGTTTGAGACTGCCGCCACCCGGAATCCCAGACGCCGGGCAAGAATGTTTTCCGGCACAGTCGACATCCCGACCGCATCTGCCCCCAAAACCTTAAGTGCACGAATTTCGGCCGGCGTTTCAAAGCTCGGCCCGGTGCACCAGCAATAAGTGCCTTCAAACAGGTCAATACCAAGCTCGGCCGCAGTATTTTTCAACCCCGATCCGATTTCCGGATCATACGGCACATCCATACCGACAAACCGGTCATCACCATGATATCCGATTAACGGATTGGGCCCGAACAGGCTGATATGATCCGTAATCAGCATCAGGTTCCCCGGTGATGCCTCGGAGATTAGAGAGCCCGCCGCATTGGTCAGGATAAGCCGGTCTGCACCCAATTCTCGCAATGTCTCAAGCGGCTCGCTCATCAAATCCGAACGGCCATGTTCATAATAATGCGCCCGGCCCTGCATGACGGCAACGGAAACGCCCCCGATACGGCCCAGAACCAGTTGTCCGCCATGGCCCACTACCGTCGGCTTGGGAAAGCCCGGCAGGTCGGTATAGGAAATTTTGATTGCATCACTGACGGCGTCAACAACGCCCCCCAGCCCACTGCCAAGAACAAGTGCGACCTCGGCCTTAAAGCCCGGTGCCTTGGCGGCAATGATTTCCAATGCGGCTTTGACGTTGCTCATTTCAAATTCTCCGGCCCGAAGGAATGGGGAATAAGTTCTTCACGTGTCAGGGTCAAAAGCGTTTTGCCTGCATCATTGATGATATAGATCGTCGCATCCGATCCAGTGAATTCCCGGATTTTCTGGCGACACCCGCCACATGGCGTACAGGCAACATCCCCCAGCCCCACAACGACGATTTCGTCAAACTTGGTTTCACCCGACAGAACCATCGCCGAAATCGCCCCGGCCTCGGCACAAACACCTTCGGGATAGGCCGCGTTTTCAACATTGCATCCGGCAATGATCTGCCCGCGCTCCGTCCGAAGGGCTGCGCCGACGTGGAATTTCGAATAGGGCGCATATGCCCTGTCACGCGCGGCAAGTGCCGCATCAATCAAATCGCGGGGGGCGTTGATTACAGTTTGCGATGTCATATGTCTTATCCTGTTTTTCCTGCCGCTTATCGCGGGCAGGTTCCATTCTGCATATAGTCGTGAACCGTAACCTGGCGTTGATGATGTCGTTGCGCGCCGCATCGGCCGCATCCTTCATCGCAGGCATGATCAGGTCCCTGTTAATCGTCTAACGTCCAGTCAACCCCGTCTTCGGCAAGGCCAAGACTTAGAATACCCGGTTTCCAGTCCCCATCTCGCGCCGCCGCGAATACCTCGAAAACGGCGACATCGACATGCTTAACCATCGATGTCAGAACCAATTCCGAATGCAGTCCGTTCTGGTTTGCATCCGATACAATCCCAAGCTTTCCGGCATCCGCTGTTATCTGCAAAATGCCAATTCCCGTGCCACCGACCAGCTGCAAAACAACATCCGCTCCAAGACCGATCTGTGTGGCTGCCAGTTCGGCCCCACGATCGTGGTCGTTCCACGCTGACCGGTCGAATAAACAACTGTCGGCGTAATTTCGGCGGCCTGCACGGCACAAACCGTGGCAGGCAGCGAAACAGCCAGAACGGCAATGATGAAAAAGACCTGTTTGGAATTCATCACAGCCTCGTTTGCCAGATATACCGGATAGGGAAGCTGACCGCGACGCGATCAGCGTTCCTTCACATACGGACGACCAAGCGATTTTGGCGGCGTGGCGCGGCCAATAAAGCCCGCCAGCAGGACTACCGTCAAAACATAGGGCAATGCCTGCACCAGTTGCACCGGCACCTCGCCAATCCCCGGCAGGATAACACCCTGCATGCGGGTTGCCGCGGCATCAAGGAAACCAAACAGCAGGCACGCAAACAGTGCCGGGAAAGGCCGCCATTTACCAAATACCATCGCCGCCAGCGCAATATAACCCTTGCCCGCCGTCATATCCTGCAGGAACGACGCCCCCTGCGCGGTCGACAGATACGCACCCGACATACCGACAAGAACGCCACTGCAAATCACCGCACGATACCGCATGGCGACCACGCCAATACCGGCGGTGTCAACCGCCCCCGGATTTTCGCCAACCGCACGCAGACGCAAACCGAAACGGGTGCGATACATCACCCACCACGCGGCTGGTACTGCCAGAAATGCGACATAGACAAGAATGTTATGACCGCTCAGCAATTCTGAATAAATCGATCCCAGAACCGGGACATCGGCAACGGCATCCGCGCCGGGCAAGGTAATCGGCTGGAACCGGGAAGCATGGTCAAGCGACGGAGTCTTACCGCCCTGCGCAAACAGGGCAATCCCGACAAGTGCCGTCAGGCCCGACATCAGGATATTGATCGCCATGCCCGATACGACCTGATTGCCCTTATGCGTGATGCAGGCAAAACCATGCAGAAGCGAAAGGCAGATCGTCGTTGCGATTGCCGCCAGCAACCCGGCCCAGGGATTTCCGACATAGTAGGCAACAGCCGCCGCCGAAAACGCCCCGCCCAGCATCATGCCTTCAAGTGCAAGGTTGATCGTGCCGGACCGTTCTGAAAACATCCCGGCCAGTGCGGCAAGAATAAGCGGGGTCGATGTCCGAAGCGTCGCATCCAGAAGCAGGATAACCAGTTCAAAATTATCCATTATGCGGCCTCCTGCGCACGGCGGCGCAAATGCCACGCTGTATAAATCCGGGTCACGCGCGGACGGAACATATGCTCCATCGCACCGGTAAACAGGATAACAAGCCCCTGAATAACCACGACCATATCGTTCGAAATCGTCGGGATTTCAAAGCTGAGCTCCGCCCCGCCCTGATACAGCATCCCAAACAGCAATGCCGCCAGAAAAATACCAA